>CAIMTB010000218.1 GCA_903844265.1 uncultured Verrucomicrobiota bacterium
AAATCGAACTGGAGATGCAGGCGGACGAACTGCGCTGCGCCCAGATGGAACTTGAGGCCGCACGGACGCGCTATTTCGAGCTCTACCAACTGGCACCCTTGGGCTATGTCACCGTCGACGAAGCGGGGCTCATCCTGCAGGCCAACCTCAGGGCCAGCGCCCTGCTGGGCATGAACATTGGAGACCTGATCAACCAGAAGATCACCCGCTTCATTTCCACGGAGGACCAGGACACCTATTACCTGCACCACAAGCGACTCCTTCAGACCACGCCGGCGCAGGCGTTGGACCTGCAGATGAGGAGGCAGGATGGCACGCCCTTCTTCGCGCAACTGACGGCCACCGTCGTGCGAAGCGCCGAAGGCACACCCCACTGCCACCTCGTGCTGGTCGACATCACCGAGCGCAAACGGGCGGAAGCCGTGCAGGTCTTCCTGGCCCAAAGCAGCAGCGCCTCATCGGACGAGCCCTTCTTCAACAAACTGGCCCGTTTCCTGGCCCAGAGCCTCGGCATGGACTTCGTCTGCATCGACCGTCTGGAAGGCGACGGATTGACCGCCCGGACGGTCGCCATCTGGTGTGACGGCCACTTCGAGGACAACGTGACGTATGCCCTCAAGGACACCCCTTGTGGCGATGTGGTGGGCAGGGATGTCTGCTGCTTCCCTGACGGCGTCTGCCGGTCCTTCCCACGCGACCGGGTACTCGAGGAATTGCGGGCGGAGAGTTATGTCGGCGTGACCCTATTCGGTCATTCAGGGGAGCCGATCGGACTGATCGCAGTGATCTCACGTCATCCGCTGAGCAACCGCCCGCAGGCGGAAGCCACCCTGAAGACGGTGGGCCTTCGCACCGCTGCCGAACTGCAGCGCCTGGACGCGGAGACGGCGCTGCGGGCCAGCAATATCCTGCTCTCCGCACAACAGGACGCCTCCACGGACGGCATCTTGATGGTGGATGACCAGGCGCGCATTCTTTCGTACAATCGCCGATTCGTCGAACTGTGGGGCCTGCCGGCAAAGCTCGTCGAGGACCGGGCCGATCGGCCGGTGCTCGCGTTCGTAGCCGACCAGATGGCGGACCGCGAGGCATTCCTTTGTCAGGTCAGCTACCTTTTTGAGCACCGGCACGAGACAGGCCGGGATGAACTGGTTTTGACCGATGGTCGGACCATCGACCGTTATTCGGCACCGATATTTGGGCCGAACAAGCAATACTACGGACGCGTCTGGTATTTCCGGGACATCACTGGACACAGGAAGGCGGAGGCAGAGCGGGAAAGACTCCATGCGCAACTGGCCCAGGCTCATAAGATGGAATGCGTCGGCCGACTGGCGGGGGGCGTGGCCCATGATTTCAACAACATGCTGGGGGCCATTCTCGGTAACACAGCCCTGATCCTGCAGACCCTCCCGATGGGCAGCCCCGAGCGTGAAAGCATCGTGGAGATCGAGAAATGCGGCCAGCGTTCGGCCGATCTTACCCGGCAACTTCTGGCCTTTGCCCGCAAGGAGACGGTGTCGCCCACGATCCTTGATCTCAATGCGACGATTGAGGACATGCTCAAGATGCTGCGGCGACTCATCGGCGAGGATATCGACCTGGAGTGGGCGCCCGCTTCGGCCCTCTGGCCAGTGATGATGGACCCCATGCAGTTGAGCCAAATCCTAGCCAACCTCTGCGTGAACGCCCGCGACGCCATCTCAGGCAGGGGCAGGATCAACCTGGAGACCCGAAACGCCACGATTGACGAGGCCTATGTGAGCGATCATCCGGCCCTGGCTCCTGGGGACTACGTGCGGATCGCCGTCACTGACAACGGCTGCGGCATGGACAAGGAGATCCTGGCACAGGTATTCGAACCTTTCTTTACCACCAAGGGTCCGGGCCTGGGCACCGGCCTGGGACTCGCCACTGTCTACGGTGTCGTCCGGCAGAACAACGGCTTCATCCACGTCTCCAGCGAGCCAGCCCAAGGCACCACCTTCACCATCTACCTGCCCCGACAGGCGGACAAAGCCGGGTCGACACAGGCCGTCAGCACACCACTGCCCGCCGTCCAGGGCCAGAAAACCATCCTTCTCGTGGAGGATGAGCCCTCCCTTCTCCGGATTGTGAAGCGAATGCTCGTGCGCCTGGGATATGCGGTGCTTGAGGCATCGACCCCGGGCGAGGCGATCCGACTGGCGGAGGAGCATCCCGGGCAGATTGATCTGCTCCTGACCGACGTCGTGATGCCCGAGATGAACGGGCGGGAGTTGACGAAGCGCCTGCTCTCATCTCATCCGGGGCTCAAACGGCTGTTCATGTCCGGATACACCGCCGACGTGATCGCCCGTCACGGCGTGCTGGAGGAAGGCATCCACTTCATCCAGAAACCCTTCACCATTCCGGACTTGGCGAACAAGGTGCACGCGGCCATCGGCGCCGCGTGATTGGTCCGGTGCAGTGGATCATGGAAGCACCGCAGCCGCATCATCCTTACGCCACGATTTCCCAGCCGCCGTGAACCGTCCCCACGCCTCCTCGGGACGCCGCAGGATCGACAGCCGGACAATTCCCATCGTCGTACCCCCCGGCTTAAGCTCCCTGCCGAATAGGGAATAATAGACAGAGCGATGCCCCTCATCCTGCTGCGGCATCGAAATGGCGAAGCAATCCTCGGGACGCGACATGAACACCGCGCACACATCCGTGGTCGCGGACCGCCGCATCGAGAGTGGCGTCGCGCCAAAGGCGTCGCGCAACACCCAATCCACCGGATTCGGTTCAAGGCGCCATCGGCCATCGCGGAGGATGGGAATAACCTTCTCGTCACGCGGAAACATCTGCCAGTCACCCTTGTCCCGAGCGGCAACAATCCAACGCCCGTCGGAA
>CAIMTB010000219.1 GCA_903844265.1 uncultured Verrucomicrobiota bacterium
CAGAAGGCCATCGCCGCCGCCGAACAGATCATCGCCAAGGCCCGCGAGGCCGCCCTCGCCGATTACGAGAAGATGAAGCAGGACCTCCGCCGCGAAATGGGACGCCTCGCCGTGGAACTTGCGTCCAAGGTGACCGGCAAGATCCTCACCGTGGAGGACCAGCGCCGCCTCGCCGACGAGACCAACAAGCAGCTCGCGGCCTGATCCCACCCGCCCCCACCCCGCGCCCATGAAGATCTCGAAACAGGCCCGCCGCGACGGCAAATCCCTCTTCAGCGCCTGCTTCGTCAACGGCCAGCTCGACGAGGCCCGCGCCCAGTTGGCGGTGACCCGCACCTTGGAAGTCAAACCCCGCGGCTACCTCGGCACACTGAGCCATTTCCAGCGGCTGCTGAAACTCCACCTCGATTCCCGCACCGCCCGCGTCGAGAACGCCGTCGAGACCCCACCGGAATTGCAGGCCAGCATCCGCGCCAGCCTCACCCGTCGGTACGGGCCCGGCCTCGATGTGAGCTTCGGGGTCCAGCCCGCCCTCCTCGGCGGCCTCCGCATCCGCGTTGGCAGTGATGTGTACGATGGCTCGGTCAAAGCCCGGCTCGAAGCCCTCAACGAGGGATTCTAAGTGAAGTCCAAGGTCCAAGGTCCAGCCTGATACCCAAAGCCAGAGGCCACGCCCCAGACCCGAAATTCCAGACCCATTTTCAAAGAAGATCCCGAAATCCGTTTCCGACATGAGCACCTTGCTGCAGGACATTGAAGCGCAAATCGCCCAGGTGAAATCCGGCGTGAGCCGACAGAACGTCGGCACCGTTCGAGAAATTGGCGACGGCGTGGCCAAGATCGAAGGCCTCACCGATGCCATGATGAGCGAGATGCTCGACTTCGGCAACGGCGTCACCGGCCTTGTCCAGAACCTCGAGGAAACCGACGTCGGCGCCATCATCATCGGCGACTACACCCACATCCGACAAGGCCAGGAGGTCCGCACCACCGGCCGCACCCTCCAGGTTCCGGTCGGCAAGGGCCTCCTCGGTCGCGTGGTCAACGCCCTGGGCGAACCCATCGACGGCAAGGGGCCGATCAAGGAGACCGCCTTCTATCCGGTCGAGAAAATCGCGCCCGGCATCATCAAGCGCAAATCGGTCACCCAGCCCGTCCAGACCGGCATCATGTCGATCGATGCCATGATCCCGATCGGCCGCGGCCAGCGCGAACTGATCATCGGCGACCGTTCGACCGGCAAGACCACGATCGCGATCGACACGATCATCAACAACGCCCGCATCAACAAGGAGTCCGATGGCGGTGCGGACAAGGATTTCCGACCGCTCTACTCGATCTACGTGTCGATCGGACAGAAGCAGTCCAATACCGCCAACATCCTCCGCGTTCTTGAGGAGACCGGCGCCCTCCCCTACACGATCGTCGTGGTCGCGTCGGCCTCCAATTCCGCGACCGAACAGTACCTCGCGCCCTTCACCGGTGCGGCCATGGGCGAATGGTTCATGGACAACGGCATGGACGCGTTGATCATCTTCGACGACTTGTCGAAGCACGCCGTCGCGTACCGTCAGGTCTCCCTCGTCCTCAAGCGCCCCTCCGGCCGCGAGGCGTACCCCGGCGACGTCTTCTACCTGCACAGCCGCCTTCTCGAACGTTCCGCCCGCCTCAACGAGATGAATGGCAACGGATCACTCACCGCCCTCCCGATCATCGAGACCCAGGCCGGTGACGTCTCCGCCTACATCCCGACCAACGTCATCTCCATCACCGACGGACAGATCTATCTCGAGACCGACCTGTTCTATCAAGGCGTCCGACCCGCGATCTCGGTCGGCCTCTCGGTCTCCCGCGTGGGTTCCGCCGCGCAGGTCAAGGCGATGAAGCAGGTCGCCGGCCGCATCAAGGGGGACCTCGCGCAGTTCCGCGAACTCGCCGCCTTCGCCCAGTTCGGCTCCGACCTCGACGCCGCAACCCAGGCCAAGCTCGAGCGCGGCAAGCGCATCGTCGAACTGTTCAAGCAGGCCCAGTACAACCCCATCGCGGTCGAGGTCCAGGCCTCGGTCATGTGGGCGATCCAGAACGGCTACTTCGACGACGTCGCGGTCGACAAGGTGAAGGACTTCCAGAAGAAGCTCACCGAGTACCTCTGCACCCGGAAGGAGAAGCTTCTCGCATCGATCGCGAAGGAGAAGGCCCTGACGGATGCGCTGACCGCCGACCTGAAGGCTGCGGTCACCGAATTCAAGCAGACCTACCGTTGATCCAGAAATCACCGGACCGCCCCGCTTGAAGGCTCATCCCTCAACCGTTCGCTGACCCGACCTCCCCATGCCCAGCACGCGCGACATCCGCCGGCGCATCAAGTCGGTCAAGAACACGGCGCAGATCACCAAGGCCATGCAGATGGTGGCCTCGGCCAAGATGCGCAAGGCCCAGCAGGCGGCGCTCGCTGGCCGTCCCTACTCGCGCCTGATGAACGAGGTCCTGGCCTCGGTCACCGACCATTCCGGCGACTTCTCGCACCCGCTCATGGAGAAGCGCGAAGGCACCGAGGCCGCCACCGGCAAACGCGCCCTGGTGGTCATCAGCACCGACAAGGGCCTCTGCGGCTCGCTCAATTCCAACCTGCTCCGCGAGGCCGGCCGCGCCGACGCCACCACGACAATCTACGTCACCGCGGGTCGCAAGGCCTCCCAGTTCGTGGCCCGGACCCGGCGCAATCTCAAGGCTGAGTTCACCTACAAGGACTCCCCGATGTTCAGCGAGGCCCGCGCCATCTCCAAGTTCGTCCAGGAGATGTTCCTGAAGGGTGAAGTCGACCGCGTCGACGTCCTGTTCACCAATTTCATCAACGTCATGACCCAGCGGCCCGAGATCCGCTCGTTCCTGCCCCTCGGCGAAATCAAGGGCGTCGATTCCGATTTTTCAGGCGTCTCCAGCGCCCGCGATCTCGCCACCCCCAGCTTCGAATACCTGTTCGAGCCCGCAGCCCCGGACGTCTTCGCCGCCCTGCTCCCGCACTATCTCAATTTCCAGATGTACCACATGCTCCTCGAGGCCAAAGCCTCCGAGCACAGCGCCCGCATGGTCGCCATGAAGAGCGCGACCGACAACGCCAAGCAACTGATCAAGGACCTCACCCTCGAGTACAACAAGATGCGCCAGGCCAGCATCACCAACCAGTTGCTCGAAATCGCCAGCGCAGCCATGGCGCTGGGCTGAGACTCCCAAGCCCTGAAGTCCAAGATCACGCCCACCCAGTCATTGGCCCGAATTTTCCCAGTCCCTACTTTCGCGTCCGCACCGTTTTTCACCCGCCCAAACATTCAGCCGCATGAACAAAGGCAAAATCGTTCAGATCATCGGCCCCGTCGTGGATCTAGAATTCACGGCCCACCTGCCCGAGATCTACAGCGCCCTCACGGTCGAGTATGAACTCCCGCTCGTCGGTCGCGTGAAGCTCACCCTCGAGGTCCAACAGCACCTGGGCGCCAACTGGGTCCGCGCCGTCGCCATGTCCACCACCGACGGCCTCCGCCGCGGCATGGAAGTGACCGACACCGGCGGCCCGATATCCATCCCCGTCGGCGAAGGCGTCATGGGCCGCGTGCTCAACGTCAACGGCGATCCTGTCGACGAAAAAGGCCCCATCAAGGCCGACAAACGCTACCCCATCCATCGCCCGGCCCCGACACTCATCGACCAGAACCCCTCCCCGCAGGTCCTCACCACGGGCATCAAGGTCATCGATCTGATCTGCCCCTTCCTCAAGGGCGGCAAGGTCGGCGCCTTCGGCGGCGCCGGCGTCGGCAAGACGGTCGTGATCATGGAACTGATCAACAACATCGCGAAGCTGCACGGCGGCATCTCGATGTTCGCGGGCGTCGGCGAACGCACCCGCGAAGGCAACGATCTCTACAACGAAATGGTCGAGGCCGGCGTCATCAAGGTGAAGAAGGATGCCAAGGGTCACCCAGTCAAGGGCGCGGACGGCCTCCCCATCCTCGAGGAAGGCTCCCGCATCGGCCTCGTCTACGGCCAGATGAACGAACCGCCCGGCGCCCGCCTGCGCGTCGCACTCTCCGCCCTCGCCGTCACCGAGTACTTCCGTGACGAGAAGAACCAGGACGTGCTCCTCTTCGTCGACAACATCTTCCGGTTCTCACAGGCCGGATCCGAGGTCTCCGCACTCCTCGGCCGCACCCCGTCCGCCGTCGGTTACCAGCCCACGCTGGCCGCCGAAATGGGCGACCTCCAGGAACGCATCACCTCGACGAAAAAAGGTTCCATCACCTCCTTCCAGGCCGTCTACGTTCCCGCGGACGACCTGACCGATCCGGCTCCCGCCACAACCTTCGCGCACCTGGATGCGACTATCGTGCTCGAACGCTCGATCGCCGAGCTCGGCATCTACCCCGCCGTCGACCCGCTTGGCTCCAGCAGCCGCGCACTCGCCGAAGACATCGTCGGCAAGGAGCATTATGACGTCGCCCGCGGAATCCAGCGCGTGCTGCAGCGGTACAAGGATCTCCAGGATATCATCGCGATCCTCGGCATGGACGAGCTTTCACCGGACGACAAGCTCACCGTGTTCCGCGCCCGCAAGATCCAGCGCTTCCTCAGCCAGCCGTTCTCCGTGGCCGAAGTGTTCACGGGTCGCCCCGGCAAGCAGGTCCCCGTCGCCGACACCGTCCGCGGCTTCAAGGAGATCCTCGAAGGCAAACACGACGATGTCCCCGAAGCCAATTTCTACATGAAGGGCGGGATCGACGAGATCATGGAGGCCTGATCAGGCACCACGGGATTTCAGATCTCCACGGACGAAAAGCAGTCATCAGCAATCAGTCGTCTGACCCCAGACCCCGGACGCCGACTCCATGGCCACACTCAAACTCGAAATAGTCACCCCGGAGGCAAAGATCTACTCCGAGGACGTCGATCTGGTGACGCTCCCCGGGGTCGAGGGCGAGATGGGCATCTATCCGATGCACGTCGCGCTGCTCACCCAGGTGACCGCGGGCGAAGTCGTGGCCGTCAAGGGAGGCCAGGGCCTGCACCTCGCGATTGGCGAAGGCTTCGTTCAGATCACCGGAGAGCGGGTCGCCATCATGACCGACATGGCGATCCGGGCCGAGGACATCGACGAGAACCGCGCGGATGAAGCCCGGCGCCGCGCTGAGGATCGACTCCGCGAAAAGCTCTCAGACGAGGAAATGGTCGCCGTGAACGCGTCCCTCATCAACTCCCTCGCCCAGCTGAAGGTCAAGCGCCGCGGCCGGTCCTAGTCCAACGATCCGGATCTGGAAGAGCAGGTTGACGGCAGGGCGCGCACTCCGCTGCGCGCCGTTCTTCGGGAATGCACCAGGGCACGCCGCCCTCGGGGTGGGCGCCCTACGACCAACAACTCGAGGGATGCACTGGTCCGCGGCCTGACCCCAGACACCCGCTGGACGGACTCCTGTTCTTCTCCTAACCTGATCCGCATGTCGAAGGCGGCGAAGGCGCCCGAACCCACATTTGAAGACGCACTCGGGAAGCTCGAGTCCATCCTGGAAACGATGGAATCAGGCGATCTTCCGTTGGAACAACTCCTCACGCGTTACGAGGAGGGCACCCGTCTGGTGAAGTTCTGCCAGGACAAGCTGTCCGCAGCCGAAATCCGTATCCGACAACTCGAGCAAGGCGCTGAAGGCGAGCCTCAGGAACATACGTTCGACGTCGTCAAGACCACCCCCGCGTAAGGCCCACCGCCAGACGCATTGACCCGATCCGACCCTTTTTGTGGAACCTAGCCAACCCTTTCCCCCGAAAATCAGTCCGATGAGCCGTTATCTCGACATGGTCGACCATCCGGACCACGTGAAAAAACTCACGTTGGACCAGTCCGTCCAGCTGGCCGCTGAGATCCGGAACGAACTGATCGTCAAGTTGGCCAAGAACGGAGGGCATCTCGGGCCCAACCTCGGCGTGGTCGAGTTGAGCATCGCGCTGCACCGCGTCTTCCGGACGCCCAAGGACAAGTTTGTCTGGGATGTCAGCCATCAGGTGTACGTCCACAAGCTGCTCACCGGCCGCAAGGGGCGCTTCCACACCATCCGAACCACCGACGGCCTCAACGGTTTCGCCCTCCGCACCGAGAGCGACCATGACTGTTACGGCTCCGGCCACGCCGGCACCGCGCTCTCCGCGGCCCTCGGCATGTGCGCCGCCCGCGACCAGCGCGCGACCGAAGAAAACGTCGTCTGCATCTTCGGCGACGCCGCGCTCACCAACGGGATCTCGTTCGAGGCGCTCAACAACATCGCCCACACGACCAAGAAATTCATCGGCATCCTGAACGACAACGAGTGGTCGATCGCCAAGAACGTCGGCGCCATCTCCGGCTACCTCAACCGCCTCACCACCAGCCCCCGCTACAACCAGCTCCAGCGCGACTTCGCCACCTGGATCAAGAAGCTTCCCAAGGGTGACCTCGCCGTGCGCCTCGGCCAGAAAGCCGAGGAAGCCCTCAAGGGCGTCGTCACCGACATGTCCCTCCATCGGACCCACGAGGGCCCCGGCACCGACGGCCGCGGCGGCTACGGCAGCAGCCTGATCTTTGAGGAGTTCGGCCTCCGTTACCTCGGCCCCTTCGACGGCCACGACCTGCCCACCCTCGTCGGCGTCCTCGAATTCGCAAAAACCTGCCCCGGGCCCGTCGTGATTCATGTCCTCACCCAGAAGGGCAAGGGCTTCGAGGCCGCCATCCAGCACCCCGAAAAATTCCACGGGCTCGGTTCCTACTGCGCTGAGACCGGCGTCGTGGCCGGTCCCAAGCCCGGCTCTCCGCCCATGTGGCAGGAGGTTTTCGGCCGCACGATGGTGAAGATCTGCCAGCAGAACAAAAACGTTGTCGGCATCACCGCCGCCATGCCCAGCGGCACCAGCCTCAAGCTGCTCGACCAGGCCCTGCCCAAGCAGTTCTACGACGTCGGCATCGCCGAGGAACACGCCGTCATCTTCGCCGCCGGCATGGCCACGATGGGATTCCACCCCGTCGTCGCCATCTACTCCACCTTCCTCCAGCGCGCCTACGACTGCATCCAACACGACGTCTGCCTCCAGAACCTGCCCGTCATCTTCTGCATGGACCGCGCCGGCCTCAGCGCCAACGACGGCCCCACCCATCACGGACTCTTCGACATCTCCTACCTCCGTTGCCTGCCGAACATCATCCTCATGGCCCCCAAGGATGAGGATGAGCTGCAGGACATGATGTTCACCGCGACGCTCCAATCCCAGCCCGTCGCCATCC
>CAIMTB010000220.1 GCA_903844265.1 uncultured Verrucomicrobiota bacterium
ATGGGGTTTATCACACGGGTGCCGCGTACCCGGGGTAGGTCCGCTTCGCGGCCCAACCCCGGGCTTTGGGACGGAATCCCGTTGGGATTCTCCCGAGCAAGAACCTCAAAGTTGCGTCCTGTAGCCCCCGGTTACCCGGTCGCGGCCTCTCATTGGCTCGCATCGCCGTTCTGCGGCCACGCGGGGGTCGGTTGGCCGCTCGCTGCGAATCGCGCTCTGCAAAGCGGCGTCAAGCCGCCGCACTCCAAACAAGCCCGCCTCGTCACCGCGATCGGCGCCACGCAACGCCCGGTTCATGGTCCCAATGCGTGTCCAAATTTTGGAAAACCCGGCTCTCCATGAACCGAGTGGCACCACGAAGAGCACGAAGGACACGAAGGAACACAAATCCTCGGGCCTTCGTGATCTTCGTGACCTTCGTGGTCGATCCCCGCGTCGTTCAGGGTCCCGATACGCGTCCAAACATAGGAAAGCTTCCCTCTCCACAAACGCCGCCTGGGGTCCTCCGTTGCTCGGCAGTGCCTGAATGTGCCCCCGGATCGGCCAGGCCGGGCGTTCCTCCCAAAATACTTCCCGAAATCCTCCCCGGGATTTCGCATGGATCTGCGGTGACCGAAACGACCGGTGATCGGCCAAACCTGAAGCCACTCATGAACGCATCCTCTCTGCGCGAAGCCGCCATCCTGCGTGAGGCCCGACAACTACCGGGTGAGAAACGGGCTCGTTATCTCGACGAGGCCTGTGCCGGGAATGCCCCGCTGCGACGCGAGATCGAGGAACTCCTGAAGGCCGACGTGGCGGCGGGATCGTTCCTCGCCGAACTCGCCGCGGGGGACCGGGGATCCGTCCGAGCCGAAGTGGGATTGGACCCCGACCCGACCCAGGCAGGCGCGCCCGGCCAATCCGAACAGCCCGGCGACACCATCGACCGCTACAAGCTGATGGAAGAGGTCGGCGAAGGCGGCTTCGGGGTGGTGTACGTGGCCGAGCAGAAGGAGCCGGTCAAACGCCGGGTGGCGCTGAAGATCATCAAGCTGGGGATGGACACCAAGGCGGTGGTGGCGCGGTTCGAGGCGGAACGGCAGGCGTTGGCGATGATGGATCATCCCAACATCGCCAAGGTGCTCGACGCCGGCACCACGCAGACCGGCCGGCCGTACTTTGTCATGGAACTGGTCCGCGGCATTCGCATCACCGACTACTGCGACCAGGCGAACCTGAGCACCAAGGAGCGGCTCGAGTTATTCATCTTGGTCTGCCAGGCGATCCAGCATGCCCACCAGAAGGGGATCATCCATCGCGACATCAAACCATCGAACATCCTTGTCACGCTGCACGACGGCGTGCCGGTGCCCAAGGTGATCGACTTCGGCATCGCCAAGGCCACGGAGGGCCGACTGACGGAGCACACGATCTACACGCAGTTGCATCAATTCATCGGGACGCCGGCGTACATGAGTCCGGAGCAGGCGGAGATGAGCGGGTTGGACGTCGACACGCGCTCGGACATCTACAGCTTGGGGGTGCTGCTTTACGAGTTGCTGGTGGGCCGAACGCCGTTCGACGCGAAGGAACTGATGTCCCGGGGCGTGGACGCGATGCGGAAGATCATCCGGGAAGAGGAGCCCGCCAGGCCGAGTACCCGGGTGGCGACCCTTGGCGCGGAGGAACTCACGACGACCGCCAGACGTCGTGCGGTGGAAGCGTCGAAGCTATTGCATCTGCTGAGGGGGGACCTGGACTGGATCGTGATGAAGTGCCTGGAGAAGGATCGGAGTCGGCGCTACGAGACGGCGAACGGGCTGGCGGTGGACTTGAAGCGGCACCTGGGCAACGAGCCGGTCTCGGCCCGCCCCCCGAGCACGGCCTACCGTTTCCAGAAGGCGTTTCGGCGGAACAAACTGGCGTTTACCGCCGCGGGAATCGTGATGGCGACGCTGGTGCTCGGGGTGGCGGTCAGCACCTGGCAGGCGGTTCGTGCGACGCGCGCGGAGCGGGAACAGAATACGCAGCGGGAACTCACGGACAGGGCGCTGAAGGGGGAGAAGGCTCAGCGCACCCAGGCCGAGGCGGAGCGGGGGCGGGCCAACGCGCAGGCGCGCAAAGCCGCCGAGGGCCAGCAGCAGGCGGAGCGATCGTTGTATTCGGCCAAGCTGAACCTGGTCCAGCAGGCCTGGCGGCAGAACAATGTCGGACGGGTCCGGGAGTTGCTCAAGGAGACGGGAGACAGCCCGCAACGTGGCTTTGAATGGGATTACTGGCAGCGGCAGATCCACCAGGAACTGATCACCCTCAAGGGACACGGGGCTTCGGTCGAGTCGGTGGCGTTTTCTCCGGATGGCCAGCGGATCGTCAGCGGCTGTTTCGATCGGACGGGAGAGGCGAGCGCGACGGCGAAGGTATGGGACGCGGCGAGCGGCAGGGAACTGCTCACCCTCAGAGGGCACGGGAGCGGGGTTTATTCGGTGGCCTTTTCCCGGGACGGCAAACGGATTGCCACGGGCAGTTGGGATGGAACGGCCAAAGTGTGGGACTCGGTCTCCGGCAGGGAATGGATCAGCGTCACCCGTCCCCGCGCGCAGATCTGGTCGGTGGCCTTTTTTCCGGACGGCGAGCGAATTGTGACAGGCAATGGACCTGCGATGGCCAGCGTTTGGGAGGTGGCCAGCGGCAAAGAACTGCGGACCTTCCTCCAGAGGGATGGAGAGGAGGCCGGGGTTTGGTCCGTGGCGGTCTCCCCTGACGGCCAGTGGATCGCCGCCGGTTTTGCGGATGGGAGGGCCACGGTGTGGGACGCCAACAGCGGCGAGCAACGGTGGACCCACAAGGGGCATAGCGGCGGGATCCGGTCGCTGGCTTTCTCCCCGGACGGCCAGCGGATCGTCACCAGCAGCGTGGAGGACCGGACGGCCAAGGTTTTGGAGGCGGCCAACGGCAAGGAACTCGTGACCCTGCGGGGCCATGACGAAGGCCTGATGTCGGTAGCCTTCTCGCCCGATGGCCAGCGGATTCTCACGGGCAGCACCGATCAGACCGCGAGGATGTGGGATGCGGTCAGCGGCCAGGAATTGTTCAGGGTGAAGGGGCACAGCGGCGGGGTCCACGCCGTGGCTTTTTCGCCGGACGCTCAGCGGATCGCTACGGGCAGCTACGATAAGACCGTCAAAGTGTGGGACGCGGCGGGCGCGAAGGAACTCACGCTCGAAGGCCACAAGGAATCTGTCAAATGCCTGGCCTTTTCGCCGGATGGACGCTGGATCGCCACCGGCAGTTATGACGAGACGGTGACGGTGTGGGAGACAGTTACCGGCAAGGCCGTCCGCACGCTCCCTGGGCACGGCGCTCGCATCCGGGCGCTGGCCTTCTCCCCCGATAGCGAGCGAATGGTGACCGGTGAATGGGATGGAACAGCCAAGGTATGGGACGTGACCAAGGGGAGGTCGCCGGGCCTTCTCCGGGGGCACAGCAACTGGGTCAACTCCGTGGCTTTCTCTTCCGATGGCCGTCGGATTCTGACCGGCAGTTCGGATGCGACCGCCAAGTTGTGGGAGGCGGGGAGCGGGAAGGAACTCCTCACGTTCAACGGGCACAAGGATGGGGTGATGTCCGCCACCTTTTCCCCGGATGGCCGATGGGTCGCGACCGGGAGCGCCGATCGGACGGCCAAGGTGTGGGATACCGCGAGCGCCCGGGAACTCCATACGCTCAGCGGGCACCAGGGTTGGGTGGTCTCGGTGGCGTTCTCCGCGGATGGTCAGCGGATCGTCACCGGGAGCCACGATGGGACGGCCAAGGTGTGGGAGGCGGCGACCGGGAAGGAACTCTTCCTCCTCAAAGGTCACGGCTATGACCTTACCTCCGCCGTCTTCTTCGAGAATGACCAGCGGATCGTGACCGGCAGTTGGGACGGGACAGCCAAGGTGTGGGAGGCGGCCAGCGGCGACGAGTTGCTCAGCCTCGAGGGGCACCGGGATGGGGTCGCGTCGGTGGCCGTTTCCCCGGAGGGACGGCGCATCGCCACCGCCAGTTGGGATAAGACCGCCAAGGTGTGGGAGGCGGCGACGGCGCGTCAGGTGACCGAGTGGCACCTGGAGGAAAAGGCGGCCGTGGAACAGGTGCGTCTGGAGTTGGCGAAGGAGGCGGAAGAAAAGCGTGCCCAGCAGGCCCAGGATCCGGGGGCGATCAAGCAGTGGTTGGTGCTGCTGCCGATTGCTTGTCAGACTTCACGTTCCCTGGAGTCTTTGCAGCAGGAGCAGGTTCCCCAGGAAGCCCAGCTGCGTCCTCGGGCCGGTCAGCGCGTGAGCATCGGTCCAAGTGAGTGGGTTTGGAGGGAGGTGCAGCTGAAGGATCATCGGATCAACTTCCAGGAATTCCTGGGCGAACCCCCGATCCCGGGTCAGGAGGTGGCCTACGCGGTTTGTTATCTGGAGAGCGAGGCGGAGCAGACCGGGATCGTGCTGAAAGTCGGCGTGGATCAGCTGTCCAAGGTTTATCTGAATGGTCGGGAGATCTATCGGGGTGCAAAGGATTCGTCCTATACCCCGGACAAGGATGTCACGACCGGCGTGCAGTTACGAGCGGGGCTGAACGTTCTTGTGTTCAAGACGGTGAGCGGCGTGCGTTGGCTGGGCTCGGTCCGTTTGACGGACGCGGCGGGTCAACCGGTGAAGGGACTTAAGGTGACGCTCAATCCGCCTTGATCGGCGGAGGGGGAGGCGGGTTTCCCCAACAGAATCGATTCTCCTTCGTGTCCTTCGTGTCCTTCGTGGTGGATCATCGGACCAGATCGGGTGTTTGAATGGCGACCTCCACTGTTCCGCCGATCGGGGGTGGAACCACGAAGGGCACGAAGAGCACGAAGGGAATGCTTCTCGAAATGGCTTGCGGAGGCCGGTCCGCCAAGTCCCGGATCAGACGGATGGTCCTCTGATTCTCATCCCTTCGTGTCCTTCGTGTCCTTCGTGGTGATTCATCGGACCAGGCTTGGATCGTGTCCCGGTTCCTCCGGACCGCCCGCATACGCCTCCGGGGCGGCTCGGATCCCGTCCGCAACGGATGGATGGCCATCCGGACCGACTCGGCGGTGTTCCGGGTCGAGTTGGAGTTCGTCCGGACCGACCCGAAGAGCATCCGGAACGACTTGGCGCCCGTCCGGGACGACTCGGCGGTTGTCCGGAACGACCTGGAACCCATCCGGACCGACCCGGATCTCGTCCGGAACGACATGAGGCACATCCGGTAGTTTCGCCACAGTCAGCAGGGCGGGCAGTCCCTTGCCCGCCCTGCGATCGACGGCACCCGACGGCGCGCAGCGGAGTGCGCGCCCTACCGTCCATCTGTGGATGCACGGGACCGCGCCCTCGGACGGAGATGTCGACTGTCAATGTTCGAGCCTGTTGTCTAACCTGACCGCATGCTGAAGCGCCTGCCGCCGATCTTCGTTCTGATCGCCCTCGCCTGTCAGGAACTCACCGCGGGGCCGTTCCAGGTGCGGCTCCTGCCGGGCCAGAAGGATTTCGTCTTCACCCTCTACGGAACTCCGGGTGACCTACCCCAGGTCCGCGAGCTCGTGGAACTTATGCGCGCCCGCGAGCTCGGCAACGGCTTCGATCCCGGCCCGGGCCCGCAGCCAGGGTCCGAGCCGGTCTTTGAATACCTTGCCGCCCAGCACTGGCCCTCGATTCTCTATTCCGGCGGTGAGATGCAGATCGAGGGCGGCCGCGCCGTCTTCGGATCCGCGCAGTCCGACATTCTCGCGCCGATGAAGCGTGCCGGGGTGTTCCATGCCTACCAGCTCGGCGAGTGGGGTTATTACCTCCACAACCTTTCGCCCAATGAACGCTGGTGGCGCGACGTCTACGGGGCGGAATTCGAGTCGTTCCGGCACCTCATGAAACCGGCGGGTCTGGCGGGCTATGATCGCCGCCCCTCGACGAAGCAGGAGTGCTACGACCGTGTCCGATCCTACTTTGTCGGCCGTCAGAAGGAGCTCCTCGGCCGCATCATCAGCGTGACCGGCCACTCGCATTACGAGGCGTATGCCGGCGAGTGGGGCACGGAATGCATCGGACTGGAAGTCGCGGAGAACATCGCCTTCACCCAGTCCAAGTTCGCGTTCGCCCGTGGCGCGTCGCGTCAGTGGGACAAGCCGTGGTCGGTCCAGGTCAGCCCCTGGTTCTCGGGTGCCTGCACCACCAGCGGACCACTCCGCAAGGACTCCGGCGGAGCCCGAGGCCTCGACGCCGGTCACTCGCTCAGCCTCTACGAACGCCTCTGGCTCCACGGCTGGTTCTCCGGCGCCGCCATGGTCACGCCCGAGAACAGCATCGCCATCTTCTTTGAAAAGCCCGAGGCCCCCTGGACGCTGACCTCCCACGGACTCAAGGCCGTCGAGACCTTCCGCTTCATGAAAGGCCACGACCGCGGCGTCCCCGTCACCCCTGTCGCCGTCGTGCTCGATCATCTCGCCGGCTACAACGGCTACATGGACAAGCCGTGGGGGATCCTGCCGCCCACAGCGGGGGACCGTGAGATCCGCGACCTTTTCGACTCGCTCCTCTTCCCCGGCAGCGACCACATCCACGCCAAGCCCAACCCCGAAAACCCGGAGTCGTCCTATCTCCGCCCCACTCCCTTCGGCGAGGTCTTTGACGTGGTGAACACTGCCGGCTCCGGCGAATTCCTGGCCCAGTATCCCGTCCTGCTTCTCGCCGGGGACATCGCCTTCGACGGCCCATTCGTGAAGTCACTGTCGGAAGCGCTGCGACGCGGCACCCGTGTCCTGATGTCCTCCCGACACCGCGAGGCCCTGGCAGGCGATTTCGCACCCTTGGCCACGCTCGGCAAAGTCGAGGTCCTCGAGCCATGGACGCAGCCCGAGACCGGGCGTCCCGCCGCCATCTCCGCAAAGCGCCTGGGCGAAATCATCCGGACCGAGCTCCCCGTGGAGATCACCGGCAAGGACATCCAATTCGCCGTGAACCGGAACGCCCGCGGCTGGGTCATCGAACTGGTCAACAACAACGGGGTTGCCAAGACGCCCGACGCTCCTGCCGTCATCGATCCCCAGGCCATCCGCCGGGTCACTGTGAAGCCCCGATTCACGTGCGAACGCGCCGAAACCTGGCGCCACCCACGCACCTACGACCACCCGGCGGAGATCGTCCTCGAACTGGCGCCTGGCTCGGTCGAATACCTTGAGCTCCGGGAGCGGATCTAACTGCGAATCGCGCGTTGGGACCATGAACCACGCGGGGATCTACCACGAAGGTCACGAAGATCACGAAGGCCAGAGGATTTGTGTTCCTTCGTGTCCTTCGTGTCCTTCGTGGTTCGACTCCGTTCATGGATAGCCTCCACGGTTCGCGAATCGCGCATTGGGTCCCTGAACCGGTGCAGTTGGTAGGGCGTGCACTCCGCTGCGCGCCGGCCTTCGGAGGCTCACTTTCGCGTAGCCCC
>CAIMTB010000221.1 GCA_903844265.1 uncultured Verrucomicrobiota bacterium
CGACTCGACGATTCCGAGCGCGCCCTTCGGCTCCCCCGCGTTGCTGCGGCCGATCGCTGCGAGGACGTCGGAGTGAAGGTTGGCAATGACCAGCTCGGCGATCATGCAGCCGTGGGCGGCGTGCGTGCCGGCCGCCACCGCACTCTGCACGGCCGCGGGCTCGCCGCCTATCAGGACCATGTACTTGCCGGAGCAGATCGATCGCGAGAGCAGCAGGCGGACGTTGCCTGCCTTGAGCATCGCGTCGCCCGCGGCGAAACCAGCCGCGATGCTGGTGAGTTCGAGCATTCCGATGGCATTCCCATTCATGTCAGGCCCCACGTTCGATGCAGATGTTCTTGTCGGTGACGGACGCCACGACGCCGTCGAGTGATGCGTGGATCGGCGCGCCCATTGCTCCGGCCGCCACGTCGGCGATCAACTGGCCGCGTCGCACGGCGTCGCCCACCTTCACCTTCGGGACTGCGGGCACTCCGGCATGTTGCTTCAGGAGCAACACCACCTTCGCCGGGCGGACACCCGCCTCGCGCCATGGCGCCGGATGGCTGTACTTCTCCACCTCCAGCTTCCTCATCAACCCGTGGATCGGCACGCGGCGCCCCTCGCGGATCGGGTGGGGCTTGACGGTCATCGAGCCGGACCACTTGAACCCGGCCTTGCGCATCACACCCTTGGCATCATCACACGCCTCGCGCGGAAACAACTGCTCCGGGCAGGCATACAACGTGCACAAACCGCACGAACAGCAGAGCGCCGCCCACTCGTTCCAACGCTCCGTGCCAGTCGCAGTGAACCCGAGCCCGCGCATGACCTGATGCGGCTCGACCGCATAACCCAGCAGGTACCGCGGACAGAACTCGGTGCAGTAACGACACTGGTCACACGCCGATTTACCAATGCGCGCCTGCGCCACCGGCGGCGTCAGCTTCCGCATCGCCACGGGATGATCCGCGGGCAACACCACCACGCCCGTGGTGGTCTTGACGACAGGCGTGTCGAGGTTCACCGAAAACTCACCCATCATCAGGCCACCGAGCATCAACACCGGCGACGACACGGAGAGCCCGCCCGCGGCGGCGATGCACTCGCGAAGCGAGGTGCCGATCGGCACCGTCAGGGTCAACGGCTCATGCACCGCGCCCGCAACGGTCAGGATCTTGTCGAGGACCGGCCGCCCCGCAGCCGCAGCCGCGATGTTGGCGAGCGTCTCGACATTGTTCACGATGCAGCCGACCTGGAGCGGGATGCCCGCCGGGGGAATGAGCCGCCCCGTCACTTCGTGCACCAGATCGTACTCGTCCCCCGCCGGATAATAGTCACCGAGCAGATGAACCCGGACGGCGGTGCCCTTGCACGCCGCGCGCACCTGGTCGACGGCGTGACCGTTCTTGGCCTTGATGCCAACCACGCCGTCCTTCGCCCCAACGGCCTCCATCGAGAGGCGCACCCCCTCGACGACCTCGGCGGCGAAATGCTCCATCACCGCCGCGTCCTTGTGCAGGAGCGGTTCACACTCGGCCCCGTTCGCGATGACGATATCCGCGCGGCCGCCGAGCTTCACATGGGTGGGAAAACCGCCGCCGCCAGCTCCCACCACTCCCGCAAGTCGAACTTTTTCGGACAGCGACACGGGCGGACGCTAG
>CAIMTB010000222.1 GCA_903844265.1 uncultured Verrucomicrobiota bacterium
CACGAAGGACACGAAGGAACACAAATCCTCTGGCCTTCGTGATCTTCGTTATCTTCGTGGTAGATCCCCGCGTGGTTCATGGTCCCAATGCGTGTCCAAATCTTGGAAAACCCGGCTCTCCATGAACCGTAAAGGTAGGGCGGGCAGTCCCTTGCCCGCCGCCCTGCTGGGGCTGCCTGATGGTGAGCCTTACAAGGCCGGCGCGCAGCGGAGTGCGCGCCCTACCAACTGCCCCGGTTCAGGGTCCCAATGCGCGGTTCGCCAACCGTGGTGGGTTCCCACGAACCTCAGCGACAGGCGCGCCCTGTTCCTATTCCTGCTGCTCACCGCCGGCGCGGTCCTCACTCCCGCCGCCCGCGCCGTTCTTCCCGAGCCGGGCGCGCGGATCTACGGCACGGTGGCCACCAACGGCGTGATGGTGACGTCCGCCAACACCAGCATCTTCGTCGAGGCGCGCCGAACCCCCACCGGCGCGCCTGTCGCCAGTTATCAGATGGGATCGCTGACCAACGCCGGGAATTTCTACTCGCTGAAGGTCCATGGCGAAGACCTCGCGCCGCTCTCGACTCCAGAGAACGTCCTGCTCGGCACCACGCTCTACCTGGTCCTGCGCGATTCCACCACGGTCCTGGACCAGAAAACCTTCACGCTTTCCTCGAGGGGACTGAGTACGCGCATCGATTTCGGCTCCCTGGACACCGACGCCAACGGGATGAGCGACGCCTTCGAATTGCAGTCCTTCGGCAGCGCCACCGGCAACAACCCAACCGCCGATCCGGACCAGGATGGACGGCCGAATCTGAGGGAATTTCTCCAGGGCACCAACCCCAACGTAGCGGATGGCCGCTTCCCAGCCGATATATCGCCCGCCGACGACCGCATCACGCTCAACGAGGTCACCGACTACATCCTGGCTTGGAAGACGGGAGGAACATGGCCGGTGGAACCTGCCCTGAACGCATCCAACATCGTGGACTACATCACCCGCGCCGGGGCGCTCTGGAAGGGCGGCGAGGTGTATGCCTTTGACAATGTCCCCACCACGAATGCCCCGATGTGGTGGAAGAACACCGTGGGCCACGCGCCCGCTAGTTTAGGCGCCCGGTTGGCCTCGCTCGGTTCTGTGCCGTCGGTTCACCTGCGGGTCGAGCGCAGCCTGCCGGCTGCCTATCTGCCTGGCCAGGCACTGACGGTGGCGGTGGATGCCATTCCCTCGGATCACACGCTGGCCTATGCCCTCGTGGAGAGCCCTCCTGCGGGTTGGGTGGTGCGCAACGTGAGCCATGAAGGGCGCTGGGATGCCGCCAATCATCAGGTCAAATGGGGACCCTACTTCGATCAAACCGCTCGCCATCTCACTTATGACGCAGTCCCCGGTCCGGCGGCGCAGGGGGTCGCCGAGTTCGGCGGGCGCGGGAGCTTCGACGGTTACGGGTTTCCTGCGGGCGGGCCCTTGACGGTCTGGCCACCCGGCAAGACACCGAGTCCCCGCTTGGCAGCAGCGGTGGTCGCCTCCGGCGTGAATGTCCAGTTCCACGGGGAACCCGGGCGCCATTACGAACTCCAGTCCTCGGAGGATCTGGGGACGTGGAACATGGGGCCCACCGTGACCCTCGACGCGAAGGGCTTCGGTTCGGCCCCGACGGATGCCCAGATGGGCGCACGCTTCTTCCGCCTGCGACCGATCGACTGAGTGGTGCGAGGATCCTTTCCCTATTCCAACGATTCCGGACGAAATGCTTAACAGTTGGTCAACAGTCCGTAGCAGTCGACGTCAGGAGACTCAAGCTTGATCCAAACGCCAATGGATGGAGCCTCCCTACGTCGGCCGCTAAGACGAGCGGGTCCTTTTCGATGGGTTGTTTGCAGCCTGTCAAAGGCCGTAGCAGTCGACGTCAGG
>CAIMTB010000223.1 GCA_903844265.1 uncultured Verrucomicrobiota bacterium
CCCAGGCACGGCGCCCTCGGAGAGGCCGCCCTACCACCGACAACTCGTGGATGCACCGTGCTGGCAATCGGGTCCGGCCTCCACGCCTCCAGTGACCACGAGATTCTGCGAATGAACCGTGGGCCTGCGTCAATGGGCGCGCGGATGGGTGGCGTCGTAGGCGCGGCGGAGCCGATCGGCGGTGACGTGCGTGTAGATTTGGGTCGTCGCAAGTTGCGCGTGTCCGAGCATCTCTTGGACACTGCGAAGATCTGCGCCGGCATCGAGAAGGTGAGTGGCGAAGCTATGCCGGAGCTTGTGAGGGGTGAGGTCTGGGTCCAGGCCTGCGATGAGGAGGTATTGCTTGAGGCGGTGCTGCAAAGTGCGAGGCGACATCGGCTCCGGCGTGTCGGAGTTCCGCCAGAAGACCGGCTGGGCGGGTGCCGGTTGGCGACCGAGCACTGACCAGTAGCGCTGGATCGCGAGGATGGCGTGGTTGCCGATCGGGACGACCCGCTCCTTCTTTCCTTTGCCGCGTACCAGCACCACGAATTGGGAGCCGTCGATGTCCTGGACCCGGATTCCGCACAATTCACTGATCCGCAGGCCGCAGGAATAGATCGTTTCCAAGATCGCGGCGTCGCGTGCGGCAACCGATTGGTCCACCGGACGGCCTCTGGACTTCGCGTTGCAGGAATCGGACTGCGGCTGAAGCGGTGCCGACGCTTCCGGGGCTCGGAGCAGCCCCAGCATCTGCTCGGCCGAGAGAACTCGCACCAGGCGGCGACGCAACTTGGGGAGGGAGAGGCCCTTGACGGGAATCTCGCTGACCTTGCCGTGTCTCAACAGGAATCGATAGAAAGTGCGCAATGCCGCGAAGCGGAGACGGACGGAGGATGGGCTGAGGGCCTTGCGCCCAAGCTGCCGGAGGTAGAGGCGGAACTGGTCGCGGGTGACGCCCGGCCATTCGATGGACGCCCCGGCGTGGACGTTCCACCAAGCCACAAATTCGTACAAGGCGTGCCGGTAGTTGCGGCAGGTGAGAGGGGATGCCGACCGCTCCGAGGTGAGGTGTTCCAAAAAGCGGTCGATCAACGGGTCTGACTGATGCTGTCCCAGAGTCACGAGCGGGGCAGTCTCAGTGGTTCGATCCACCCGGCAATGAGTCCCGGTTGATTCCAGCAAGGCAAACCAAAACGCCTTCAAGCAAATAGGGGGACAGGTCTTTGATAAGGTGCCCACACGAGCAAACTGTACTTGGAGCCTCGCATTGTGTTGGGTCGGCGCGGCGATGTGTCCCGCGTTCACCCGATGCGATCCGTGATGAGCAGCCACCGGACCGGTCTTTCAGTCCTGTTTCTGCTGCAGGGCATCGCCATGGCGATGTGGTTCGTGCCGCTCAGCCCGGTCCTTGAGGCTCACGGGTTGGGCGCGCTCAGGCCCTATGCCTTCGCAACCTCGTCCGTGGCCGGCCTGGTGACGCCGCTCATTTTCGGCGCGTTCGCGGATCGGCATGCCTCACCCGTGGCGGTCCTGCGATGGGTATCGGCCGCCACCGCGGTGATGCTGGCGCTGACCAATCTTGCGATCGAACGCCATGCGCCCCCCATGGTGGTGCTGTTCCTCATCCAGCTCCAATCGCTGCTGTCGACACCCACCTGGAGCCTGCTCACCGCCGCGGGCCTCGCCGGGTTGAAGGACGCAAAGCGCGAATTCGGACCGATCCGCGCGTTCGGCACCTTCGGCTGGATGGCGGGCTGCGTGCTCGTGAGCGCGCTCGGCGCCGATGCCTCGACCCGCGCCGGGTTTTCGGCATGCGCCTTCTGGATTGCCGTCGCAGTCGTCGCCGCCTTCGTCCCAAGCACCCCGTTGCCTCGGGCCGAAGGCTCCGTCTCGGCGCGCGAACGACTCGGTCTCGACGCGCTGCGCCTGCTCCGGATCCCGGATCATCGGGTGGTGTTTCTCACCGCCGCGCTCGTGACGATCCCGTTGGCCGCGTTCTATCCGTTCGCCCCGTCGCACCTGCGCGACCTTGGGTTTTCGCACACCAGCGCCTGGATGGCTCTGGCCCAGGTGACCGAGGTGATCGCGATGTTTGGACTGGGAACAATGCTCGCCAACATCCGGTTGAAATGGGTTCTGGCCACGGGCCTTGGCTTTGCCGTCCTGCGCTTCGTCCTCCTGGCCTCGGGGACAAAAGCCGCCGTGCTGGTCGGCGTGAGCCTGCATGGTTTCGCGTTCACCCTCTTTTTCGTGGCGGTCCCCATCTACCTCAACGAACACATCGAGGCCGGATGGCGCACCCGGGCGCAGGCACTGCTTTCCCTCATGACGCAGGGGATCGGCGGACTCACGGGGTATCTCGGCTCCGGACTCTGGCTCGAAGTCTGCCAGCGTCAGGACGGCAGTGGAACGACCTCCTGGCCCCTGTTCTGGGGCGGCCTCGCGACAATCGTCGCCGCCGTCTACGGTTACTTTCTGATCGCCTACCACGAACGACCGTCTGGGGCGCCAGCCATCAGCGGTCGCTGGTGACTGCCCTCCGCCCTCCCTTCCCCCAAAATAGGTGTCCGGTCTTCCCGCTTCAGTATTCAGTCGGGACACGTGGGCGCGCTCGTGAAGCTGTTTGGCATCGGCAAGTCGCTGATACGGCTCCGTCCTTTCATGCGAGGCGGGCGGTATCTCTACGGTTCCGTGATCCTGACGGCGACCGTCGCGGCCGTGCTCGAAGCCGCGGCGCTGGGACTGCTTGGGGGCGTGGTGTTGGTGATCCTCAAGGCGGGCGCGATCGGAGGAAAGCTCCGCTGGATCGAGCGCTGGAGCGGGCCAACGGACTCCTTCAACGGGCTCGCGTTCCTCGCCGCGGTCGCACTGGCTGCCATGATCGCGAAGAACGGTGCGCTCTACGTCAGCAGCCGGCTCGGCACGATCCTCAAGCGGCGGGTCGCGGTGAACCTCCGCGAATCCCTTTTCAGCCACCTCCTGCGCGCCCCGCTCCGCGTCTTCGAGGAACGTAAGGCCGGGGAGATCTCCAGCGCCGTCTTCAACGACACCCAGCGCGCACTGACCGCCCTCGAGACCGCGGTGCTCGCCACCCAGCGCGGATCCATGGCGCTCGCCTACGTCGGCGTGCTGTTCTTCGTCTCGTGGCCCCTCGCCCTCGTCGCGATCCTTCTCACCGTCGGTCTCATCGCACCTGTGGTGCGCGTGCACCGGCGCATCTCGGAACTCGGCGCCGCGAATCTCCGGGAGTTCCGCCGGCTCATCGCCGACCTCACGGAGAGCCTCGCCGGCGTCCGGGTGACCCGCGCGGCGAATGCGCAGGAGCAACAGCTGAAGCGCGTCGGGATCCAAAGCCGGACCCAGGCCGAGGCAGACGAGCGCTACGCCCGCCTCGCCGGCCTTCTCCAGCCGCTTCTCGAGGTTCTCGCAGGCGCCGCCGTCCTGGCCATCCTGCTCGCGGCATCACGGCTCACGGACCAGGGCCTGCTCGAGCCCGACCAACTGCTCACCTTCGGACTCGTGCTGATGCGGCTGCTGCCGATCATCAACCAGCTGAACAATTACCAGGTCGCCCTGCTCTATCACGGCGCGAGCCTCTCCTCGCTGCAGTCCTGGTTCGCCCTGCCCACCTACCCCGAAAGACCCTTCGGCCAACGCACCTTCGAGGGCCTCCGCAAAGGTCTCCGATTCGAATCCGTCGGGCTCACCTACGAAACCGGCCGGGCCGCGCTCAACGACGTCTCCTTTGAGGTTCCCGCCGGACAAATGGTCGCCCTCGTCGGCGCCTCGGGCTCCGGAAAGTCCACCGCCGCCGCCCTGCTCCTACGACTCCGCGCCCCAACCGCCGGACATATCCTCATCGACGGGGTCGATCACTGGGAGTTCACCGCCGAGTCCTGGCACCACCGGGTCGCCATCGTCGAACAGGACGCCTTCCTCTTCAATGACACCGTCGCGGCAAACATCACCTACGGCGCTCCGGACGCGACCCCGGAGGATGTCGCCGACGCCTTGCGCGCCGCTCATCTCACAGATGTCATCCTAAGCCTTCCCCAAGGCCTCGACACACCCGTCGGCGAACGCGGCGTTTCCCTGTCGGGCGGGCAACGCCAAAGACTCGCGATCGCCCGCGCCCTCGTCCGCCGGCCGGAAGTCCTCGTGCTCGACGAGGCCACATCCGCGCTCGACACGGTCTCCGAACGCCACATCCAGCAGGCCCTCGAAGCCGCCCGCCGCGACCGCACCGTCCTCGTCATCGCACACCGGCTGTCCACGATCCGAAGCGCCGATTCCATCGTCGTGATGGACGACGGCCGCGTCGTGGAACATGGCAGCTGGGACGAACTGGTCGGGCGCGACGGCGCGTTCGCAAGGCTGGTTCGCTCGAACGCGACGCCATCGGGAACAGATTCCGATTTTTCGGTCCCGGCATCCCAACAAAATACCAAGGGGTGACCGCGGATCGCGGGCGCAAGCCGTCGGGATGCCCAATGCCACCAGGATCTGGAGCCACCCGTCCGCTCAGGCCAGGCCGAGTCTTTTCTGGACCTCGGTCGCGAGCACCTCGTACGCCGCGGACGCGACACTATACGGGTCGTAGTGGATGATCGGTTTGCCGAAGCTGGGCGCCTCGGCGAGCCGCGTGGCCCGCGGGATGACCGTCTCGAACACGGCCTCGCGGAAATGTTCGCGGACCTCGGCCACCACCTGCTGGGACAATCGGGTCCGCCCATCGAACATCGTCATCACGACGCCGAGCAGGTTGAGCGACGGATTGATGCCGCCCTCGCGCAGCTGGTCGAGGAGGCGGCGCACGGTGGAGATGCCCTCCAGCGCGTAATACTCGCACTGGAGAGGGACGATGAGTTGATCCGTGGCGGCCAGGGCGTTGAGCGTGAGGAGGCCCAGCGCGGGCGGACAGTCGAGCACCAGCAGATCATAGGCACCGCTGTTGCGGACGGGCACGAGCAGATCGCGGAGACGGAAAAGACGATCCTCGAACCGGCCGAGTTCGAGTTCGACGCCGCAAAGGTCCACCTCGCTGGGAATGACGGAAAGGCGTTCGAAGGCGGTGGTCTTGATCCGCTCGAGGGCGGTGCCTTCGCCGAGCAGCGGGGCGTAGAGACTTCCGCCCTCCGTCTTTTCCAGGCCGACGCCGCTGGTGGCGTTGGCCTGGGGATCGAGGTCCACGAGGAGCACCCGGTGCCCGAGAGCGGCAAGGCAGGCGGCGAGGTTGATCGAGGTGGTGGTCTTTCCGACACCCCCCTTCTGGTTGGCGACGGCAAGCGTAGGCGCAGGCACGACTCGATTAAAGGAACCCCAACCCGGCACGGCAAGGCTTTGCGGCCGGAACCCATCCGGTCGGGTGCATCCGGTCGGGATGCGGTTCTTGACCCGTTCCCGTCTCACCCTAGAGTCGCCGTCGGTTTCCAGGCGGAAGCCATGCCAAACGATGCGCGCAATCCTCGCCCTTGAAGATGGGACGGTCTACCACGGGAAAGCTTTTGGAGCCTCCACCTCCGCCTGTGGCGAGGTCTGCTTCAACACGTCGATGACCGGCTACCAGGAGATCCTCACGGACCCCTCCTACAAAGGCCAGATCGTCACGATGACCTACCCGCACATCGGGAATTACGGCATCAACCGCGTCGACATCGAATCGTGGCGCCCACACGTCGCCGGCTTCGTCGTCCGCGAAGTCTCACCCACGGTCTCGAACTGGCGTGCCGACCTGAGCCTTCCGGATTACCTGGTTGAGAACGGCATCCCCGGCATCCAGGGAATCGACACGCGCTCGCTCACGAAGAGGCTCCGTGTCGCTGGCGCCATGAAGGGTTTTCTTGCCAGCGGCCTCGACGTCTCGGACGAGGAAGCCATTCGCCGCGCACGTGAATGGCAGGGCCTGGTCGGGGTCGACTACGTCAAGGAAGTCACGCACCGCGAGGCGTTCTTCTGGGACGAGTCGGACACCGAAAGCCCGGCCTTCAAGCTGATCCAGGGAAGCACCCCCAACGAGCACCCCCGCGACCTCCGCGAACCGCTGCCTCCTGCCGACATCCCGATCGTCGCCTACGACTTCGGCATCAAGTACAACATCCTGCGCCGCCTCCGTCAGTCCGGCTTCAAGGTGCGGGTCGTGCCCGCCACAACGCCCGCCGCCGACGTCCTCGCGCTCCGCCCCGCAGGCGTGTTCCTGAGCAACGGACCCGGCGATCCCTCGGCCCTTGGCTACGCCGTCCGCGCCGTTTCGGACCTCGTGAATTCCGGGATCCCGATCTTCGGCATCTGCCTCGGTCATCAGATTCTCGGGCAGGCCTTCGGCGGTCGCACGTTCAAGCTCAAGTTCGGCCATCGCGGCGCGAACCAGCCGGTCAAGGATCTCAATTCCGGCCGGGTGGAGATCACCTCACAGAACCACGGCTTCGCCGTTGATCCCAAGTCGCTGCCGCCGGAGGTGACGGTCGACCGAATCAACCTCAACGACGGCACGGTGGAAGGCATGCGCCACAGGAAGAAGCCCGTCTTCTGCGTCCAGTACCATCCGGAGGCGTCGCCCGGACCGCACGATTCCGCGCCCCTTTTCGGGGAGTTCCGTGCCCTCGTCACAAGCCGGGGTTGAGGGTGCGCGACAGTTTTCCGATGATGCCTCTCGCAGGGAAACGGTTGTCGCGGGAAACGGTTTGACTTGCGCGCAAAGCGCACGCCCATACTCCGCCTCGGAATCCCGAATACGTCGCTACCATGGCAAAGCTCGTCGTCCACACCGAATCCCTGAAGGGGCTCACCCACGAGCTGAAGGTCGAACGCACCACCGTCGGCCGCGTCGACGACAACACGTTCCAGATCGTCGAGGCCTCCGTGTCGAGTCATCACGCCGAGATTCTCCTGAAGGGAACGGACGTGGTGGTCAAGGACCTGAACTCGACCAACGGCACGTTCATCAACGGCGAGCGCATCACCGAGGCCACCCTCAAGCCCGGTCAGACGCTCCGGCTCGGCAATGTCGAAATCAAACTCGACGGGCTCGCAGCCGCCAAGAAGCAGCTCGATGCCACGATGGTGATCCCGCAGGGCGTCAAGCGCGACGAACTCGGCACCTCGATCCAAGGCACGAAGCTGAATGAAAAGGCCGGTTTCCACAGGAAATCCAACAACCTCAACAGGGTCTTCTTCATCGGCGGCGGCATCACGCTTCTCATCATCATCGGCCTCATCGTCTACGCCGTCATTCAACAGGGTGCCCCGCACGAATAGGAACCCCACCCCCTCCGCCCCGTGAAAGTCCTGGTCACCGGAGGAGCCGGCTACATCGGATCGGTCTGCGTCGAGCAACTCCTCGATACCGGCCACGAGGTCACCGTCTTCGACAACCTCAGCGAAGGCCACCTCTCCGCCGTCGATCCCCGCGCCCGCTTCGTCCGCGGTTGCCTCTCCAATCTTGAGGAACTCGTCGTCGCCATCAACAACAGCGGCGCCGAGGCCGTCCTTCACTTCGCCGCATTCGCCCTCGTCGGCGAGTCGATGAAGGATCCCGCCAAGTATTTCCGGAACAACGTCGCCAACGGCATCAACCTCCTCCAGGCCGCCGTCGGCGCCGGCGTCCGAAAGTTCGTCTTCAGCTCCACCTGCGCCACCTACGGGGTTCCCGATCGCCTGCCGATGGACGAGACGCTCCCCCAGCGCCCCATCAATCCCTACGGCGAATCGAAGCTGATGTTCGAGCGCATGCTCGAATGGTACCGCACCATCCACGGCCTCGAATTCGTCGCCTTCCGCTACTTCAACGCCGCCGGCGCAAGCCCGAAACTCGGTGAACATCACCGCGTCGAATCCCACCTGATCCCCAACGTCCTCAAGGTGGCCCTCGGCCAATCCCCAGCGGTCACGCTGTTCGGCGACGATTATCCCACGCCCGACGGCACCTGCATCCGCGATTACATCCACGTCGCCGATCTCGCCGACGCGCATATCCGCGCGCTGGAGCCCGGTAGATCGGGGTTCTTCAACCTCGGCAACGGCGGCGGCTACTCGGTCCGCGAAGTGGTCCAGGCCTGCGAAAAAGTCAGCGGCCATGCCATCCCCGTCATCCTCCAACCCCGACGCCCAGGCGATCCACCCCGCCTGATCGCCAGTGCTGACAAAGCCCGCCGCGAACTCGGTTGGAACCCCCGCTTCCCAACACTCGAGGCCATCGTCGCCACCGCCTGGGATTGGCACCGTCGAAATCCTGACGGCTACCCGGACTGACGCCTGGCGCCTTGGAACGCGGCGGTGCGCCGCCATCGGAGCCTCATGAACGCTGACCCGCGGGGCTTCCCAGGGTCCCCAGCCTCTCCCCGATGCGCGCATAGAGTTCGCGCTGTTGCCCTGTCTGCTCCACAAGATCCGCACACAACGTCACGCGCCCCGGCTCGAACAGCGTCAGCACCGCGGACCCGCCGAACCTGAAGAACCCCTTCTCGGATCCCTTGGCCATCGACTGCCCAGGCGTGAAGGTGTGCTCGGCGCTCCCCACATTCGTGGCTCCCACTTCAGCCATGAGCACGCGCCCCATGTGCCGCGTCTCGATCTCGCACAGCCAACGGCGGTTCTCCCACAAGAACCCCAGGTTCCGACGCAAAGCCACCGGGCTCACCGACCACAGCCATCCCTCGACACGTCGCACCGCGCTTGGGACGCCCGCCACCGGGAAATGAAAACGATGGTAATCCACCGGGCAAAGCCGCGAGAAGACCGCCGCCCCCCCGCGGTACCGACGTTCCAGCGATTCATCCCGCAGAAACGAGGCGAGGTCGAAACGCTGACCCTTCACAAAAAAAGCCTTCGTCCGGGACAAGTCCGGAAATCCCAGATGCCGCCCATCCGCAGGGAACACCACGGCGTCATCCGCCGGGTCGATCGGCCGGACATCCCCTTTCAGCCGACGAAAGAAGAACTCGTTGAAGGTCCGGAACGTGTCCGGAGGGTCGGCGAATTCCGCGGGATCAAGGTCGAAATCACGGATGAACGGCTCGACCCTCGCACGACTCGACGGCCGGTCCATGCGCCAGCCGTACCAGTGTGAAAAGAAGGCCCGTTTCGCGACGGCATGGAGCGCGACGCGCCCGATCGCGGTCCCGTACGCCCACCGCAGCCACGCGCCGCCATACACGACCTCCTCCTCGATCCGACCGGTATGCCGGTTGAAGAAAAGGATCGGCGACCCGCCGGCGGTGGGGACGTCGACGTCGCTCACACCGCCTGCGGCATCATGCCATTCTTGCGGGCGTACTCGAAGATTCCGCCGGCGTCGATCACGGGCCGGACCTCCCCCAGCGGCCGCAGAGAATAGACCGCGCCCGTGCCGTGATGACGGATGGTGTTGGCATCAATATCGACCGTGGCGACATCGCCATTCTTGAAGATGTCACTGAGGCGGTCGGTGCACTCGACCGGGTATACCTCGCCGGTGGCGATGCAATTGCGGTAGAAGATCCGCGCGAAACTCTCGGCCACCACCGCCTGGCAGTCCGCCGCGCCAAGCGCGATCGGCGCGTGCTCACGCGAGCTGCCGCAGCCGAAGTTCCGCCCCGCGATGATGATCGGATACTCGGTGTCCATCCCGCCTTCCTTCACGAAACGCACCGGGTAGAGAGAGTCCGGCAGGCCGCACATCGAGTAGCTGCCGAGCTTCTCGTATTCGTCCGCGAGGGTCGGCACGAGGTTCAGATACTGCGCAGGAATGATCTGGTCCGTGTCGATGTTGTCGCGGACCACGTAGACCGGTCCGGTGAAGACGCTCTGCATGGCGGGAATCTGGCGGACTCACGGCGGCCGCGGCAAGAGCGCTTTGGATGGTCACGACCCGCAATCGTCCCGAGTGCCGGCATCCTGCCAGACCCCGCCTGGATCACCTGTTCGGCTTGCGGACTTCCCGGACCTTCATCGCACGATCGATACGGTCGGACACGGCCTGGGCGCCTTCGCGAAGATCGGCCGGCAACGGCCCGGCCAGCAGCCGGGAAATCGCCTCGCGCGCGGCCTCCCATTGACCCTGGGCGGCCAACAGCGTGGACCAGGTGAGTTGCGCCGGCAGATATTGGGGATCGCAACGGATCGCCTCCCGCACGTGCATGGCCGCGATCGCCGGGGCCTTGGGATTCTGGGCCAGCACGTAGACGCCGAGGAGGTGATGGGCCGCGGCCAGTTCAGGGTCCAGCACAACGGCCCGCTCGCAGCGCCCCCGGCCGCGCTGCAACGCCTCGGTCTGGTCCTCGCCGCGATTCACCAGCTTCATGATCTGCTGGTAACGCACCTCCGCCCCAAGGTAGTGGACGAAGGCATTCTTCGAACCCAGCGCGATCGCATCATCCGTCAGGGATCGCACCTCGTCAGGCCGGTGCTCACGCCACGCCATGAGCGCGAGCGCCGCGCGGGGATTGGGATTTTCCGGGGCCCGCCGGAGCGACTCGCCCATGCGGGCCCGGGCCGCCTCGCCTTGCTGGGTCAACTGCAGCAGGCGCCCGAGTGCGTAGTCCAATTCACCCGGGTCAAGCCGAACCGCGATCGGCCGCGCCTCCTCAAGATCGGGCTCGGATTGGCGCACCAGCGTGTACCTGCCCCCCTTGAGATATTCGGCGAGGTCGGCATCGAACGCCGAAGGCACCTTGCCGAAGGCCAACCGGAACGCCTGCGACTTGTTGGTGGTCGTGGAACAGATCGCCGCATAGCGGGCCATGACATCCGTCTCGTAGCCGCGCAGGCCAAAAAGCAGGTGGTGCGCGAGCAGCCAGGACGTCGCGTAAAATCGGCCCGCGCGGTCGCGCTCGTTATAATCAGGGGAATCGCGACCCACCCCGAGAAGGCTCGCCACGGGCACGGGTCGGTTCCGCTGCATCGACCGCACATGGTTCGTGATCGCGACACCGATGTCGTAGTGGTCACCGGCCGACTCGAACGTGGAGAACACCTCCGCCACTCCCTCGTGCGCCCACACCGGCGCATCGCGGAATTGGCGGGACGTCAACAGGTGCGTGTACTCGTGGAACAACACCCGCATGGTCTCGTCGCCTCGCGCCTGCCGCATCAGCGCCAACGCCGTCCCAAGCGGATCGGCCACATGGAACCCGTTCACCGCCCGCGGCTTTCCTTCGTACCGAGGCTTGTAAGGCGTGAACGCGCGCTCGCTGTCGAACAGGACCACCAGCGCCGGCTCGCGCTGCACGTTCGTCAGTCCCAGGAACCGCGAAACAAAATGCCGGTACACCTCGAGTTCCCGCAACAACCGCTGGCCCTCCAAATCGCGCGTGTTCGAATAGAGCTGAAAGTTCGGAGTGACCAGCTTGCGCCAGTCCCGCTCGTCCTCCCGTGGCGTGGCGGCAGACAGTCGGGCCGGCAGGAAACCCCATAGGATCAAGGCTCCAAGCAATGCCCGAACGCCACCCACCGCAAGGGTTCGAGGGATCACCGCACGCCTCCGGGCCCAGCAGACGTCGCCGGCACCCAAAGAAACGCGAGGCCTCGCCCGACCCCAGGTGAAATCCAAAGTCCGCCGACGGAATTCATGCGCGGCCGCGAGGATGATTCCAATTTCCACGAACACAATGCCGCGGGTGGAGCGCGGAGACCCATCCTTGGCGAATCGCAACCATTTGCGGCTTTGACTCCCCCGCTGCGCGGCCTACTTTTGAGCCCACCGACCCAAAACACGCTTTATGAGATTCGGCATCAACTCGTTCCTGTTCGTTTCCCCGTTCACCACCGAGAGCTCCAAGCTCTTTGCGAAATTCAAGAAGTGGGGCTTCGACACCGTCGAGCTGCCCATCGAATCGCCGGAACACATCGATGCCGCCAAGGTCCGCGCCGCCGCCGACAAGGCCGGGATCGCCATCGGAACCGTGTGCGCCTGCATGGGCCCGGGACGTGATTTTCGCGGCTCCGAGGAAGACCAGAAGACGGCCATGACGTACTGCAAGACGCTCATCGACCAGATGGTGGTCCTCGGCTGCCCCTCGTTGATCGGTCCGGTCTACAGCGTGGTCGGCCTGATCGGCGCGCACGACGACGCGGAGAAGAAAGCCCAGTTCAATCTGGTGGTGAAGAACCTGAAGGTGCTCGCCAAGTACGCTGAGGAAAAAGGCGTGCAGATCTGCGTCGAGCCACTCAACCGCTTCGAGACCGATTTCCTCAACACCTGCGATCAGGGCTTGAAACTCCTCAAGGCCGTGAAAAGCCCCGCGCTCCGCCTCCACCTCGACACGTTCCACATGAACATCGAGGAGAAAAACCAGGCCGAGGCCATCCTCAAGGCCGGCTCGCTCCTCGGCCATTTCCACGCCTGCGGCAGCGATCGCGGCACCCCGGGCAACGATCACATCGACTGGAAACCCATCGTCGCCGCCCTCAAGAAGATCAAGTACAGCGGCGACGTCGTCATCGAGTCCTTCACCACCGATGTCAAAGTCATCGCCCGCGCTGCCGCCATCTGGCGCAAAATGGAGCCCACCCGTGACGAAATCGCCACGCAGGGCCTGACGAATCTCAAGAAGTTCTTCAAGCGCTGACCCACGTCAGACCTTCGACCCAAGACCTCAGCCTCCAGTCCAATGTCCCTCCATCCTATCGCATCCCACGCCGAAAGCGTCCCGACCCTGACAGTCCTCGGCGTGGTGCATCGAGTCCTTCTGGATGGCAAGCAGACGCACGGCGCCCTCTCCATCGTGGAGCTCATCGTGCCCCCAGGGGAGGGCATACCCCGCCATGTCCATCACCGCGAGGAGGAGACTTTTCACGTGGTGGAGGGCGAGCTGGAGGTCTGGTGCGGGGGGCACACCACGCGACTGCGGGCGGGGGACACCTTCTTCGCGCCCCGCGGCATTCCGCATTCCACGACAGCCTGCGGAACCGCCGCTGCCCGGATCACCCTGACGCTGACACCGGCCGGCTTCGAACGCTTCTTCCGCGAGGCCTCGAGTCTCGAGGAACGAGGCGAGGCGACACCGGACGCGATCAACTCCCTGCTCAAGGATCGCTACGACTGCGAAATGCTCCCACCTTCCATCGCCTGATCTCCGTCACGCCCCGCCGCCACCTTTCAACCCACATTGTAATCCAACCCCCCTCCGATGGCGTCCTGTCAATTTCATGACGCCATCGGAATCCCAACATACCCGATGAAACACGCCCTGTTCGCCACGCTTTGCGCCACGTTCGCACTGGCCTCGACCTGTCCCGCCGCCGATGATGGTTTCGCCCGGATCTTCGACGGAAAATCCCTCGACGGCTGGGAGGGCAATCCCGCGATCTGGTCCGTGAAGGACGGCTCCATCACCGGCACCACCACCGCAGCCCTCGGACTCAAGCACAACACGTTTCTCGTCTGGAAAGCAGGCACCGTGGATGACTTCGAACTGCACCTGAAGTACCGCATGGAAGGCGGCAACTCCGGCATCCAGTACCGCAGCAAGGTCGTCGAACAGGGCCCCCAGGGTCCGATCGTCGGCGGCTACCAGGCCGACATGGAAGCCGGCAAGACCTACAGCGGCATACTTTATGAGGAACGCGGCCGCGGCATCCTCGCCAATCGAGGACAGAAGACCGTCATCCATCCCGCCGCGGATGGTAAGTTCAAGATCGACGCCGTCGGCTCCGTCGGCGATTCCGACAAAATCCAGGCCAGCATCAAGAACGGCGAATGGAACGATTACGTCGTCGTCGCCAAAGGCAACCACCTCGTCCACACCATCAACGGCCATACCACCGTCGATGTCACCGACGAGGACGCCGCCCACGCCGCGAAATCGGGAGTGCTCGCCTTACAGGTCCACGTTGGTCCGCCGATGGTCGTCCAGTTCAAGGACGTCCAGCTCAAGAAACTCGGCGGCGCCACCACGGCCGCGAGTGACATCACCCTGTTGCAGGGCGAATGGATTGCCGTCAGCGGCAAGAAGGACGGCCAGGAGATGGCCGACCTCGCAAACGCCGAGGTGACGCTCAAGGTCAAGGGTGAGAAGTACGAGATCGCCTGGCCCGGCGGCGGCGACTCCGGAACCCTCAAGCCGAAGGCCGGAAACAGTGAGCCCAAGGAAATCGACATCCTGAGCGACTCCTCAGGCGCTCTTCAGGGCGTCTACCAACTCAAGGACGGCAAGCTCACCATCTCCCACGGCACCGACGGCGCCGGACGTCCCAAGAATGTGAATGCCGACTCCGGTTCCTCCAGCATCGCGCTGACCTACCGCAAGAAGTAGTCCTCCCCGCGAACTTTCCGCCCGCCGCAAGGGTGGGGGAGCACACCCTCCCCCACCCTTGCAGGGTGACGATTGGCCCTCGCGTCCGCCACGCGGGGCTGGCTTCGGCTCGGGAATCGTGTAGAGGTTCCCCCCATGCCTCGGATTTTTTCGCTGCTGCTGGCGCTGGTGGTGATTCTCGCCGGGATCGTGGCCAGCCTGCCCCTGTTCCGTGAGAAGGCAGTCCAGCGGCGGCAAATCCTCGTGATGCAGAAGGAATTGCGCGAGGAACAGGCCCGCACCCGGGACCTGAACGACAAGATCAACTCGGTCAAGACCGACCCCAGGACCGTCGAACGGCTGGCTCGCGAAAAGTTCGGCCTCGCGAGGACCGGCGAGACAATCTTCAAGTTTCGCGGAGATCTCCCCCAGGTTCAGCCCCAGGGCCCCGCCCGCTCCGCGCCCGCTCCGCGCCCCGCCCCGGTTCGCTGATCGGTGACTCTAAGGCGTCGCGGCATCCACCCACTTGCCGTGTTCCTGGATCAAATCCACGAGGCGCTCCACCGCCTGATCCTCGGGAATGTTGAACTTCACAGCGTTCTTCCCGACGTACAGGTTGATCTTCCCCGGGGCGCCACCGACATACCCAAAATCGGCGTCCGCCATCTCGCCGGGCCCATTCACGATGCAACCCATGATCGCGATCTTCACGCCCTTCAGGTGCTCCGTGCGCGCCTTGATCTGAGCGGTCACGGTCTGGAGATTGAACAAGGTCCGGCCGCAGCTCGGGCAAGCGACGTAGTCGGTCTTGAAACTGCGACAACCGGCGGCCTGGAGCACGTTGAACGCAAGCCGCAGCGACATCCCCGCGACCGACTCGTTCCGCACGAGAATGGCGTCGCCCACCCCGTCCGCGAGCAGGGACCCGATCACCACCGACGACCGCAGCAACGCCACGTCCGACGGCCACGGGGATGACGGAACCTCAAGGCAATCCTTGAGCAAGATGGGATTGCGTCGGCCCTGCTCCGAGAGTCGCACCGCAAGCAGGCGGAACGCGGTGATCGCAGGCAGCGGCACATCGTCGCGCACTGTCACGAGCTGGCTGTCGCATGCCACGGTGAATTCCCCGCGCGGATCGATCTCCTGCACGTTGAGGTCCTCGTAGATCGCCTCGGGCCGGACGTCGGCCCTCGCGGATATCTTCGGCGCCACCGAGTCGAACGTCGCACGGGTCACGGCCACCCGGACGAGATTCCCCGCACCGCACTTCAACGCACCGAAATCGGCCGCGGCAGACTCACGACGAGCGAACTCAAACGGGTTCCACGGCAAACCCGAACCCACGACCGGAATCCCAATCGCAGCGGTGGTCAGCGAGGGAACCTGCGCGAGCAGGTCGCGACACACCGGGATCTCACGCGGACTGTCCTCGGTGAGGCTGACACGGATCGTTTCGCCGATGCCGTCGCAAAGCAGGGCGCCAATGCCTATCGCCGACTTGATCCGGCCGTCCTCCCCTTCGCCAGCCTCGGTGACGCCGAGGTGGACCGGGTAATTCCAGTCGGGACCCAGTTCCTCGAGTCGCCCAACAAGCAGGCGATAGCACTCGATCATCACCTTCGGATTCGACGACTTCATCGAGAACACGAAGTTGTGGAAGTCGTGGCGGCGACAGAACCGTGCGAACTCGAGCGCGCTCTCGACCATGCCGGCGGGCGAATCCCCCCATCGATTCATGATGCGATCGCTGAGAGATCCGTGGTTCGTGCCAATACGCAGCGCACGACCCAGACGCTTCGCCTCAATCACCAGCGGCGCAAAAGCGTCCTCGACCCGTCGCACCTCCGCCTCGTACTCGGCGTCGCTGTATTCCTTCACCGCGAACTTTTTCTTGTCCGCGTAATTGCCCGGGTTCACGCGGACCTTCTCCACCCACTTCACCGCCTCGATCGCCGCCTCCGGCTTGAAATGAATATCCGCCACGATCGGCACGTGGCATCCCCGCGCCCGCAGACCCGCGACGATCATCTCGAGATTCGCCGCGTCCTTCACCGTCGGCGCCGTGATCCGCACGATCTGGCACCCCACCTCCACCAAAGCCAGCGTCTCGCGAATGCACGCCGCCGTGTCCATCGTGTCACAGGTGATCATCGACTGCACCACGACCGGAGAATCACCACCGATGATCGTCCCGCCGCGGGCAGGATCGCCCACCACCACCTCGCGGGTGGCACGGCGGCGATATTCAAAGAAGGAATCGCAGTAGCGCATGGTAGGTCTCGGGGCGGGACGATCTCAGCGGCCAGGCCGAAAAAGGAGCGCGAACAACAAGGAACGCGCCTGGATCAACGACCGGCCGGCTTGGACTCGAACTTCATGGACCGCGTCTCGGTGCCGCCCCCGATCCAGTCCTGGGCGTCGAAAAAGGTGACGTACAGCATGAAGCCGATGATCAGGCTGGCGAAGGCGTATTGGATCCACGCCAGCGCACGACCCTGCAACGGCCGACGCCGCACCCACTCGATCATGGCGAGGACAATGTGTCCGCCGTCGAGGATCGGGATGGGGAGCAGGTTGAGCAGGCCGAGATTCACGTTGAGGATCACGCTGAACCAGACCGCCTGCCGCCAGCCCTGGTCATTCTCGAAGAGGATGTAGTACACACGCACGATCTGAACCGGACCCGACATGTGCTGCAGCTTGATGTCGGACTTCTTCGAGAGCAGCGCGTCGAACGTGTTCACGATGGCCATCATCGAAAGCCGGATCTGCTCGAGCGGCCCCGGATGGATGACCTCGAACCGCCCGTACTCGTCATACGCGATGCCCGAGTCGCTGCCCCACTGCACCCCGATCCGCGGGATCGTCTCGCCGATCGGCATCATCGGCTTGACCTTGGTCTCCACCGGCTGCCCGGCCCGCTCCAGCGTGAAGGCCAGCTCGCGGCCTGAATTCTTCTGCACGTGGCTGCTGAACTCCTCCGCCACCCGAAACCTCTGGCCATCCACAGCCACCACGCGATCGCCGGCCTTGAACCCGGCCGCCTCCGCGGGACTGCCCTTCACCACCGCCGCAACCACGGCACCGCCAGGCGCAAACGGGAGCTGCAGCGTCTCGGCACCGCGCTTCACGGTCAGGGTCAGCGTCTGATCCGGATGCTTGCGGGCGTAATCCCCAATCCCGATCGGACTGAACAGGCGGACACCATTCACATGCGTGATCTGATCGCTGGGCTTCAGACCCGCCCGCTCACCCGCGCTGCCCTTCTCCAAGGCCGCCACCATCGGGGTCTCAGCCGCCATCATCTGAAGCTGCCTCGTCGCCTTTCGTTGCCATGCCTTGCGCTCCGGAATGAGGGGGTGCGCGCTGACTTCCTGCACCGCACCGTCCCGCTCGAACTTCACCCGCACCTCGTCGCCTTCGCTGCGCACGATACGCCAGGTCACGCTGTCCGCGCTGATCCCGCTCCACCGCGAAACAGGCTTGTCGTCGATCGCGAGGATGCGGTCGCCCGGACGCAGTCCGGACTTCTCGGCCGGGGAATCCGGCAGGACGAAGCCAATGGTCGTGGTCGCCTCCGCCTCGCTCACGGGACGCCCCACCCACCACACCAGCACGGCAAACGTCACGGCCAGACCCAGGCTGAACGCAGGCCCCGCGGCGGCAACGATGATCTTGTCGAGCGGGGAAACCGGGGGCAACTGCGTGCGGTCGGCATCCGGGCGGCCCTCGATGGCATCCATCGGCGCCAGCTGCGGGAGGGCGACAAAACCCCCGAATGGAATCGATCCGAAGCTGTACCAGACCCCGTTGATCTTGCGCTGCCAGATCGGCTTTCCGAACCAGATCCCGAATCGCTCGATCACAAGGCCCCGCCATCGCGCCGCGAGGAAGTGCCCGAGTTCGTGCACCACGATCATCAGGTTGAAGAACGCGAGCACCTCGATAAAGATCACGATGACCTTCAAAATCTGCATATAATGGAATGCTGCCACCCGATCACACCGGTGAAGCCCAGATACTATAGCCATCAAGCCCGCCGAGGCAATGTCGGCGGACAACCCCTAAAACCTCACCGGTATCCCGCGCGCCGCAAAGTGTTCCTTGGCTTGGCGCACCGTCGTCTCCCCGCTGTGAAAGATCCCCGCCGCCAGCGCCGCATCAGCCTTCGCCAATAACAGCACGTCCGCCATGTGCCCCACGTTCCCAGCACCGCCGCTGGCCACGACAGGGACGGGTACCGCCTCACTCACCCGCCGCGTAATCTCCAGGTCGTAGCCCGCTTTCATCCCGTCCCCGTCAATGCTGTTCAACACAATCTCGCCCGCCCCCAACCCACACGCCCGCACCGCCCACTCGACGGCCTCGAGATTCGCCGCCACCCGCCCGCCCTTCAGGAAAACCTCCCACCGGCCCGGCCCCGTCCTCTTCGTGTCGATCGAGACCACGATGCACTGGCTCCCGAACTTCTCCGCACCCGCCCGTATCAGATCCGGATTCTCGATCGCCGAGGAATTGATGCTCACCTTGTCCGCCCCCGAACGCAGCATCGTCCACATGTCGTCCACGGACCGGATTCCACCGCCCACTGTGAGCGGCATGAAACATTGGTCCGCCACCCGCTCGATGACCGACACCATCGACGCCCGACCCTGGGCACTCGCCGTAATGTCGTAGAAAACCAGTTCGTCCGCACCCTGTTCATTGTACCGCAGGGCCAACGCCACCGGATCGCCCACATTCCGAAGACCGCCGTCCTCGGCACGGCCAAACTGCTGGCCGCGGGTCACCTGACCGGCGTGGACGTCGAGACAAGGAATGACACGTCGAGCGAGCATGCGGATGGCGGATGGCGAATGACGGATGGTTGCGGCGCTCGTGCGCTGGCCGCGACCCGATGATTCGTTCCCGCCCGCGCGAAACAAGGCGAATCCCAGAGTCGCTTTCCCAATCCGCGCATCTCAGCTCTTCGGAACGGAACGGATGACGGAGGCGCTGGGATTAACCGAACAGGTTGAGCTGCAGGTCGCGGAGGACGAAGAGGGGGATGTCCTCGAATAAACGACCTGTCCCTTTATAAAGTGTCACTTGCACCCCTCACGCGGCTTCATCGGAATATCTTGGTTGTGACCTCTCCCAAGCCCCGCTCTTGCCCCGGTGCCGGTCACACATTTCAATGTGGCCCTTATGCCGTACCGCATGGCCTCCTCGACCCTGCGAACCGTCGCTGTCGCTTTTCTGGCGACCGCCACGAACTTCGCCTGGTCCGCCCAACCCGTTCCCGACCGCGAAACCGTCGGTCGCAAGTCCGGCGACCGGACCGTCCTGCCAGTCCATCAAGTCGTCACCCCCGAAGGCACACAGACCGATCTCCCCGGCCTCCGTCCCCAAGCTCTCGCCTTGTCCCCGGACGGCCAGTTGCTTGCTGTTTCCGGCAAGACCAGCGAACTGCTCCTCCTCGACCCCGTCACCGGCGCGATCAGGCAGAAGGTCCCGCTCCCCGCCGAAGGCCAGTCCGAGTCCCAGCCTTCGGTCCCGTCGGCGAACATCCTGAAGCCCGACACCAAGGGGCAGCTGAGCTTCACCGGGCTGCTCTTCTCGGCGGACGGACGGCGCATTTTCCTCAGCAATGTCAACGGCTCCATCAAGGTCTTCACGGTCGCGGAGGACCACAGCGTCAAGCCATCCCACTCCTTCGCACTGCCCCACGCCAACGCCCCGCGTCGCAAGGAGGAGATCCCCGCCGGCCTCGCCCTGAGCCGTGATTCCAAAAGGCTCTACGTCTGCGGCAACCTTTCCAACAAGCTGCTCGAGCTGGACGCCGACACCGGAACAGTCCTCCGCACCTTCCACACGGGTGCCCTGCCTTTCGATGTCCTGCTCCTCAAGGACAAGGCCTATGTGAGCAACTGGGGCGGACGCCGCCCCGGCACCAACGATCTCACCGGACCCGCGGGGCGCGGCACCAAGGTGCGCGTGGATCCGATCCGGCAGATCGCGAGCGAAGGTTCGGTGAGCATCGTCGATCTGGGCGAAGCCAGTGACACCCATGCCACCCCGGTGGAGGTGATGACCGGGCTCCACGCCTCGGCACTCGCGCTTTCACCCGATCAACGCTGGCTGGTCTGTGCCAACGCCGGTTCGGACACGTTGTCTGCAATCGACACCCGCACGGGCGGCGTGGCCGAGACGATCTGGGTGAAACCGAAGCCCAGCGACCTTTTTGGCGCATCGCCCAACGCCCTCGCCTTCGCCCCCGATGGCAGAACGCTCTATGTCGCAAACGGCACGCAGAACGCCATCGCAGTCATCGAGTTTCGTCCCGATCGCAAGCGCTCGAGGCTGATGGGTCTCATTCCGGTGGGCTGGTTCCCAGGCGCCATCGCGTTCGACGAAAGACGCCAGCAACTCTGTGTCGCCAACATCAAAGGCCATTCCACCCAGGCCAAGCCCTACGGCGACGCGCCCGTGAAAGGCGCCGCAGGATTCAACACCCACCAGTACAACGGCTCCGTCTCGCTCGTCCCACTCCCGCGCTCCCGCGACCTCCCGCGCCTCTCACAAGTCGTCGCCGACAACTACCACCGCGAGCGCATCACCGAGAGTCTCCAGAAACCACGCGCCAACCAACCGGCCCGCGCGATCCCCGAACGCATCGGCGAGCCCAGCCTGATTCGCCACGTGGTCTACATCATCAAGGAAAACCGCACCTACGACCAGGTCCTCGGCGACATCACCACGGCCAATGGTGATCCACGCCTCTGCATCTTCGGCGAAAAGATCACCCCGAACCTCCACAAGCTCGTCGGCGAATTCCCCCTCCTCGACAACACCTACTGCGCCGGAATCCTCAGCGCCGACGGCCACCAATGGTCCACCTCCGCGTTCGGCACGGATTACCTCGAGCGCTCCTTTGCAGGTTGGCCACGGAGCTACCCCGACGGCATGGGCCGCGACGAGCGCGACGCGATGGCCTATTCCCCCGCGGGATTCCTCTGGGACAACGCCCTCCGCCACAAGATCGCGATCCGCAATTACGGCGAATTCATGGAGCCAAAGGTCGGCTGGAACGACCCGAAGAAGAAGGGAGAGGTCCATTTCCTCGATGCGTACCAGACCTGGAAAGGCGAGACGAACAGCGTCCGCGTGGGTTGCGCCCCGGTCATCTCGACCATCCGCCCCTTTTCACCCACCAATACCGTCGGCTGGGAGATGGCGGTGCCCGACCAGTTCCGCGCCGATTTCGTGATCCGCGAACTCAAGCAATACGAGGAATCAGGCCGCTTTCCCGGGCTGGTGTTCATCTGCCTCCCGAATGATCACACCAGCGGGACGAGCAAGGGGTCGCCTACGCCCTCGGCTTGCGTGGCCGACAACGACCTCGCCTTCGGCCGGATTGTCGAGGCCCTGAGCCACAGCCGATTCTGGAAGGAGATGGCGATCTTCGCCATCGAGGACGATCCGCAGGCGGGCTTCGACCACGTCAGCGGCTACCGGACCACGGCCTACGTGGCGAGTCCCTACGCACGACGAAAAACGCGCGTCAGCACCCAGTTCAACACGATCAGCATCCTGCGCACGATCGAGCAGATCCACGGACTGCCGCCCATGAACCAGTTCGATGCCGCCGCCACGCCGATGTTCGACTGCTTCACAAACACGCCCGACTTCACGGCCTTCGAGGCGGTTCCCAACAACATCCCGCTCGACCAGATGAACCCGGATCCGAAAGCCCAGGCCGACGCCCAACTCCGCCGCGACGCCTACGCCTCGGCCCGGATGAATTTCCATCAGGCCGATCGCGCCCCCGAAGACGCCCTCAACCGGATCCTCTGGCGCGCCATTCGCGGTTCGAGAGAACCCTATCCCGAATGGGCGATCACCGAGATTGGCGGCCGGGATCGGGACGACGACTGAGCGGGGCCGGTGATCCCCGGGGTACAAGCTGTCGAACCTGCGCTGGCGCGGGTCACCCAAACCGCCTGCCCCGGCTCCCAACCCGTCCTTCCAAACGAAAGCGGCCCGCGCATTGCTGCGCGGGCCGCCCTCACGGGAACATCAGGGCCGGCACCCAATACCGGCCCCCGATTCGATCCTCAGATCAGAAGTCTGCGAATTCGTTTCCACCACCGCCGCCAGGCGTTGTCTGCCGGGCCACGGCCGGAGCGTGTGTTCCGTTTTCGCGATGGGTCTCGGCACGTTGCGGGGCCGCATGAGCAGCTTTGGCGTTACGGCTGATCGAAGACCTGCGTCCGCCCATCGTTGGACGGGCAGCCGCGGGCTTCGGTGCGCTGACGTGTCCGGCGTTGTCGCCATCCACCAGGCGGATCAGGCCGGCAACCGCTTCCCGGAGAGCCTCGGCCTGGGCGTTGAGTTCCTCGGCTGCGCTTGCGCTTTCCTCGGCGTTGGCCGCGTTGCTCTGAGTGACCTTGTCCATCTGCGACACCGCGGTATTGAGCTGCTGGATGCCCTGATTCTGTTCCTGCGACGCGACGGCGACATCGGCGGCGAGTTCGTCGACCTGCCGCGCCTTGTCCACGATCTCCTCGAGGCTGGTGGCCACCTTGGTGCAGATCTGGGCACCGAGGGTGCTCTTCTCGACAGCGTCCTCGATCTTGGAGGAGGTTTCCTTCGCCGACTGCGCGGCGCGCTGCGCGAGGTTGCGGACCTCGTCCGCCACCACCGCAAAGCCCATGCCTGCTTCGCCGGCCCGGGCCGCTTCCACCGCCGCATTGAGCGCGAGGATGTTCGTCTGGAAGGCGATCTCGTCGATGGTCTTCACGATCTTTGCGACATCATCGCTCGAGTTCTTGATCGCCTGCATCGCGGTGGTCATCTCTGTCATGTCACGGACGCCGGTGTCGCCTGCCTGCCGGGCCTGGCCGCCGAGTTCCTTCACCTTGTTCGCGTTCTCGGCGTTGCGCTTCGTCATGGACGACATTTCTTCGAGCGAAGCTCCTGTCTCCTCGAGCGAGGCGGCTTGCTCGCTGGCGCCCTCGGCGAGGCTCTGGCTCGCTGCGGAAACCTGACCCGCCGCATCCGAGGTCTGCTCCGCACCGGCGGCAAGCACCTCGGCGATCGCCTTGATCGGGACGGTGATCGAGCGTGTGATGAAGAAGGCGAGGGCCATCCCGACGATCAGCGCGATGACCAACCCGACGACCATGACCGTGGATGACGTTCCCAGCGCCCCTGCGGCCGCGGTCGCCATCTTGGCCGTGGTAGTTCCGGAATTGACCGAGGCGAGTTCCGCCTCGGCAAGGACCGCGGCGCCCGCCACGTTACGCTTCTGTCCCAGCTCCTCCCGGGCCAGCCAGTTCTTGAGGAAGCTGGACATCCCTTCGTTGTAGGTCTGGCCGGCGGCGCGGCAAGACGCGATCTGCTTGAGATTCAACTCCAGGACGGTGATCGCCTTAAGCTGGTCCAGCTTGGTGTTGATCTCGGTGAACTTCTTCTGGGTCTCCTGGAAGAGCGCAGGATCCCGGTCGGTCTGGGCCTTGAAATTGCCGATGCGCACCGCGTTTCCGAGGTCGATGATGTCATTGGCAAGGTTCCCCTTCTTGACGCGGTCCTCCAACTCGGTCCTGGCTTCGCTGGAAGTCCTGTTGGTCATTGCGATCGCGGCTTCCAGCTTCTTGCTCTGATCGTCCAGGAAGTCGTAACATTCCTTCATGAACGCCGCCGCCGCGGTGTCCATGATCTTCCGGTCCTTGGCCATGGCCTCGGTCGCAGCAACGGTCTGCTGGAGAAGCTGTTCATACTCGTTGGCCTTCACCTCCGCCTTTTCGGCGGCTTCCTTCAGGAAGGTAAGATGCCCGCCGGACTTGCTGGCCAACGCCTTGGCATCCTCCAGATCCTTCACCACCTGGGATAGATTCGTCCGTGCCCCGGTCAGGAACTTGACGTCGTCCGTGAACGCATAACCGCGCGCCTCATACATCGTCTTCAGGGCGTCGCGCTCGGTTTCATTGGCGATCAGCGCGGCGGGGACGAAGTCGTCCGACATGTCCGTTGTAGACGACCCGACCTTGGTCATGTTGTAGATGGCCAGTCCTCCGAGGAGAAGGGCGATACCGACCAGGGCAGCGAATCCGAGTTGAAGTTTAGTGGCGAGTTTCATGAGGTGGGAGGGAGTGTGGGTTGAAAAGGGATGGGGAGCGTGGGGATTTCAGGGGGGGGCTAGGGTTGCGGTGTGGCGGCGGTGGCCATGGACGGGGCCGGAAGCGTGACGCCGCCAATGGCGCGATCGATGTCGAGCAGGGCCTTCACGGTGCCGCGAACCTTGGCCATTCCGAGCAGGTCATCCGCGGCGACCATGGCCCCGAAATCAGGGGGTGGCTCGATCTCCGATGCCGTGATCGACGTGACTTCGTCGACGGAATCCACGATCAGGCCCATTGGGGTGTTGCGCCCGGACTGCGTGTGGACGTGGGCGACGACGATGCAGGTATGGGCGGTGTCCTCCACCTTGGCGCAACGATACCTGATGCGCAGATCCACCACGGGTATGATCCTGCCGCGCAAGTTGATCACGCCACGGATGTAGTCCGGCATCTGGATGACCGGAGTGATGTCCGTGAGGCGGACGATTTCGCGAACTTTGGAAACCGGGATGGCGAACGATTCGCGGTCGAGGTTGAAGGTGAGGTAGCGCCCTGCGAGGGCGGCCAAGTGTGAGGCCTGATGGGTCGACGGGCTTTCGGTGGGCGTGGTCATTGGGTGTTTCAGCCCTTTCAAAGGGTCTATCGGCCAGATCTACCCGGACCTTGATCAGGAATTTCCTGATTTAAGGCTGAAGGAAAGCCGCGACTCGCCGTCGCTTTTCTTCAGCCTGACCCTCGAACACCCCGGTCGGCTCTGGGCCGCGGTTCATCCACGGCCGCTTTCCCATTTCACCCGATCCAAAGTGGTGACAAGTCACCGCACTCCAAAGACCGAGCCTCGAGCCGCGTTACGGCGTCGTCAGCCCGTGCCGGATGGCGTAGCGGGTGAGGGCCGCGACGCCTTCGAGGCCGAGCTTCCACATCAGATGGCTCCGGTGGGTCTCGACGGTCTTGGGGCTGATGGAAAGGAGGGCGGCGATGCTCTTGGTGTTTTCGCCCTGCGCGAGGTAGCGGAGAATCTGGCGCTCGCGATCGCTCAGGACCGACGGACCGGGTTCCTGATGCGCGGGATCCGAGGGGGCGGATGAATGTTCCAGCGCGGTCCGGCTACGTTCGCAGAGAAAAGGATGCCCACCCGAGACGGCCAGGATC
>CAIMTB010000224.1 GCA_903844265.1 uncultured Verrucomicrobiota bacterium
TGCATCCACAGATTGACGGTAGGGCGCGCACTCCGCTGCGCGCCGTCCTTCGCGGACGCACCCAGGCACGGCGCCCTCGGAGAGGCTGCCCTACCACCGACAACTCGTGGATCCCCGCCCGCTCGTCGTGATCGTGTCCCGGGTTGACGCCCCGGTCCCTGGCCCCGACCCTCGGGTCGATCCCCCTACCTGCGTCCCCATGAAACTCGGCGTCTTCACTGTCATCCTCAATTCCCTCGGCCTCGAACCCGCCCTCGATTATCTCGCCGGGCTCGGCGTGAAATCCGTCGAGATCGGCGCCGGCGGATATGCGGGCACGGCCCATTGTGACCCCGACGCGCTGCTGGCCAGCGATCGCAAGGCCCTCGAATTCGTCGAGGCGATCCGTTCGCGTGGACTTGAGATCTCCTCGTTGTCGGTTCATGGCAACCCGATCCATCCCAACAAGGAAATCGCTGCCGCGCACGACGCCGATTTCCGACGCTGCGTGCGGTTGGCCGAACGACTGGAAGTCGAGGTGGTGACCACCTTCAGCGGGTGTCCTGGCGGGGCGCCCGGTGATCGCAGCCCGAACTGGGTCACTTGCCCATGGCCTCCCGACTACCTGGAAATCCTGGAGTACCAATGGCGCGACGTCGTCATTCCGTATTGGGTCGAGGCCACGGAATTCGCGGCGCGGCACGGCGTCCGCAAGATCGCTCTCGAACTGCACCCGGGCTTCGTGGCGTACAACCCGGAGACCTTGCTCAGGCTGCGCGCGGCGGCAGGTCCTTCCATCGGGGCGAACCTCGATCCCTCGCATCTCTTCTGGCAGGGCATCGATCCCTGCGCCGCCGTGAGGGCGCTCGAGGGTGCCCTCTGGCATGTGCACGCCAAGGATACCGGCATCCAGGAATGGAACTCCCGCGTCAACGGCGTCCTCGATACCAAGCACTATCGCCACGAACTCCAGCGGGCATGGATTTTTCGAACCGTCGGCTACGGTCACACGCGCCAGTTCTGGTGCGATTTCGTCTCGGCCCTGCGCCTCACCGGATACGATGGGACGTTGTCGATCGAACACGAGGACAGCCTCATGACCGCGCGCGAGGGGTTGGAGAAGGCCGTGCATTTCCTCCAGGACATCCTGCTCACCCAGCCCAAAGGCGCGGTGACGTGGGCGTGAACGCCAGAGGATCGGTGCCGGGCCCCGGACGTCACCACCGCCCCGTACTGCCCATGTCTGCGGGGGACTCGTGGACTGCGGCGCTGGGGGCGGCCTTCTCCCGGCGCCAACCGTGGGTTTGTGGCTTGAGCCAGGATCCCCCGGCCATTTGCGCCTGACGATTTGCTTGCCCGGGCTGGGGACGAGGGCCTAGGTTGAGGCCGGTTCGTTTGGAGGTTTTACGTCCGGCGAACCAACTGAGTGCGCGGGTAGCTCAATTGGCTAGAGCGTTGGCCTCCGAAGCCGAAGGTTAAGAGTTCGACCCTCTTCCCGCGCACCACTTCAAAAGCCCTTCAAAACCCCGCTTTTTCAGGCCTTTTCAGCGATTTCACGCCTCTTTCGCCTCCCGTTCCCAATTCCCAGCAATGGCGACGGTTGCCATCCAAAACCCCTCAATAGGGCAACCGCTGGCAACCGCTTTTGAGCCTCCGATCCCCCGGAATCCGGCTCCCACGCAGTGGCGGTGGATCCCCATCTACCCGTCTCCCAGGATCGATCCCTGGCCCTCCAGCCGCCCCCAGGACGTGCCGCAGATCCCAGCGTGACGGACGGCACCTGGAAGAACGAAAAGAGCCGCGACAAGGGCGGTCGACCTCCTCCCCCATCGCGGCTCCCCATCACCGTTCCCGCGCCCCAGTGCCAAGTGAAGCACCGGGGAAATCTCACGCTCGACTCAGCGACCGGCTCGCCCAGATCTGAAGCTCACGACGCACGCGATCCGGATTCCGGCACGGCACGCTGCCGAGGGTGTTGAGGATCTTCATCAACGTCATGGCTTCCTCCGTCTCCACCTGGGCGCCGCCGGCCACCGCGGTCATGGCGACTGGCGCCGGGTCGTCGATCAGTTCGTGGACGATGCCGGCGGCCAGGGCTTCCTCTGCGGTGAAGTACGTGTCGCCCTCCAACCACCGCGCCACCGTCTCGGATGACTGGCCGGTACGCTCGACGATGTAGCCGGAGACCACCTCATTCAGCCCGATCAAGCGGGTCACGATGGCCGACAGTTCCCGGTCGTCTCCGTAGGCCGCCGAGCTGACACGATGAACGAGGAACTTCGCGGACCTCGATGCCACCCGCCGATCCGCCGCCAGCGCGATCAGTCCAGCGGAGGAAAAGCACCGTGCGGAGACGACGGCAAGCGGACATCTTCCGAGCAGGGATGCCGCCAGCGCGAACGCGGCCGTGCAATCACCCCCCGCGCTATCCACCGCCAAGGCGACCTCGGAGAATGGCGCCAAGGCCCGGATGCAGTCGTCCGCGGTCGCGTCCAGACCGATGTCGCCAAACACGCGCAGGATGCACGCCGCGGACCGTTCCGGGTCCGGCAGCACCTCGAACCACAGGCTCAAGACATCCCCCCCATCACACGCATGGCGATTCCGGGATGACGACTAGCCAGTCCCTCGAGCAGTCGGAGAGAGTGTCCACAGGTCGACGATGCAATCGCTTGAGCTTCAGCCCGCAGACGCAGCCGTCCGTCTTCGTATGGGCAGAGGGTCGCCAACCGCATCAGATGATGGGCCCGTGCGACCTGAAGGCTTCGCTCGATGATGGGCGGGCGGACAGGTGGCGGGATCACTTGGATTTTCCCTTCCCGTCCGTCGACATCACCGCGTTGAGCAGCGGGTGCGCCTGAAGTCTGGGCGGTGGACAACCCGCGATTGGAAGCCAACGGCGCATTCCGGCCCGCATGGCGCGGAGTGCCCGAAGCGCGTTCGATGGGTGATGAATGACGCCCCACCGCTGATGAGACGCGACCTCGGTTTGCTCAAGCTCGTCGGCGAGTTCCCCAGCGTGTACGCCCACCCGATCCGCAATCGCTCCGGTGATTTTCGCCA
>CAIMTB010000225.1 GCA_903844265.1 uncultured Verrucomicrobiota bacterium
ACCCTGGCCGTCGCCGACGCGCTGCTGATCCTGGACCACGGGCTTGCTGCGCTCCGGATCACGTCAGGTTTGTAGACGATGACGGCGTCCGGGTGGCCACGCATCACCCTGCCCTGCTGCTGCTGCTCAGCTCGGCAGCCAGTACCGAGCGTATCGATGTGGGGTCCAGACTGCGCCGAAAGCTGGCGAGCGTCAGCGGATGATCGAACCGGAACAGGTGGGTGGCGCACTCGCAGTCGGACGAGCCAAAGCCAGGCAACGGGATGCTCGCGCCGGGCATTGCAGACAGCGCATTTGCCCAGGCGTGCTCCTGCCTTCGTGGATCATTGGTGAACCACACCTCGATCAACGGGCAAAGCGCCCGGAGGTAGTCGACGTGCCAATGCGGGCGCACCGCGATTCCGGCGTGATGGCCGATGCGCGCGGCGAGACCGCCGGGCCCGAAGGCGCTGCCGATGTAGGCGTAGAAACCTGGTTCCAGGCGCAGCACGCCGAGCCTGCCGACCGCGAGTTCACGGCCGGAACCGCAGTGCATCCACAAGACGTATGTTCCAGGTTCGTTGGTCATGGGACCTCGGGTCCGCCCTTCACGCGACAGCATCGGATGAATACGCGAAGGGCCGCAACAGCGCCGACTTCAGCGAGTGTCCAGCCATGAGCCATCGAGACGGGATGCCCCAGCCCAGCGCCTCTGGGGAGTCACGATCAACTCCGGGAACCCTCGATGCGTGCTCCGAACCCTCGGGTGCAACCTCCCGAAACACAACGAAAGCCGACCGTTTTCAAACGCTTTGGCACGGCGTCCAGCCTCCCAAGGGTCACGCTTGTCGGCTGCCCATTCTCCAGCCGAAGAATGGGAGATGCTGGCAGCCGAAAATCCGAGAAAACTCTGCGGACCTGCGCGACTCCCGTTCCCGCTGGAGGAACGGGCCAGTTTCCGGACCAGACCCCACTCCATATGTCGCCACATTTTTCTGGCCGGGCATTCCGCATGCGAAATAGTTGAAGGCGCCGACATGGACTTTTGTATCGATCAGATACTTCGAAAAGTCCCTCCACTCGAACCATGAAAAACACGATCAAAGCCTTCGGTGGCCGGGCGCTCTTTCTCATTTGCTGCGCCGCCGTCTTGCACCTCCCACTCTCGACCATCGCACAGACGCCCAACCAGGTGCTCGCACTCAACGGCACGACCGACTACGTATCGATTCCCAGCGCATCAGATTTGCAGAACCCCACCGAGATCACGGTTGAAGCTTGGGTATACCCGAGGAACAAGGGATCCGACTTCGTCGTCTTAATGAAGGGGGATGGAGGCTCCGTAAACAGCTCGCGGACGTACGAAATTGACTGGCACCCAGCTGATGGAGGCGCTGTATTCTTTGGCGTCTTTTTAGGAGCAACCACCCTGGCGATGATAAGCGCCCCTGCTCCGGCGGAAAAATGGGTCCACGTTGCAGGCTCCTACAGCAGCGCTGATAGTGTCCTACGTATTTATACTAACGGGGTGCTTGCGGGAGAATCCCAGATTGATGCTGGGGGCGTAAGCCCATTAAATCACCAACTGATCCGGCAGACCTCAGAGCCCCTCGTGCTCGGCACTTCCCTGCAGTACCACGAAGGATTCGCATTCGTCGAGATAGACGAGGTTCGTGTGTGGGGTAAAGCGCGTACGGCAGTCGAAATCCTGAGGGATTGCTATCGTCGTCTGACCGGCGCCGAGTCCAGCCTGGCTGGCTACTGGACTTTTGATGACGGCACGGCGCGAGATATTTCCGGCCATGGGCACACCGGCGCCTTCGGCGGCACACCCCGCACCATCCTGGCAGATCTGCCGCTGCCGCCGACACCAAGACAAGCGAGGGCCACAGCCACGGTGCTCAGCGGCTTTGTGAGCAAGATAACCGTCACTGATCCGGGCTACGGATACACCAACAGCCCAACCGTGACGATCTCGGGCGACGGGGTTGGTGCGAGCGCTGTGGCTCTGCTGGACGGCACCACCGTTAGTCAGATCATCGTGACACGTTCAGGAACCGGTTACAGCACCGCGCCGAAGATCATCATCGATCCACCGTTCACAACCCCTTCGTTGGCGATCCGCGTAGGCTCCGTGGTCGTGACCATGAGCGTTATCGAGGGGCGCAAGTATCTGCTGGAAAGTTCGATAGAAATGACCACATGGAAGGCGCTTGGAAGTCCGTTCGTCGCCCAGTCCGACAAAGTCGAGAGCACTTTCGAGGTCGGATCAACCGGTCAGTTCTTCAGGATCAGCGAAGTGCCCTGACCTCCTGTTCCCCGCCTTCGGAACCTGACCATGGTGGTTCATTTTGGGCGACCGCTGAGATCTTCCCGCCGCCAAAGTTCGGCTGAGCGCCGCAGTCAAGCCTTCCAGCCGCTGCAAAAATGCTACCGCCTCGATGGTGAAGAACAATCGTGACCGCCCACCCTCATATCCCGATCCCCGCCCTGACCACGGATGTCAGAGTGGTTGTGCGATAAAAGCACCGACAGAACCAAAACCATGAAGATCGCGATTATTGACTACGAGTTCACCGACGACGACGAGCAGGAAGGATCTGTGAACTGCCCGGTGTGCGGAAAACCTTGGCTGACCGTGGAGGACGGGGAGGCGTTCGCCGACAAGACGCCGGAATGTCCACACCTGCGCTTCGTGATCGAGCCCGAGGCTGACAAGATCGATTGCTTCAACGGGTTCCAGGTAGGCGATCTCGCGGCTTCTCTGGAGCCCATGATGGAGAGCCTCAAGGACTCCGACTCGGCTGACGAACTGTCCGTTGAGGACTTCGTGATCGAAAACCGTTCAGATCAAGATCTTTGGACCACTGCCGAGTGCGCGAGCGTCGATACGGTGCTCGAGCTCACCCAGCAGGGCATGGCCTGTGGTCCGGTATGGATGACGGTCCACTTCGGGGCAAAGCTGGATGCGACCCCTGGATGAGGATCTGCGGGCAGTCGAGTGTGGTGCCACACTCGGATCCAGAGAGTTGTGATGGCAGCCCGCCGCCACCACTCTGGCGGGCGAGAGAAAGGACCTACTCATTCCAGACCAGATGCGGTCCTGGACCAGGGCGGACTTGGACAACTTCAACAAGCAAGGACGGCACCTTCCCGGTTGGCAGCCGTTTACAGGCAACCCCTTCCACGCGCGCGGAGGCCCAGGCATGCATGGTGGCGATGTCAG
>CAIMTB010000226.1 GCA_903844265.1 uncultured Verrucomicrobiota bacterium
CATCGCGGAAGATATGGGGCGAAACGAACCACCGGCGCCCGCAAGATGAAAGGCTTGGAGGACATCCCCCTCTTCGTCCTCCGCGACCTGCAGCTCAACCTCTTCGGTTAGCGCGCACCGCGCCAGAGATCGCTACGGAGGCCCATCAACCTTACTTCCTCCCCAATCCGTTTTCGCGTCCCCCAACGCGTTCGTCCATTTTTTCGGCTGGGAACCCCGACGCCGGCCCGCACAATGCCCGCTCCTGGATTGGCCCGCTTGGCAGGCATCCGGGCGAGCCCTGTCCAGTCCAGTCCATGAGCGATCCCAAACCCAACGTCCCGACAGCCGTTCCCGAAACCGGCGCCGCCGAAACCTCGGGCATCCCGCGCGACTTCATCCGCGACCTCGTCGCCGCGGACCTCGCCGCCGGCCGCCATTCGCGAATCGTGACGCGTTTTCCGCCAGAGCCCAACGGCTACCTCCACATCGGCCATGCCAAGAGCATCTGCCTCAACTTCGGCATCGCCCACGACTTCGGAGGCCACTGCAACCTCCGGATGGACGACACCAACCCGGCCAAGGAGGACATCGAGTATGTGGAGTCCATCACCGAAGACGTCCTCTGGCTCATTCGCGGCTGGGCCGATCATTGCCTCGCGCTGAAACGCAAAGGCGTCACCCCCGAGGCGACGCAGGTCAACGGTCGCCCCGATTTCCACCTGGCCGGCATCGCCGGCGCCCCGTCCTCATCGAACCCGGGCAGTGCGGCGGTCGAGCCGTTCTTCGCCTCCGACTATTTCGAACAGATCTACCTGTACGCGGAGCAGCTCATCCTGAAGGGCAAGGCTTACGTTTGTGATCTCAACGCCGAGGACACCGACAAGTACCGCGGCGCGCCCGACCGCCCGGGCACGGACAGCCCGTTCCGAGACCGTTCCATGGAGGAAAGCCTCGATCTCTTCCGGCGGATGCGCGCGGGCGAATTTCCGGACGGGGCACGAACGTTGCGGGCCCGGATCAACATGGCCGCGCCCAACGTGTGGCTGCGCGACCCCGTGCTGTATCGCATCCGCCATGCCGAACACCACCACACGGGCGGGGCCTGGTGCCTCTACCCGCTGTACGACTTCGCCCACTGCCTGAGCGATTACCTCGAAGGCATCACCCACTCGATCTGCACGCTGGAGTTCGAGGTCCACCGCCCGCTCTACAATTGGATTCTGGAGAGTCTCGAACTTCCCCGCGCCCTGCCCCACCAGCGCGAGTTCGCCCGCCTCAACCTGACGTACACCATCCTGAGCAAGCGCAAGCTGCTCCAGCTCGTGAACGAGAATCTCGTCTCCGGCTGGAACGACCCGCGCATGCCCACTATCTCCGGCATCCGCCGCCGTGGCGTCCGCGCCAATGCCCTCCGCGACTTCGCGCGCGGCGTCGGCGTCACCAAGTTCGACGGCATCACCGACGTCGCCGTCCTCGAACACTGCATCCGCACCGATCTGAACCCCATCGCCCAGCGCCGACTCGGCGTCCTTCGCCCGCTCAAGGTGGTTCTCGTCAACCTTCCCGAAGGTCACGTGGAGGATGTCCGCGCCGTCAACAATCCCGAGGATGAATCCGCCGGAACCCGCACCGTGCCGCTCGGGCGCGATCTCTTCATCGAACGCGACGACTTCATGGAAACCCCGCCCAAGGGTTACTTCCGGCTCCAGCCCGGGGGCGAGGTGCGCCTCAAGTACGCCGGCATCATCCGGTGCCAGGAGCTCCTGAAAAACGCGGCCGGCGAAGTGATCGAGGTCCGTTGCACCTTCGACGAAGGCAGCCGCTCCGGCGGGCCCACGGCCAACCGCAAGGTGAAGGGCACGATCCACTGGGTCAGCGCCGCCCACGCCATCACCGGCGAGGTCCGACTCTACGACCGCCTCTTCACCGTTCCCGAGCCCGACAGCGACGGCGACTTCAAGAAGCATCTCAACCCGCACTCGCTCGAGGTCGTGAGCGCCAGGCTCGAACCCTCGCTTGCCCAGGCGATCCCCGACGTCCGCTACCAGCTCGAACGTCTGGGATATTTCGCGGTCGATGCCGATTCTGCCCCCGGCCGTCTTGTCCTCAATCGCACCATCACGCTCAAGGACTCCTGGGCCAGGGATGCGAAAAAGGGCTGACAACCCCAACAGCCCGACATCCATCCGCAATCTCCACCGCACCGGATCCCAACCTCGCCCGATGAAGACCGCCCCACGATTCGCCCCTCTCCTCCTCGCCTTGACGACTCTTGTCGCCGCCGCAGGCGCAACCACCCCACTGCACGCCGCGGAGGCTGCGACCGCCCCGACCGACACGCGCCTCGACATCCCCACCACGGACAACGGCC
>CAIMTB010000227.1 GCA_903844265.1 uncultured Verrucomicrobiota bacterium
AATACGCCTGTTCGAAGTGCGGACACGAATTCGAGCTGTTCCAGTCCATGAAGGACACCGCCATCGAAACCTGCCCAAAGGACAAGTGCGGCCGGAAGACTTGGGGCAAGGGGAAAGTCCAACGCCAAGTCGGGACGGGAGCCGGCCTGATCTTCAAGGGCTCGGGCTTCTACACCACCGACTACCGAAGCGAAAACTACAAGGCCGCAGCCAAGAAGGAATCCACCGCTTCAGGCTCGAGTTCGAGTTCCACCCCCAGCTCGACCCCGACGCCCACGCCGGGCTCAACCTCCTCAAAGTCCGATTCCGGCGCTGCGAAATCCCCACCCGCGGCAACCCCGAAGCCGAAGTCCACCTCCACCTGACAACCCGAACCCGCAACGTCCGCCCTTTTTTACGTGCTCCGAATCCCCGCGATCTGCCTGCTCGCCGCAATGATCGGGGGCCCGATGAGCCTGCTCGCCGCGGGTCCTGCTCTTCCGGCCACGCCTCCCCCGCGCTTCGACGAGACGGCCACGACCTTCAGCCAGTCCGGGCAGTTTGTGGTGTCCGGACCGCGTCCCAAAGGATCCGCGCCGCTCGACACCCGCTCGCCCGGACGGGTTCAAAGGGATCTCACGCCCCAGACACTCGCGGTCTCGTGCGAGCGCGTGAAGGCAGAGATTCTCCGCGCCCTCAACCTCCCCGACACCTGGCGCAACGCGGGCGGGAGGTCGGGCAAGATCCTGGTGGCGATCGACGAGCGAGTTCGCACCAACATGCCCATCGCGGTCGCCGCGTCTCCCTTCGAGCACGGCTGGCAGTTCCGGATCCCGCTGCCCACGCGAATCGCCGAAGAACGCCTCGTCCGCGCACTCACCGAGGCCGTGCTGATGGAACTTGCCAACCGCCACGGCAACCAGCGCCTGGGGGAGCCCCCTCTCTGGCTCGTCGAGGGGGTCACCCAGACCATCCTCGCCGCGTCCCCCAACGGCGTCATTCTCCAGCCCCAGACCCGCGGCACCACCGACATCAAGATGGACGAGGCGCTCGCCGGCGTCCGGCGAGAACTGACGCGCCGACCACCACTCGAGTTCCATGAACTCAGCCAGCCCGACATCTCGCGCCTGGACGAAACCCAGTGGCACCGGTTCTCGACCTGTTCCCACCTGTGCTTCCACGAGCTCACCCGCCTGCCGGACGGCAAGGCCCGCATCGCCCGCTGGCTCGGCTCGCTCCAGCGTTACTGGAACTGGCAGACCGGTTTCACCGAGGCCTTTCAACCCATGTTCCGCAGCCTCCTCGACGTCGAGAAATGGTGGGCCCTCACACTCGCCAACTTTACCGGTCGCAACCAGGCCACCGCATGGCCCGCCGGCGTCGCCCTTCGCAGACTCGATGAGGCCCTCCAACCCGTCGGAATCCTCCCCAACGCCGGCGGTCGCGCCTCCCGCCTCGCCATCAGCGACGTCATCGCGTCGTGGGATTATCCACGCCAACTCCCCGTCCTCCGCCAACTCCTTCCCCAACTCCACGCCATCCGCGTCAGTTCACCCCTCGAGGTCGCTCCCCTCGTCAACCGTTACATCGACGTCCTCGAGGAGTACCTCGCCGCCCGCAACCGCTCCACGATCGCCCCTCTGGCCCGCGGCCAAGCCCCCCCAAGCTCCCGCCTCATCACCCGCGAAACCGTCGGACGACTCCGCGAACTCGACGGCCAGAGAACCCAACTCGCCAAAGATCTCGCCTCCCCAAAACAGCCCGCGACCGGCACCTGACCGTCACCGCGCCGGAGCCCCCAATTTCCCGAAATGGAGGGCGCATTCCCCCCGTCGATGACGCCCGGATGGCCTGCCCCGCAGGCACTCGCAAACGCCACGCTCCGTTTTCCCGTCCCTTGACACCCCATAGACCCGACAGAATAGTCCGCCCGAAATGTCTTCGGACACTCTTTGGGAGACGGCGGAGAAGCCACCTTCGGCAGACATGGAATCCACAGTGGCCTCCTTGAAACAGTTCGCCTCGGCCGGCCGCGGCCCCTGGCACCACCTGCCGGATTCCGACTGGAACGACTGGCGCTGGCAGCTCAAGAACCGCGTCACCACGCTGGAACAGCTGGAGAGGTTGCTCCCCAGCCTGACTCCGGCCGAGCGCGCCGGGGCCATCCTCGCCCGCTCCAAGCTGGCGATGGCCATCACGCCCTACTTCTTCAATCTCATCGACCCCGCCAACCCCGAATGCCCCATCCGACGCCAGGTCATCCCACGCGCCGATGAAACGGAGGTCGCTCCCTGGGAAATGGCAGACCCGTGCGGCGAGGACTCCCATTCCCCGGTGCCCGGCCTCGTCCACCGCTACCCGGATCGCGTCCTGTTTCTGGTCACGGATCGATGCGCCGCGTACTGCCGCTATTGCACGCGGTCACGCCTGGTCAGCAACGCCACGGGCTACGATTTCCATCCCGATTTCGACCGCCAACTGGCCTACATCGCGGCTCATCCGGAAATCCGCGACGTCCTCCTGAGCGGCGGCGATCCGCTGCTGTTCACCGACGAAAAACTCGAGTACCTGCTCACCCGCCTCCGCGCAATCCCGCATGTCGAATTCGTCCGGATCGGAACCCGCATCCCGGTCTTCCTCCCGCAGCGGATCACGCCCGAGCTCTGCGCCATGCTGCGGCAGTTCCACCCCCTGTTCATCAGCATCCATTCGAATCATCCCCGGGAATTGACCACCGAGGTCCGCGCCGCACTGGCCCTACTCGCCGACGCCGGCATCCCCCTCGGCAACCAGTCCGTCCTGCTCCGCCACGTCAATGACGACAAGGCCATCATGAGGGCGCATGTCCAAAAACTCCTCATGTGCCGCGTCCGCCCCTACTACGTCTACCAGTGCGACCTCATCACAGGCTCGGCCCACCTCCGAACCAGCGTGAAAACAGGCCTCGAGATCATGCAAAGCCTGCGCGGCCATACCACGGGCTACGCAATCCCCCAGTTCGTCATCGATGCACCCGGCGGTGGCGGCAAGGTGCCCATCAACCCGGAATACGTCCTCAGCCACAACCACGACCGCGTCGTCATCCGCAACTTCGAGGGACGCGTCTTCGAATACCCGGAAGCCCCCGACGGCACCCCCATCGCCGAGGCCACCGGGTCGCGATTCGTCTCACACGAGGCCGTCTGAGACAGCGGCCATGCCCCGCGAAAGCGCCGACGCACTGCGAGAACGCGCCCTCGCAGTGACCCACCGCCTCCGTGGCACCTACCCCGACGCCCATTGCGAACTCGTTTTCTCCAACCCCCTCGAACTCCTCATCGCCACCATCCTCTCCGCCCAGTGCTCCGACCGGCAGGTCAACCGCGTCACACCCGCCCTCTTCAGCAAGTACCGCACCGCCGCCGACTACGCCGCAGCTCCGCTCCCGGAACTCGAGAACGACATCCGAAATCTCGGCCTCTTCCGTAACAAGGCCAAAAACATCCGCACCGCCTGCCATCACCTCGTCGACCGACACGAAGGCCGGATCCCGCAAACCCTCGACGAACTGGTCGAACTCGCCGGTGTCGGCCGCAAGACTGCAAATGTAGTCCTCGGAAACGCCTTCAACATCACCTCCGGGATCGTCGTCGACACCCACGTCGCACGCCTCTCGAACCGGCTCGGCTTCACCCGCGAAACCGATCCCACCCGCATTGAATTCGCCCTCGGGAAGCTCGTGCCGCACGAACACTGGATGCTCTTCAGCCACTGGATGATCTGGCATGGACGCCGCCGTTGCACGGCACGGTCACCCGATTGCGGCGCCTGCGAGATTCGCGACCTTTGCCCCTCGGCATCAGCGCTGAAAACCCCGCCGAACCGCAGGAAATCCGCGGTCCGATCCGCAGCGAAATGAACACCGAGCTCCGCGTCCTCCGCTCGGGCCCCGACAGCGCAGCCTTCAACATGGCCCTCGACGAGGCTCTCCTCATCACCTCGGCCGATCGTGGATGCCCCGTGCTCCGCCTCTACGCCTGGACGGAGCGCGCCGCCACGTTCGGCTATTTCCAGCACCTCGCCGACATCGAGCGCGCGACGCTCCTCCGCCCCCTGATCCGTCGCCCGACCGGTGGCGGCCTCGTTCCCCACGACCGCGACTGGACCTACAGCCTCACGGTGCCACCCGGCCTCGCGTGGCACGAACTCCGCGCCATCGAGAGTTATCGCACCATCCATGACTGGGTGGTCGAAGCATTCTCGCGGCTCGGCGTCGCCACCCAACTCGCCGAATGTTGTCGCAAGGACGTCCCAGGCCAATGTTTCCAAGGCTGGGAGAAGCTCGATGTCCTCTGGGAAGGCCGTAAAATCGCGGGCGCCGCCCAACGCCGCAACCGTCTCGGACTACTGATCCAAGGCTCCGTCCAGCCCCCACCCGGATGTTCGCGCGACGCCTGGGAAGCCGCCCTCGTCGTCGCGGCGCCCACCCCGTTCTTCGAGTCCACGGCATCGCTCACCCCGGACAAGGCGCTGCTCACCCTCGCGTCTCATCTCGCCGAAAC
>CAIMTB010000228.1 GCA_903844265.1 uncultured Verrucomicrobiota bacterium
GCTGCACGCCGTCGGGTGCCAGCGATCGCGCGGCGGGCAAGGGACTGCCCGCCCTGCCGTCCCGAGAATTCAGCCGTGCACCGCCCTGTGCCGGCTTTTGGAAGTGACGCGGTGAAAATGTGTCCGGCACGATCGGCGCGTGCCGATTCATCCCACCGCCGTGGTTGACCCGCGGGCCCGATTGCATCCGTCCGTCGAGGTCGGTCCCCTGGCGGTGATCGATGGCGATGTCGTGCTGGGTGAGGGCTGCCGTGTGGGGCCGCATGTTCATATCACCGGGTGCACGACGATCGGCGCACGGAATGTGTTCTCAACGGGGGCGGTGATCGGAGGGGCGCCGCAGGACATCCGTTTCAGCGGTGCGCCGACCCGGCTTCGCATCGGCGATGAGAACGTTTTCCGCGAGCACGTCACGGTCCATTGCTCAAACAAGATCGAGGAAGACACGGTGATCGGTTCGCGCAACATGCTCATGGCGCACTGTCACGTCGGGCACAATTGCCACCTGGGGGATCATGTCATCATCGCGAACGGCGCGCTTCTCGGTGGGCACGTGCTGCTTCAGGACCGCTCCTTCATCTCCGGCAACTGCCTCGTCCACCAGTTCGTCCGGGTGGGCATCCTGGCCCTGATGCAGGGAGGGTCGGCGATCAGCAAGGACCTTCCGCCGTATTGCATTGCCCGCGGCGACAACGGCATCTGCGGTCTGAACGTGATCGGGCTTCGTCGGGCCGGGCTCGGTGCTGACGTGCGGCTCGAGTTGCGGAAACTCTACCGGATGCTGTTTCGCGGCGGGGATTCCTGGCGGTCGGCGTTGGATGCCGCCGCGGCGGAGGTCCGGAGCGAGTGGGGCCAGCGCCTGGTGGATTTTGTCCGGAGCACGCGGCGCGGGGTGGTGATGCCCCATCGCGGATTGCGGGTGGAGGACGAAGAAGAGGCGGAGTAAGAAAAAACCCCCGCCGGTTTCCCGGCAGGGGTTTTTGTGAGGCCCTGTGTCGGGGCGCTTAGAATTTGTAGATGACGTTCACGCCGGCGATGATCGCTTCGTCCTTGGGATGACCGCCATTGCCGAAGGCTCCGCCGCCCTCGGTGAGGTCCTGGTCCCAGCGCACTTCGAGGCGGGTGAGGGCGTGATCCCAGAGGTTGATGTCGATCGTGCCGGTGAGCGCGAAGAATTCCTCGTTGCTCCGGCCGGCGACGGTCTTGGCGCCCCAGGTTCCGGCGGAACCCGTGGCGTATTCGCCGCGGACATTCAGCTTCACCTGCTTGGCGACCTCGTAGGTCAGGTAACCCGCCATGGCGGTGGCGTATTCCGGGGCGTTTTCGACGGCGAGGCCGCGATACCGCTCGGTGAAGCGGTAGTCATAGGCAACACCCGCCGCGAGTCCGGTGACCGGAAGCGGGACGGTGAGGCCGCCGTAGATGGAAGTGCGGGGATCGCCGTCCAATGCGTCGGGGACGCTGGAGAGGCCGTGCACGATGCCGGCGTAGAGCGTGGCTCCCTTGAGGGAACCGAAGCTCTCCGGGGCGGTGAGGGAGAGCGAGCCCATGTAGGTCTGGATGCCGAAGTCCTTGGTCGATCCGGGTTCGCCGCCGGGGGCGTTGATCCGGGAGTTGTACGCGTTGGCGACGCCGGCGTTGATGGCGAAGGCCTCGGTGGCCTGGTAGGTCAGGAGGACGCCGGTGTGCTGGGTCGGCTCGATGGCGTACGCGTAGGAGCGGCTGTAGTTCGGGTTGTTGCCGGCTTCGAAGACCTCGTAGCCGATGACCGTGTCGAACACGCCGACCTTGGCGGTGAGCCCGTTGCCCACGGGGGCGCGGAGGGCGACATAGGCCTGCTTGACGGCAAAGTCGGAGGTGTTGTAGCCGAAGCGCGAGGTCGTGGCCAGGAGGTTGGCATCGGGGCCGAACAGGAGGTCCGCCTTGTAGCCGGCGGACCACTCGGTCTCGCTGGGGGCCTTCTCGATGGTCAGCTTGACCACGTCGAGGTTGATCTGGTCGATCTTGTTGTACGCGCCGTTGCCCTGGTCGAAAGAGCGGCCGGGGAGGACGACGCCGCCCTTGGTGCCGGTCACATCGAACAAGGCGGACGTGCTGACGTAACCGCTGATGGTGGTGGCCGAAAGTGCGGTTTCGACCGGGTTCAACTTGGCTTCTTCAGCCGTGACCGACGCGGCGCCGACAATGCCGGCACCGATCAACGCTGCCGTTCGCAGGTTATTGTTCATACCTATCAAGTTCCTCCAGGGGTCTGTCTGAGTCAGGGATTCAGCCGCCTTTTGAATCGCATCCGGTCCCGGGGCGACGTTCCGGAAGTGGCACCGGATGGTGCATTAATCGCGGGGAAAGTAGGTAAGGCCGGGGCGCGGGACAACCCCTTTTTCAGCCCTTTTTTCGGTCAGGCGATCACTCCGAAACCCAACAGGAGCCAATAAGCCCCCACCACCACCGCGGCCGCGGAGGAGAGCGTCATGAGCCCGCGGGCCCATTGGGCTCCTGCATTTCCGGCCCTGGAGGAGAGGAGTCCCATGCACCAGGCGAACGCGGCCATGGCGGCGACGGTGCCGGCTGCGTAGGCGACCAGATAGGTCACCGCCGACGAGGTTCCAAGAGCCAGCGCGGGCAGGACGGCCACGAAATGGGAACCGCCGGCGAGGCCGTGCAACGTCCCTACAGCCATGGCGGCGTGGGTGTGCTGGTGGGCCGAACCCGTGCTGGGCTCATGCGATTCAACCTTGGAGTGAAGGTGCACATGGACGTGACGATGACCGTCGTGGTCATGCACATGGGTGTGTAGTTGACGCGAAAAGGTGCGTCGAAGCCCCCACAACCCGATGCCGATGAGGACGACGCCGACCAGTCGCTCCGACCAACCGGAGAGCCAAGACACGTCGAACGTCGCGGCGTCCCGCAAGGCCACCGCGATCAGCGCGATGATCGCCACTCCGCCCGCATGGCCCACCGCCCAACCGATCCCGCTCCTCCACGCCGCCCTCCGGTCGTGCACTGCCAGGGGCGCTATCGCGGCGAGATGGTCCGGTCCGGTGACCACATGCTGCATTCCGGCGAGGAACCCGGCGATGGCGACGATCATAGGATTCGGGGACAGGCGGGATTGCCTGTGCTGGCTCAAGAATCTAGGGGTGCGGTCACACGGGCGTCCAACGATTTCCCGGGTCCAGGTCGGGCGGCGTCAGAAAATATGAGGCACGCCTTCCTCGAGGATCCTGACGCGATGACTGAGGCCATGGTGTGCGGCGAGTTCAGCAAGCCAGCGTGGGGGTTCATCCATGTCCTCGAACGAAAGCTTGAAGGATCCGTAGTGCATCGGGACCAGCCACGAGGCATGGAGATCCTTGAATGCCTTCACCGCCTCGTCGGGACCCATGTGGACACGCCGGAATGAGTCCGGGAAATAGGCCCCGATCGGCAGGAGCGCGATCTCGGGCTTGAGCCGCTTTCCGATTTCCCGGAAGCCTGGGAAATAGGCGGAGTCCCCGGCGTGGTAGATGGAGCGTCCCTGGTGGGTGAGGACGAATCCGCCGTAGCCGCGGTGATGATCGTGGAGTGTTCTTGCGCCCCAGTGTTCGCCCGGGGTCAGGGTCACGGTCCAGTCGGCGTGGCTGAAGCTCTCCCACCATTGGAGCTCGATGATGCGGCGGAAGCCGAGTCCGCGTGCGAGGTCTCCCATGCCCCAGGGCATGACGCCGATGCCGGGGTGCGGGAGTTTGCGGAGTGTCGGTTTGTGGAAGTGGTCGAAGTGCGCGTGCGTCAGGAGGACAAGGTCGATGGGTGGCAGGTCCTCGATGTTGAGTCCGGCCCGCTTCAGGCGCTTGAGGAGGAAGAGCCAGTTCGCGAAGTTGGGGTCGACCAGCACGTTGAGGTTGTTGAACTGGATCAGGAACGAGGCATGGCCGATCCATGTGACGGCGACCTCGCCGCGGGTCAGTCGTGGAAACTTCGGTTCCTTGGTGGTGCCCGTCCGTCGGGTCAGGAGCGCCTTCCAGACCATCTGGTGGAAGAAGGTCCGGGGATTGAAATGATTGCCCGGGGTCAGCTCCTTGAATGACCGCGGAATCCTCCTGCGGGGCCGGTAGGGCGTTGGGCGGGACGTCGGATTGGCACTCATCGATTCTCCCAGGCGACGGCTGTTCCCCGCCGCCGCTCCATGAATAAACCAGATCCGCGGTCGTCTCAATGCCCGTACGGATCGAACTTTTGGATGCCATGAATATCAAACTCCTCCCTCTTCTCGCTTCCGCGGCCGCCCTCGCGATTTCTCCGGTGCAGGGCGCCGGGCACGGATACGGCCATGGCCGCGGTGACGGGGCTGCCTGGGCGTTCGGAGGATTCATCGTGGGCGCCATCGCCGGGGCTGCGGTGGCCAGTTCTGCACCGCCGCCCGTGGTCTACGTGGCGCCGCCGCAGCCGGTGGTTTACATGACGCCTCCCCCTCCTGCGCCGGTCTATGTGCAGGCTCCGGTGTACGTCCAGTCGCCGCCTCCTGGTGTCTACGTTTCCGCGCCCGTGGTGTACGCCTACCCGCCGCCGCGGGTTTATTATGCGCCTCCCTGCCGGCCCATGCCCGTCCGGCCGCATTTCAGGGTGGGTGTCGCGGTCGGTTGGTGATTCGGCGAGTCGGGCCGCGGCGCGGGTTTTTGTTTGGCGGGAATTGGCTGCGGTTGAGAATGGCCCGATGAATCCGGACCCGCTCCGTGCCCGACTTGAACGACATCTCCGCCAGCAGCCGAAGCTGGGTCGCGGGGTTTTCATCGCGCGCAGCGCGACGGTGGTGGGGGACGTGACGCTGGGGGACGGCGTGAGTGTCTGGTACGGCGCGGTGTTGCGCGGCGACATCAACCGGATCGTGGTCGGCGAAGGCACCAACATTCAGGACAACGCGGTGGTGCATCTGGCGGATGACTTCGGGGCGATGATCGGTCGCTGGGTCACGATCGGTCATTCGGCCATCATCCATGCCTGCACCATCGGTGACGAATGCCTCATCGGGATGGGGGCGGCGGTCCTCGACGGCGCCGAGGTGGGCGAGCAGTGCATCATCGGGGCGAATGCACTCGTCACGCAGCGAACCAAGATCCCTCCGGGGTCGATGGTGCTCGGGGCGCCCGCCAAGGTCGTGCGTCCGCTCACTGCCGAGGAGCGGGCAGGCCTGAAATACTGGGCCGAGAAATACGTGGCCAATGCGGCGTACCACGTCGAACACGGCATCGGCGTGGGAGCCGTGGTGCCGAGTTGAACCTGCGAGCCGCAACCCCGCAGGAAGGAATGAGGAACGTGCGCGCCTCGCGAATTCCCACCGGCGCCACCGCCGCACGGTCAGGGTGCGCGGCAGGTCACCGATGGCTCATGGATGTTTCCGGATGCGTTGGTAGAGGGGTTCGAGATCGGGGTCGCTGAGGGCCACCTGTTTCACGCGGGCGGGCTCATTCGCGATCTGCAGGGTCCGCAGGTACCATTCCCAGCCTTCGTCCGGCTTTCCGAGTTGGGTGCTGTAGCAGGCGAGGTTGTACGCGATCGTGTCCACTTCAGGAAAAAGAGCCGCCGCAGGGTGCAGTGACTCGAAGGCCTGCTGGAGCCCGCCTGATTTCGCGCGTCGGATGGCGTACGCGCGGTGCAGCCAACCCGCGCAGGAGTCCGGCGCGCACACGACAAGCTGGTCTCCCACCCCGACCGCTTCGTCCCATTGGCAGCGGTGGGCAAGGAGCATCCACTTCATCTCGAGACCCGCGGGGTGACGACGGGCCGCGGGGGAAAGGTGTTCCCATTCCGCGGTCGCCTCGTCGCTGTTGCCAAGCTCGAGCCAGCCCTGGCACGCGGAGATGGCGAAACTGTCGGAAGGCTCGAGTGGGGGCGTGCTCATCGGCGTCCGGGATTTATGAACTCGCGCCGTGCGGCGTCGAGCTTCAGATTTCGCTCGTGCTTCCCTGCATCGAGCGGAGCCTCAGCATTCCTTTCCGTCATCAGGTGTGGTTCACCGAGAATGTTTTCGACCCGGCGAACCGCCTGCTCCGCGACGTCATTTCCGAGGGTCGCACCCCAGGTCGGGCCCGGGTATTGGCGATCATTGACGACGGTCTCGCTGCGGCCCTGCCTGCGTTGGTGATGGCGCTGGAGGCGTGGTTCGCCGCGCATGCGGACGCCGTCGAGCTCGTGGCTCCACCCATCCGGGTCGAGGGCGGCGAGCGCGTGAAGAATGCCTATTTCCATGTCTCGGAGATCCATGAGCGCATCGATCGTCACGGGATCGACCGTCACAACTACGTGCTCGCCATCGGTGGCGGGGCGTTGCTCGACATGGTGGGGTTGGCGGCGGCCACGGCTCATCGCGGGGTGAGGCTGGTGAGGCTGCCGACCACGACGCTGGCGCAGGCAGACTCGGGGGTGGGCGTGAAGAACGGGATCAACGCCTTCGGGAAAAAGAATTTCGTCGGCACCTTCGCGCCACCCTTTGCGGTGATCAACGACTTCACCCTGCTGGGTTCGCTTCCGGATCGTGACCGTCGTGCGGGGCTAGCCGAGGCGGTCAAGGTGGCCTGCATCCGGGACGCGGCGTTCTTTGACGAACTCGAGCGCAACGCGGAACGCCTCGCGACCTTCGAGAGCACCGCGCTGCAGCGCGCAATCCATCGCTCGGCCGAGCTTCACATGGACCACATCGCGTCCGGTGGTGATCCGTTCGAGTTCGGATCGGCGCGACCGCTGGATTTCGGCCATTGGTCCGCGCACAAGCTGGAGCCGCTTTCCGATTACCGCATCCGACACGGCGAGGCGGTGGCCATCGGCATCGCCCTCGACGTCATCTACTCGCGGCGGGCGGGATGCATGGACACGGCTTCCGCCGAGCGCGTGCTCGTGCTGTTGGAAAAACTCGGGTTCGAGTTGTACGCGAACGAGCTTCACTACGCCGACTCGGCGCAGTCGCTCGTCGTTCTCCACGGACTCGAGGAGTTTCGCCAGCACCTCGGCGGCGAACTCACCATCACGCTCCTCGCCGACATCGGTCGCGCCGTCGAGGTTCACGCCATGGACCGCGAGATCATCATCGCTTCCATGGAGGAACTGCGGGCGCGGCACGCCAAGGGCCAGCCCTAAGGGCTTCCGGACTCGGGGGAGGGCGTCCGTCCCGACACAGCTCTCCTGGAAGGTCGGGTTGCACGAGGTCGCGCATCCCGGGGCTGCAGCACGTCCTTCAAGGCCTGCCCGGTCCGGCTCTCCTCGCAGGCGGCCACTTCCTCCGGCGTCCCCGCCACCACGACGCGGCCACCGTCATCGCCCGCCTCCGGCCCGAGGTCGATCAACCAGTCCGCGCACTTCAGCACGTCGAGATTGTGCTCGATGATGAGCACCGAGTGACCGGCGTCCACGAGACGCTGAAAGGAGAGCAGTAGGATCCGGACATCCTCGAAATGCAGGCCTGTGGTGGGTTCGTCGAAGACAAACAGGAACCTCGATTCGGGAGGATCATCGCGCCCTGGGTTTGCGCGCGCCTTTTCACCGGGCTGCCGGGACACGACTGCCGCGGATTCCGCGAGGTGGCCGGCGAGCTTGAGGCGCTGGCTCTCACCCCCTGAGAGCGTGTTGATCGGCTGACCGAGCCGCAGGTAGCCGAGCCCGACCTCCTGGACCACCTGCAGCCGGGCCGCGGCTTTCCGCGCCGCTGGAATCTCGAACGTCGCAAGGAATTCCAACGCGTCGTCGATGGTCATCTCAAGCGCGTCCGCAATGGACACGCCGCCCGCCCAGCGACCCCTCGCATCGGGCCGGGGAAGCGGCACGCGGATGTCGAGGAGATGCGGACGGTATCGGCGTCCGTCACAGACCGGGCAGCGGATGAAGATGTCGCTGAGGAACTGCATCTCGATCTTCTCGAAGCCTGCGCCGCGGCATTTTTCGCACTGGCCCTGGACGGAATTGAAGCTGAACGCGCTCGGCCCGAGTCCCCGCTGCTTCGCGGCGTCCGATTGGGCGAACACTTCGCGGACGTGGTCGAAGGCGCCCGTGTAGACCGCCGGGTTGGACCGCGGCGTGCGGCCGATGGGCGACTGGTCGACGAGCAGGAAGCCACCGAGTTGCCGTGCCCCTTCGAGCTTGGCCTCGGTGCGGTTCACGATCTCGCTGTCCTCGCCGCCCTCGCCGTCCGATGGGTTGTCCTTCTCATTCTCGTCCTGTCGGACCTCGAGGCGCGACTGGGTCCCGCTGCCGAGTGCCTCGCCGAGCAGGCGAAGAAGCTCCCCCGCCAGAGTGGTCTTCCCGGAACCGCTTACACCTGTAAGACAAACCAGGCGATCCAGCGGGATGTCCACGGCGAGATGGCGCAGGTTGTGTCGCGTGACGCCCTCGAGTCGCAGGCAGGCAGTGGGCTCTTTCGCGGCATGGACCGCTCCGGGGCCGGTGCGATACGGAACGAGTTGGTCGGAGAATTGCAGTGTTCGATTCGCACCCTCGGAGGGTCCGAGCCGGACCGGACGCCTCGCCGGCAACTCGATGCGGCGGCGTCCCGCAAGGTAGTCACCGGTCAGGGAGCCCTCGTGTGCCACGACCTCGTCGAAGGTGCCGTGGACGACGACCTTGCCGCCTTCTTCACCGTGGCCGGGGCCGAGGTCGACGATGCGGTCCGCGGCACGCATCACGGCAGCCTCATGTTCCACAACGACCACCGTGTTCCCGAGGTCGCGCAGCCGGGTGAGGATCCGGACAAGGCGCTCGGTGTCACGCGCGTGCAGGCCGACGCTGGGTTCGTCCAGCACGAACAACGTGTTCACGAGGCGGCTGCCGAGGCAGGTGGTGAGATTGACCCGCTGGGTCTCCCCACCGGACAACGTGCGGGTCGGTCGCTCGAGCGTGAGATAGCCCAGTCCCACTTCGTCGAGGAATCTGAGCCGGGCGAGGATCTCATCGAGCGCGAGCCGGACCGGATCGTTCGCGGCCCGACCCGTGCGTGCCGAGGCGATGTCCTCGATCGTCGACAGCGCCTCGCGCACCGGAAGGGCGTAGAAATCCGCGAGCGTGAGAGCCTGGGCTGGACTGCCGGAGGGTCCGGATCCGCCGCCAGACGGGTTCCCTTTTTCCGTGTTGCCGGTGGAATGCCGGCGCTCCGGGGAGCCGGCGCAACCCTGTTTTTGAGGGCCCAACGCCAGGCGCCAGAGCAGGGAGTCCGGTTGGAAACGGCGTCCCTCGCAGGTTGGGCACGTGCGGTAGGCTCGGTATCTCGAGAGAAGCACGCGGACATGCATCTTGTAGGCCTTGGATTCGAGCCAGCGGAAGTAGCCCTTCACGCCGTACCATGCCTTGGGCCATTCGTTGCCCTTGCCGTAATCGGGATCCCCGTCGATGACCCAGCGCTGCGCGGTGGCGGGAAGCTCGCAGAACGGCACGCCCATCGGGATGCCCTCGGCCTTCGCCGCTCTCGCGAGATCGACCTGACATTCCGCGCTTGTGCCCGTCTGCCACGGCCGGACCGCACCCCCCGCGAGGGTCTTGGTGGGATCCGGAATCGCACGGTCGTAATCGATGGCGATGGCCCGGCCGAAACCCTTGCACGCAGGGCAGGCCCCGATCGGGTGATTGAAACTGAACAACGCCGCGGTCGGCTCCTTGTACTCGAGATCGCACGCCGCACAGTGCAGGTGCCGCGAAAAGGGCAGCACCCGCGTCCACTCCCCGGCGGCATCCGCAAATCGAACCGACAGCTTGCCGTGGCCGAAATGATACGCCTGCTCGCAGGCCTCGACGAACCGGGCCCGGTGGCTCGCGCCGATCCGGATCCGGTCCTGGACGACCGTCAGGAACTCAACCTTCAGGTCACCGAAGCGCGCGGGGGCGTCCTCCACGCGGAGGACCTCACCGTCCTTGAGGACGCGCTGGAATCCCTGGCGGCTTACAAGTGTAAGCTGTTCCACGAGGGAGAGCTTCGGCGACAGCGGGAGGTTGAAGGTGATGAGCGCTTCCGTCGTGCTCGCGTCCGCCGCCGCCTTCTGGGCCTGCTCCCACACCTCGCGCGGGGCTTCCTTGGCGACGGGTTGGCCGCAACCGCGGCAGTGCAGGCGGGCGAGGTGGGGCCAGAGGACTTTGAGGTGGTCGCAGACCTCGGTCATGGTGCCGATGGTCGAGCGGGTGGTGCGGACGCTGTTGCGCTGCTCGAGGGCGATGGCGGGGGGGATGCCCTCGATGGCATCCGCCTGCGGCTTGTCCATGCGGTCGAAGAACTGCCGCGCGTAGGGCGAGAAGGTCTCGATGTACCGCCGCTGGCCCTCGGCGTAGAGGGTGTCGAAGGCGAGCGACGATTTGCCCGAGCCGCTGAGGCCGGTGACGACGATCAGTTGGCGCGTGGGCAGGTCGAGGTCGAATCCCTTCAGGTTGTTCTGGCGGGCGCCCCGGATGCGGATGACATCGTCGACGCGCCCTGACTGGGGAGCCATGTGGCGGGCACGATAGGACCGTCCCGCCGTGCGTCAATCGACGGGGTGCCCCTCGGGTCAGGAGCGTGTCAGGGGTAGCAGATCAGCGAGCGTACGGGCTTGCCGGCCAGACCGGCCCTGCCTCCGAGGAACCCGAGTTCGATGACGAACACGATCCCGACGAGGTCCCCCTTGAGCCGCTCGATGAGATTCACCGTGGCCTTGGCCGTCCCCCCGGTCGCCAGGACGTCGTCCACTAGCAGAATTCGCTGCCCCGGTCGGATGGCATCCACGTGCATCGCCAGGGTGTTCGTGCCGTACTCGAGGCTGTAGCTCTGCTCGATCGTGGCGAAGGGCAGCTTGCCCTTCTTGCGTACCGGAACAATGCCGGCGCCAAGCCGGAGAGCAGCCGCGGACGCGAAAAGGAACCCCCTGGCGTCAATGCCCGCCACCAGATCCACGGACCCGACCGGGATCCCCTCCACGATCCGGTCGATGCATTCCCTGAACAGGCGCGGGTCCGCCAGCAAAGGCGTGATGTCCTTGAATTGAATCCCGGGCTTGGGGAAGTCAGGGACGTTGCGGATCGCATCCCTCAGATCCGCGGTGGTTGGGGTCGTTTCAGACGACATATCAGTTCCTTCGGCCCATGATCTTCGACAACAACCTCAGGATCTCGATGTAGAGCCAGACCAGGGTCACGAGCAGGCCGAACGCGGCGTACCATTCCATGTGCTTGGGCGCCCCCGCCGACACCCCGCGCTCGATGAAATCGAAGTCGAGGACGAGGTTCAGCGCGGCGACCACCACGACAAACACACTGAATCCAATCCCGATCAGCCCCGACTCGTGGATGTACGGGATGTGGATTCCGAAGAGCCCCAGGACCATCCCGACCATGTAGAACAGGGCGATTCCGGCCGTGGCCGCAAAAACACCAAGCCGGAAATTCTCCGTCGCCCGGATGAGCCCCGATTGGTAGGCGATCAGGAGTCCGGCGAGGGTTCCCACCGTGCAACCGGCTGCGGAGAGCGCGATTCCCGGGTAGCGGGCCTCAAAGAGGGCTGAAATCGCGCCGAGGAACAAACCCTCCGCCGCGGCGTACAACGACCCGGTCACCGCCGCCCAGGCGGGCTTGAACGCCGTGACCAGCGCCAGGATGAACCCGACGATCGCGCCCCCCAACGCGAACGGCATGACGTTCACGCCCCGCCTCGCGAAGACGTAGGTCGCCAGGGTCGTCGTCATGGTGATCACCACCAGGATCGCCGTCTTGGCGACGGTTCCTCCCAGGGTCATCGACGCCCGTCCATAGTTCGGAACGTCAAAGGTGTCAGCCCGGAGAACGGGATTGGATGTCCGCATCATGCTCAGGGGCAATAGCACAACCCCGGCCGGGACCAAACGGTTTTTTCATCCGCCCGAACGACGCCGCAGATCCCAACCCGCTCAGGCAGCCCCTAACGCGCGCTCCCCACCAGCTTCTGCGCGGGCTTTGCGACAACCAGGAGCACCAAGCCGGTGATCCCGGCTGTCACTACGACTTGAAAAAAGCGGGCCGGCATCGCCGCGGCATTGTCGCCACTGACCTCGCCCGCGAACAACCCCGCCAGGAGGTTCCCGAGGGACGTCGCCAGGAACCAGATTCCCATCATCTGACCGACCAATCTCGGGGGCGCGAGTTTCGTCACTGAACTCAAACCGACGGGACTCAGAAGCAGTTCACCGACCGTGTGCAGCAGGTAGGTGGTGATCAGCCATCCGGGAAGCACCGGACCGTGGTTGAGCGCCTGCCTCGCCCCCAACGCCAGCACCGCAAATCCCGCCGCAAGCAGAAGTAGTCCTCCCGCGAACTTCGCCAGCAGTGGAGGGTCCAGCCGCCGGCGCGCAAGCGCCATCCACCCCGCAGCCACGACTGGAGCGAGGCAGATCACAAAACCCGCATTGAGCGACTGGAACCATCCCGCCGGCACCAGGAAGCTCCCGAGTTCCCTCCGCGTGTGGCGGTCCGCAAACAGGTTCAGCGATGAACCTGCCTGCTCAAACCCCGACCAGAACATCGCCGAAGCCAGGAAGAGTACTCCGACCAGGACCACACGCCGCCTCTCCTCGGCCTTGAGGTCCGAAAGAAAAAGCGCCCAGGTGAACCACGCCGCCGCCAGCCCCAGAATCACAAATGTAGTCCGACGGGCCAGCCAGACCGGCTGAATGGGCAGTGCCCCGGAGAAGGCAAGTACAACAACGATCGCGAACAGGCCGAGCGTCAACGCCACGATCCGGGCGTCACGGCGCCGGGACCCGGGTTGGTCAAGCCTGGGCAGCACCCAGCCCGCCGTTCCGAGATGGTGGCGGGTGAGGCGGTATTGGATGAGGCCGAAGACCATCCCGACCCCCGCGGCCGTGAAGCCGTAGTGCCAGTTGAACTTCTCGCCCAACGTCGAACAGGCCAGGGGCCCAAGCGCCGCACCGAGATTGATTCCCATGTAGAACAGGGTGAAACCCGCGTCCCTGCGCGCCCCGCCCTCAGGGTAGAGCTGTCCCACCAGGGTGCTCACGTTCGGCTTCAGCAAGCCCGTCCCGAGGACGACCAGGATGAGGCCGAGGAAAAACGCCGTCGTCGCTGGAATCGCCAAACAGAAATGCCCGGCGGCGATCAGCACGCCTCCGTACCACACAGCTCTCTGCGCGCCGAGCAACCGGTCGGCGACCCAGCCGCCCGGCAAAGCGGCCAGGTAAACTCCCGCGGTGTAGAGTCCGTAAATGGCGGTGGCTGCTTGATCGGTCAGCGCCAGCCCGCCGTGCTCCACCTTGTCCACCATGAACAGCACGAGCAGCGCGCGCATGCCGTAGTAGCTGAGACGCTCCCACATCTCCGTGAAGAACAGTGTGTACAGCCCGCGCGGGTGTCGGACCCGCGCAACGCTCGCCTGGGCCTCGATGGGGATCACGGGCCTAGGGAAAGGGAATGACGGGGAGGGAAGAAGCTCAAAGTCCGCGAGCGCGGCCCGGGCAGCGCTCAAGACCAGCGCGCTGAGACAGGCTCTTAGGCTTCCGATCACGCCAGAGGTTAGCCCCCTGGATTTCACCGTCGAGTGCTCCTGATGTGTGGCTCCTGCGGGGTGGCAGCAATGGCCCAATTCGAGGCTGGCCGCATTTGTCCGGGTCCTGATAGGGTTTCCGTCCCGATTCGATGAATCCCATCGGCCTCCAGGACCTCGCGGTGAAGGGGAACCCCGTGTTCCCCGGCCCTCGTCGTCCTGTCGCGCCGAAGACCGTTTTCCAGCCATGCACGTGATGACCTCCGCCCAGATCCGCCAGAGCTTTCTCGATTTCTTCCGGTCGAAGCAGCACACGATCGTCCCCAGCTCGAGCCTCATGCCCGACAGCCCGAACCTGCTGTTCACCAATGCCGGCATGAACCAGTTCGTGCCGATCTTCCTCAACGAGACGCCGTGCCCGTATTCACCGGGCCGCGCCGCCGACACCCAGAAATGCATCCGCGCCGGCGGCAAGCACAACGACCTCGA
>CAIMTB010000229.1 GCA_903844265.1 uncultured Verrucomicrobiota bacterium
GTGTCCAAATTTTGGAAAACCCGGCTCTCCATGAACCGCACTCGACCCAGGTCCCTCGCCCGCCCACAGCGGGAGAGGGTGGCCGTAGGCCGGGTGAGGGATTTGGCCGGCGGTTCATGGTCCCAACGCGTGTCCAAATCTTGGAAAACCTGATATCCAACGATTCCCCTCTGTCATCACATTGTGGCCGTGAGCGACGTCACCAGCATCCTGGGCGCGGTGGAGCGTGGCGAAACGGGCCTGGGCCTATGCCCGCGCCTGGCTGGCGGAGGCGCTCCGCGAACAATCAAACGCTTGAGGGCCCGATTCGCCGGGGTGCGTCACGCCAGATGAAATACCTGGCCCCGTCCAGACCCGGTCCGTCGCATAGATATTCAAACGGCGACGGTCGCTTATGAATGACGAAGCCAACCCGGAGAAGGTGTTGTTCGGCGAGGCCCTCGACCTCCCCGAATCGGAGCGCGCCGCGTATCTCAAGGGCGCGTGCAGATCCGATTCCAAACTGCTGGCCCGGGTCGAACGCCTGCTCGCGGTTCAAGAGTCATCCGAGGCCCTGCTCATATCCAGATCCGCTGTCTCTCAACCCACGGTTCCGGCGTGCGTCACGGAAGAGATGCCGACGGTCATCGGGCGCTATCGTCTCCTGCAGAAGATAGGGGAAGGAGGCTGCGGCCTGGTCTATCTTGCGGATCAGACGGAGCCGGTCCGGCGACGGGTGGCGGTCAAGGTCATCAAGGCGGGCATGGACACCAGGCAGGTGATCGCCCGCTTCGAGGCCGAGCGGCAGGCGCTGGCGATGATGGACCACCCGAACATCGCCAGGGTCCTCGACGGTGGCGCCACCGAGACGGGGCGTCCCTACTTCGTCATGGAACTGGTCCGCGGGATCAAGATCACCGATTATTGTGACCAGAACAGTCTTTCCACGGCCGAACGGCTGGAACTCTTCACCAAGGTCTGCCAGGCGGTACAGCATGCGCATCAGAAGGGCATCATCCACCGGGATATCAAACCATCCAACATCCTCATAACCGTCAATGACGGGGTCGCGGTGCCCAAGGTCATCGACTTTGGGATCGCCAAGGCGACGGCCGGTCAGCATCTGACCGATCGGACGCTCGTCACGGGGTTTGATCAGTTCGTCGGGACTCCAGCCTACATGAGCCCGGAGCAGGCCGAGATGACGAGTCTGGATGTGGATACCCGGACCGATATCTACAGCCTCGGGGTATTGCTCTACGAACTGCTGACCGGAACCACGCCTTTTGATCCAAGGGAACTCCTAGCGCTCGGGCTGGACGCGATGCGCCGGACCATTCGCGAAAAGGACCCGCCGCGGCCTTCCACCCGGTTCGCAACCCTGCAGGGAAACGAGTCGGGCACGACCGCCAAACGCAGGAGCTTGGACCCTCCCAAACTGATGAACCTCCTGCGCGGGGATCTCGACTGGATCGTGATGAAGTGCCTCGAGAAGGATCGTTCTCGCCGGTACGAGACGGCGAATGGGCTGGCCGCCGATCTCCAGCGCCATCTCCACAACGAACCTGTCGTCGCACGTCCGCCGACCACCGCCTACAGAGTCCAAAAAGCATTGCGGCGCAATAAAGTGGCTTTCACGGCGGCGGCGGTGATGGCGACGGGATTGGTTGTGGGAATCACGGTCAGCAGTTGGCTGGCCATGGACGCCAGGAAGGCCTGGAGTGCCGAGAAGGACCAGCGGCTCGCCGCCCAAGCGGCACACCAGTCCGAGAAGCAAGCGCACCTCCAGGCGGACGCGGAGAAGGAGGAAGCCAACCACCTGCTCTACGTGGCCAACATCAACCTGGCGCAACGGGCGTGGGAGCAGAACAACGTGGGCCGGGTGCGGCAGTTGCTCGAGGACATGGCCACGCGTCGAGAACGTGGTTTTGAGTGGTTTTACTGGCAGCGCCAGACGCATCTCCAAATTGAAACTTTCAGAGGTCATGGCGCAGCCATCTGTGGTGTCGCCTTTTCACCGGACGGCAGGCGAATCGTCACGGGAAGTTATGATAAGACGGCCAAAGTGTGGGACACCACTACTGGCAGGCTCGTGCATACGCTCGAAGGCCATAGCAACAGAATCGTTGCGGTGGCCTTTTCACCGGACGGCAAGCGGATTGTCACGGGTAGCGATGACTCAACGGCCAGGGTGTGGGATGCGACCACCGGTCAGCAACTATTCACCTTGACCGGGCACGCTGCTCAGGTCCGCGCAGTCGCCTATTCCCCCGATGGCAAGGGACTTGTCACTGGAAGCGTCGATCAAACCGCGAAAGTGTGGGATGCGATCACTTTCCATGAACAGGTCACCATCAAGGCCACCGACGCCATCCGCTCGGTCGCCTTCTCGCCCGACGGGAAGCGAGTCGTCACGAGTAGTGGCACGCGCTCTGAGTGGGATGTCTGGAA
>CAIMTB010000230.1 GCA_903844265.1 uncultured Verrucomicrobiota bacterium
CTGGATCAAGTTTGAGTCTCCTCACGTCGACTGCTACGGAGCCATCCGTCGTAGCAGTCGACATCAGGAGACTCCATTCACTGCCATTTGGATCAAGTCTGAGTCTCCTCACGTCGACTGCTACGGGGCCATCCGTCGCAGCAGTCGACATCAGGAGACTCCATTCTCTGCCATCTGGATCAAGTGACGCCTTGCCCCAGTTGAAAGCGGCCGACCGCCGGATGCCCAGGGCCTCCCAACCTGTGGAAGCCGGCCATCCAACCACTGCCGTTTCCAGGATTATGGACTGCGGACTGACCAAGACCGAAAGTCGCCGACGCAGGCGCGGACCCACGTCGTCGGTGGCCGGCACCGGGAGGAAAAGCGGCAGCGAGCTGCCGCACTCCAAAACCGTCCCCCGGGCCTCACCGCCTCACATCATCTTCAACAGCGTCTCCGCCATGTCGGAAGGTGTCGCGGCAACGCCGATTCCGGCCGCACGGAACGCCTCGATCTTGGCGGATGCCGTGCCCTTGCCACCGCTGATGATGGCGCCGGCATGACCCATGCGCCGACCGGCAGGCGCGGTGCCTCCGGCTATGAAGCCGGCCACCGGCTTGGTCCCATGCGCCTTGATCCACTCCGCCGCCTCTTCCTCGGCCGAACCGCCGATCTCACCGATCATGATGATCCCACGGGTCTCGGGATCGGCCATGAACATCTGGATCGCGTCGAGGTGCGACGTGCCATTGACCGGGTCGCCACCGATGCCGATGCAGGTGCTCTGGCCCACGCCACGGCAGGTCAACTGCCACACCGCCTCGTAGGTCAGCGTCCCCGATCGGGAGACCACGCCGATGTTGCCCTTCTTGTGGATGTAACCGGGGGCGATGCCAATGCGGCAGCCACCCTTCGAATCCGGGCCCTCGCCCGGCGTGACAATACCCGGGCAGTTCGGCCCGATAAGACGAGTGCGGCAGCCACGCATCGCGCCCTTCACCTTGATCATGTCGATGACGGGGATTCCCTCCGTGATGCAGACCACGAGGTCGAGGCCGGCATCGACCCCCTCGAGGATCGCGTCAGCCGCGAACGGGGGGGGGACGAAGATGGCACTGGCAGTCGCGCCGGTCGCCTGGGTGGCCTCGGCGACGGTGTCGAAGATCGGCACCGAATGATTGCCGTGGGTGAACGCCTGTCCGCCCTTTCCGGGCGTGACGCCGGCGACGATCAGCGTGCCGTAGTCGAGCGACAGTTGCGTGTGACGGGCACCGAAGCCGCCGGTGATCCCCTGGACGAGGACCTTGGTTTGCGGGGTGACGAGAATGGCCATGGGAAAAATCGTGGGATGAGATGGGATGCCGTGATGGACGCGTGGTTGGGGATCAGGCCGCCTTGGCGACCGCGCCGACGACCTTTTGTGCCGCGTCCGCCATCGTGTCGCCGCTGATGATGGTGAGGCCGGATTCCGCGAGCGTCTTCTTGCCCGCGGCGACGTTGTTGCCCTCGAGTCGGACGACGAGGGGGAGGGTGAGCCGGGTCTCGCGGACCGCCTCGACGATGCCGGTGGCGATCACGTTGCAGTCCATGATGCCGCCGAAGATGTTGACGAGGATGCCCCGGACATTCGGGTCGGCGAGGATGATCTTGAACGCAGCCGCGACCTGTTCCTTGGAAGCGCCGCCGCCGACGTCGAGGAAGTTCGCGGGATCGCCGCCGAAATACTTGATGATGTCCATCGTCGCCATCGCCAATCCCGCGCCGTTGACGAGGCAGGCGATGTTGCCGTCGAGCTTGATGTAGTTGAGCGAGTGCTTGCTCGCCTCGATCTCCAGCGGTGCTTCCTCGCCGAGATCCCGCATCGCGAGCAGGTCCGGGTGCCGGAACAGCGCGTTGTCATCGAGGCCGAACTTCGCATCGACCGCGACCAACCGGGGCTTGCCGTCACGACCGTCGACGATGCACAGGGGGTTGATCTCGACCATCGAGGCATCGCTGTCGAGCCAGGTCTGGTACACGCCCCGGAGGAGCTTCACGGCCTGGTTCATCAGCTCACCACGCAGGCCGAGCGCGGCGGCGATCTTGCGGCCCTGCCACGCCTGGAAGCCCATGGCCGGATCGATGATCTCCTTGATGATCTTCTCGGGCGTCTTCGCCGCCACCTCCTCGATGTCGACACCCCCCTCGGTGCTCGCCATCACCACCGGCCGGCCGACCGCGCGGTCGAGCAGGACCGCGAGGTACAGTTCCTTGCGGATTTCGGGCGCCCCGGCGATGAGGACCTTGCGGACCAACCGGCCCTCGGGCCCGGTCTGCTTGGTGACCAGCACCTGGCCCAGCATGGCTGCGGCTTTCTCGCCCGCGTCCTCGGCCGAGCGGCAGAGTTTCACGCCGCCCTGGAAACCGCTTTTGAATGTCCCCTTCCCGCGCCCACCGGCGTGGATCTGGGACTTGACGACGACAAGTTTCTCGCCCGCTGCGAACAGCTTTTCAGCCGCCGCACGAGCGCCGATGGCGGTGTCGCAGACATCCCCTTGAGGGACCGCGACACCTTTGGCCTCCAACAACCCCTTGGCCTGGTATTCGTGGATGTTCATTCGGAAATCGTGATCGAATTCGTGATTGTGCTTCTGCTTGTGATTGGCTGCGATCGGAGGAAGACAAAAAGGAACGCCGCCTTCCCGTTCAACAACGCCCCATGACTCCGCACCGCGGCACTCTGATCCTCATCCTGGGAATCCTCAGTCTCATCCTCTGCTTCCCACTCGGTGCAGTCTGCGGCGCCATCGCATGGATCTTCGCCAACTCGGACCTGAGGGCGATGCGGGCTGGAACCATGGACCCCAATGGACGCGGCTCCACCGAGGGTGGGCGGTTCATCGCCATCATCGGCATCATCGTGACCCTGCTGATCGGCATCGTCTGGTTCCTGCTTCTCGGGCTCGGCGCGGTGGTAGCCGCAACGGCAAAAGGTTGAAGCCCCGGGCCGCCGCGCGCGACCTCAAAAACGCAGGGACCTTCGATGATCTCCAGGGCTTGGGAAAACTTGTCGTACAGCCGTTTTCGCACGGATTTCCGCTTCCGCCCAGCCCACCAAGACACCACACTGGACCCATGCCCATGCGCCAGAGACCCGCCACCGCCGCGTCCCTGATGTCCTCCGTCGCCGCCTTTTTCGCGGTTGTCCTCGCAACGGTTCCAGGTCCGTCCCGCGCTCTGGCAGCAGAACCCGTGGACCCTCCCGCGGACGTCGTCCCATTCGCGGGCATCAGCGCGCAGGAAGCGGTCAAGGCGATGGCCATGCCTCCAGGTTTCGCGGGCCACGTCTTCGCCGCCGAACCGGACCTCATCCAGCCAATCGCGTTCTGCCTCGACCACCGCGGCCGCGTCTGGGTCGCCGAGGGCGTGACCTACCCACGCCGGCACGGGCGGCCGCCGCAGGAAGAACGCCCGCCAGAATCCGATCTCTCCAAGCCATCGCCCGGTCAGCTCAAGGACATCCTGGGCGGCAATGATCGCATCCTGATTCTCGAGGACACCAACGGCGATCATCACTTCGACAAGAAGACGGTGTTCCTCGACCACGTGAACCTGGTCAGCGGCCTCGAAGTCGGCTTTGGCGGCGTGTGGATCGGGGCCGCGCCGTACCTGCTCTTCGTGCCCGTGGACGACTGGGACAACCCGAAGCCGGCGGGAGAACCGAAAATTCTCCTGGACGGCTGGGATTTCACGGCGGACACCCACGAGACCCTGAACACTTTCGGCTGGGGACCCGACGGTTGGCTCTACGGATGCCACGGTGTGTTCTGCCCGTCGTTCGTCGGCAAACCCGGAACCGCGCGTGAAGATCGGCAGCGCACCGATTGTGCGGTGTGGCGCTATCACCCGACGCGTCATGAATTCGAAATCTTCTCCGAGGGCACAAGCAACCCGTGGGGCGTGGACTACGACGACCACGGGCAGTTCTTCCTCGAAGCCTGCGTGATCCCGCATTTCTGGCACATGATCCAGGGTGCTCGTTACGAACGACAAGGTGGCCAGCACTTCGCCGTGTCCCTCGAGGAGCAGGCTCGCTGCAGGAAGTCGCTGCCCAAGGGCGCGCCGTCGTACCTGAACCCATTCATCTACGACGACATCAAGACACACGGCGACCACGTGCACTGGGCCGGTGCGAAGGGGCCTCATGCGGCCAATGCGCGCAGCGATGCCGCCGGCGGCGGCCACGCCCACGCCGGGCTCATGGTCTACCTCGGCGGTTCCTGGCCTGACGAATACCGCAACCGCACCGTCATCGGAAACATCCACGGCCAACGCCTGAACATGGACATCCCCGAGCGCCAAGGCTCGGGCTTCGTCGGACGTCACGCACCCGATTTCCTGAACTTCAACGACACCTGGAGCCAGACCCTCAACCAGCTCTATGACCAGGACGGCTCGATGTACATCATCGACTGGTACGACAAAAACCAGTGCCATCATACCCGCGAGGACGGCCACGACCGCAGCAACGGCCGCATCTACAAGATCGTCTATCGCAACCAGGCCGTGACGCCGATCGACTTCGCCGCGCTGTCCGATGACGCACTCGTCAGCCATGTCGGCAATCCCAAGGAATTCGCGGTGCGCCACAGCCGCCGAGTGCTCCAGGAACGCGCCGCGACCGGAAAACTCAGCACCTCAGTCGCACCCGCCCTCCGCGAACAGGCCGCAAAGAAACAGGACGCCCGTGTCCGCCTGCGCGCCCTCTGGGCCCTCGACACGATCGGAGCCGCGGACGGAAGCCTGCTCCTGGGCCTGCTCAAGGACCCCGACGAATACGTGCGCGCCTGGTCGATCCAGCTGCTCTGCGAGCGGAAGAACCCCAGCGACGCAGCGCTCGCCGAGTTCGCGCGCCTCGCCCGTGAGGACGACTCCGCATTCGTCCGGCTTTACCTCGCCTCAGGAATGCAACGGACGCCGGTCCAGAAACGCCGGGCCATCCTTGAACCCCTGATCACCCGGGCCGCGGACGCCGCCGATCACAACCTTCCGTTGATGTACTGGTTCGCCCTTGAACCCGTCGTCGGCGCCGACAGCAGCGTCGGGCTCGAATTGCTGGGAAAAACGCGGATCCCCCTCCTGCGCCAATACATCACGCGCCGCCTCGCCAGCGAGTCCCTGATGGCGACGCGGTGAAAGCCCGCATCAAGGCCGGAACGGCAAGGACAAGGCCTATTCCGTGATGCGCTTCAACGCATCACGAAGCTCGGCGGCCTTCTCGTAGTCCTCGCGTGCTACCGCTTGGTTGAGTTCAACCTCGAGGCGCTCCCGATTACTGAGCGGAAGATGCGGACGCAATTCCTGAAGCCACGACTCCAGCATGCGAACCTCGGACGCCTGCTCCGCCATGTCCGGCTGCTCGTGGTCCCGAAACACTCCCCGGATCGCCTCCACCCCCGCCTCACTCGCACGGACCGCACCCTTGGGATCATCCGCCTCAAGCGCCAGGGCTCCCTGGGCCCGGGTTCGCATCAACAGGACCTGCGGCTTGAAAAC
>CAIMTB010000231.1 GCA_903844265.1 uncultured Verrucomicrobiota bacterium
ATGGGGCGTTTGTCGACGATGCGGGAGAGGCAGTGATAGAAGGCGCTGGGCCTGTCGTTGGGAAGCTTGAGACGACGCGCACGCATGGACGGAAGAAAGAGGAGGGAAGACGCCGAGTCAATCATATAAATGACCTGTCCCTTTATCAGTAATCTCCGCGCTCTTCAATCCCTCCAACGACATTCCACACGGGCGCCTTCAAAATGAGAACCGCAGGCGCTCCCCCCACTCGGCTTGCCCCGCCCCCGTCGACACCGCCATGCTGCACCCATGTCTGTCGACGTGACCCGCGCAGCGGCTGTCCTCGCGAGGCTCTCTGAGAACATCGCCCGCGTTCTCCGTGGCCAGGAGGCCCCTACCCGCCGTCTTCTGGCCGCGTTCGCAGCCGGCGGGCACGTCCTCCTCGACGACTTTCCAGGCACCGGAAAGACCACGCTCGCCAAGACACTCGCGCTCTCCATCGATGCCCGGTTCACGCGGATCCAGTTCACGCCCGACCTCCTGCCCACCGACATCCTCGGCGTCTCGGTCTTCAACCAGCGCGATACGGCGTTCGAGTTCCGCGAAGGCCCCGTCTTCACCGACGTCCTGCTCGCCGATGAAATCAATCGAGCCTCGCCCCGGACCCAATCCGCGCTGCTCGAAGCCATGGCCGAAGGCCAGGTCAGCGTCGAAGGGCGACGTCAGCCCTTGTCGGACCTGTTCTTCGTCATCGCCACCCAGAATCCGGTCGAGTTCCGAGGCACCTATCCTTTGCCGGAAGCCCAGATGGACCGCTTCATGATGCGGTTCGGACTGGGCTACGTTTCAGCCGTGGATGAGGTCGCCATCCTCTCCAGCCAGATTGCCGGACACCCCATCGACGCCATACGACCCTGCGCCTCGCCGGATGACATCCGTAATCTTCGCGCCGCGGTCCGCGCGGTCCGCATCAGCCCCGAACTGCTCCATTACATCGTCCAACTGGTCCAGGCGACACGTCAGCTGCCCGGGGTCCCGCTCGGCGCAGGCCCACGCGCGTCCCTTGCGCTCATGAAATCCTCGCAGGCTCTCGCGCTCTTCGATGGTCACGAATTCGTCCTGCCTGAGCACGTCGCGGAACTCGCGATCCCGGTGATCGGACACCGGTTGGTGCTCGATCCACAGGCACGATTCGCGGGCACGACACCCGAGGGATTGGTCGAGAGCCTGCTCCAGCAGAACCCACCCCCGCGCTGATCGGACCCGAACCCGTCCAAACCCATGACCGCGGCGTCGCCCATTCCAGCGTCCAGCGCAACGGTCTCGAAGGGCCCGCTCCCGGGAAGAGCGAGGGTCACGCGCATCGACCGCCGGCTGCATGCGAACTACAGGAATCTGGATGCGATCCGCCGCTGGACCTGGTCGCGCATCACACCCGCGGGTGCGCTCGTGCTCTGGACCATGGCGGCGGCCGGGTCGTTCACCGACGTGTCACAAACCCTGGCCCATCAGGTGTTCGCTTTTCTGGGCTGCCTCTCCCTGCTGTCGCTCGCCTGGGTCCTTGGCCGGAAACCGCGGCTCAGCTTGACCCGGTCCATCCCCAACAACGCCAGTGTCGGCGAACCGTTCCCCGTCCGCATTCAATTGCACAACCTCGCCAGACGCTGGGTGCGAAACTGCCAGTTCCGCGAAGGCTTCCCCGACTATCGCCCAACGTTGGTGGAATTCGCGACCCTCGAGGAACCCAACGAATCCCACCGCAACTGGTTCGATCGCCGCTACCGGTTCTACCGCTGGCGCTGGCTATGCAATCGCAACATCCATGCGGTCGCTGAATCCATCCCGATCCCCGACATCCCCCCAGAGGGCGAAGTCCGACTCACCTTCGACCTCGTTCCACGACGCCGCGGCCGATTGACACTCACCGCAGCCACCGCCGCGCGGATGGATCCATTCCGCCTGATTCGCCGGGTGAACAAGATCCAGGACCAACCCTCGTCGATCGTGGTCTACCCCCGCCGATTCTCACTGCCACGCATGCCGCTCCCAGGCCTCACGCAACAATGGCAGCGCGGCGGCGTCGCGCTCGCAGGCTCGGTGGGTGACTCCGAGGAATTCACGTCCATCCGCGATTACCGTCCCGGCGATCCGATGCGGAAATTCCACTGGGCCGGCTGGGCCCGCACCCAACGCCCTGTGGTGAAGGAATTCCAGGAAGAATACTTCGTCCGCCACGCCATGCTCCTCGACACCGTCGGAGGAGGACCCGACTCCGATGCATTTGAGGACGCCGTCTCACTCGCCGCATCGTTCGCGTGCGACATCGACCAGCACGACACTCTGCTCGACCTCATGTTCGTCGGCGATCACGCGTACATGTTCACCGCCGGCCGCGGTCTCGCCCACAGCGCGCAAATGCTCGAGATCCTCGCCGGCGTGGAACTTCGCCCAGACGGAAATCCCGCCGATCTCGAGGAATTGGTCTTCCGCCACATCGACCGGCTGAGCGGTTGCGTGCTCATCTTTCTCCGCTGGGATGAACCGCGCAGGAACCTGCGGCAACGGCTCGAGATCCAACGCGTCCCCACCCTGACGTTCATCATCCATCCCACCCCGGCGCCCGCCACGCTCGACCTCCCAACCAGGACCTTCTGGCTGCAGTCCGGAAACGTTGAAGAAACGCTTCGCTCCCTCGACCCACGACGTTTCACGGAGTTTTCCTAGGCCCGGCTGTCCTGTTTGCGCCGTCCGTTCGTGGAGAGGGACGTGTTCCAGGATTTGGGGACGTCTCCGGACCATGAACCCAGTTGCACGAATCCGCTTCCGGACCGACCCTCCACGCGCGCGCTGGCCATGCTGTTCAACTCGACCGAGTTCCTCATCTTCTTCGCGGCCTTTGCCCTCCTGTACTGGCTGGTCCGCCACAGCCGCGCACGCCGCAACCAACTCATCGTCGCCGCCAGCTGGCTGTTCTACGGCTGGTGGGACTGGCGCTTCCTGGGTCTGCTGATCCTCTCGAGCATCATCGATTTCCAGGTCGGCGCCGGCATGGCGCGATCCACAAGCGCACGAACACGACGCCATTGGCTCGCCGTCAGCCTCGGCTTCAACCTCGGAATGCTCGGGATCTTCAAGTACTGCGGCTTCTTCCTCGAGTCCTTCTACGGCCTCCTCGAGCGCGTCGGCGTCCAGCATCCCTCCTGGACCTGGAACATCGTCCTCCCGGTCGGCATCTCGTTCTACACCTTCCAAACACTCAGCTACACGCTCGACGTCTACTGGCGTCGGATCCAACCCGCTCCCGATCTCACCGCCTTCCTCGCCTTCGTCTCATTCTTCCCGCAGCTCGTCGCCGGCCCCATCGAACGTGCGTCCAACCTCCTCCCCCAGTTCCTCGAGCCACGAACGATTCGCCTCGTCGACCTCGAGGAAGGATTCCTCCAAATCCTCTGGGGCCTGTTCAAGAAAGTGGTCTTCGCGGATCAACTCGCACCTTTCGCAGAACTCGGACTCGACCGCGGGATCAACTCCCTGCCCGTCGTCATCCTCGGAATCGTCGCGTTCGCCGGCCAGATCTACGGCGATTTCTCCGGCTACTCCGATATCGCTCGCGGACTCGCCCAGATGCTCGGTTTCCGATTGATGCACAATTTCGACAGGCCGTACTCGGCGACGAGCGTCCGCGATTTCTGGCGGCGCTGGCACATCAGCCTCTCCACCTGGCTCCGCGACTACCTCTACGTGCCCCTCGGCGGTAGTCGCCACGGCGAAACCCGCACCTGCATCAACCTCTTCGTGACGATGCTCCTCGGCGGATTCTGGCACGGCGCAGCGTGGAACTTCGTCCTCTGGGGCGCGTGGCACGGCCTCGCACTCGTCGTCCATCGCCAATGGAACCGGCATCGAACAATGCCTGACGCACTTGGACGCCCTCTCACCTGGGCCGTGGTCGGCTACGGCTGGCTCCTGTTCCGCGCCGGCTCCAGCGCAAACCTCCTGCGCCTCCACCGCGCCTTGCTCGATCTCTCAATGCCCGCCTGGCTGCCCACCGCCGCCCTCTCGGTCGCCGCCTGGTGGCTCCCAATCCTCCTCGTCGAATCCCTCCAGGGCACACGACCCACCCCGTTCCGCGAAGGGATCGTCCCCGGTTGGAAAAGACCCGCCGCCTGCGCCGCGCTGATCATCGCCATCGCCGCCTACTGGCAGCGCCAGGCGGTGCCGTTCATCTACTTCCAGTTCTGACCGCCCATGAACGGACCCAGCCACAATTACGCCTTCCCAGCCAGCGATGCCCTCCGCCTCCTCGCGCGCCCCGTGATCGCCGTCGTCATCGCCGCCGTCGCACTCCATCTCGCTGACCGCCTGGAATGGCTGCCAGCCCCCGTCCCAGCCAACCTCGACCAGACAATCCTCAGCACCAAGGCCCGGCTCGCCCTCCGCAAATCGCCCGCATCCATCCTCCTCCTCGGCGACTCGTCCTGCCTCATGGATGTCGAGGCCCGCGATCTCGCAGCCCAACTCGGCAACCTCCCCACCCTCAACCTCGGCACGCTCAGCTATCTCGACCTCGAGACCCAGTCACGACTCCTCGCAAAAGCACTCGCCGCACACCCCTTCCAACCACCACGCACCGTCGTCCTGCTCCTCCATCCCGAGGCGCTCCGAGGGTCCTCGCCCAGCCCAACCCACATCGCCTTCCTCGACGCCCAACTCTCCACTCCCGGCTCCCGGCTCGCCGCTTCCCAAGCCCTCAACCGCCTCGAGTCCGCCCTCGCCGGCGTCACCTTCCGCGAACGAATCATCCAACCCTTCATCCCTGTCCCGCTCCACGGTGACTGGAGCACAGCCTACGGTTGTAATCTCCACCTCGCCCAGATCCTCCTCCACCGCGATGGCAGCCTGTCGGATCCCACCCGCCCCGATCCCCACGCCCTCCTCGGAAATGCCGAGTACAGGCTCGGGAACGGAATCGAGCCCGCGAGCCGCGCCTTCCGCCACGCCATCCCCAACGGCACCCGCCTCGCCATCGGCATCACACCCACACCCCAAAGCCTCGCCTCGAACAAACACTCGGAAAACATCCGGCGCATGCTCGGAACATGGTCGACCTGGATCGGCGCCGACCGCGTCCTGACAAACCTCCCACCGGTCATGCCCGACTCGAAGTTCGCCACCCATACCCACCTCAATGCGGAAGGCGCACGCGAATTCACGGCACGCCTCGCCGAGGCGCTCCGGGAATAACCACCACCCGCCCCCTCGGGTTGCCTGATCCATAAACTAGGGGACAGGTCTTTTGTTCTTTTGTTCGAGCGCCAAGCCGCTTGTCGATGCCCGGATGGGCGTCATTGTCCGCCAACAGGCCCACGCCTCGAAATGAATCGCTAACTCCCCAATAACTGCTCGATGTACGGAACATCCCCGGGATAAGTCACCTTCGGGTTGGGACTCCGGGACTCCACCAGGCGAACCGCCTGGCCAATCAATTCACAGGCCGCCGTATCGTCGGTAACCTGCAACCCCCGACGTCGGACCTCCTCCAACGCACGGAGAATGACCTCCCGCCGGAAAGCCTGCGGGGTCTGCACCGCCCACAGGAGCGATCGATCGACGGTGCGGTCGATCATCCGGCCATCCGCGCTCTGCTTGATGGTGTCGGTCACTCGTTGCGCCGCCACCGCAGCCCCCGTCTCCGCCGCCGCACGGACGGTGTCCGCGATGACATCGGGCGCTGTGCATGGCCGCGCACCATCCTGGATCGCCACCACCCCGGCCGTCCTCGACGTCGCCTGGAGGCCATTCCAAACGGAGTCCTGACGTTCCGCCCCGCCCAGGGCCAGACGCCACGGCTTGGTCAAACCAAGGACTGCCGCAATGTCGTTGAACACACCCTCCATCCCCGGCCTGATCACCACGACAACCTCGTCAATGCACGGCGCCGCATCAAACCGGCACCAGGTGTGCGCCACGACGGGCCGACCTGCGGCCTCCAGAAACAACTTGTCCCGGCCTGGTCCGAACCGCTTGCCCATGCCCGCCGCAACGATGACCGCTGAAACCATCCCGAAGTGTCCCCGGATCCCTGACGAATCTCAAACCTCGCGTGGGCTGCATTACCCCACGCGGGGCATCCACGAGTTGTCGGTGGTAGGGCGGCCTCTCCGAGGGCGCCGTGCCTGGGTGCGTCCGCGAAGGACGGCGCGCAGCGGAGTGCGCGCCCTACCCTCAATCTGTGGATGCACGGTATCCCACGGGCAACTTGCCCGGCGGGCCTGCTACTGTCCCGCAGGCACCGGCCATCCCAAGTGGCGATGCAGAAACTCATAGGTCCCCACGCCATGGATGCTGTGCGGCCCGACGAACCATTCGATCTGGCAGTCCTCGGGCGGTCGCTTCAGCCGCGCCGCATAGAGGTGCCGCACCTTGGCGAACTCATGACCCACCGTCTCATCAGGCGCCACACCATCGAAGTGCCCCCGCTCCACCATGAAGGGGCGCGGCGCGATCAAGGTCGCCATCTCGGAATAATTGAAGGTATGGCCCAGGTTCCACTCGAAGATTTCATACTCGCCGGTCCAGACATAGCTGTAGGGACTCCGCGTGGACGCATTCTTCCACACCCACTCGTTGAAGTCCGCCGAGCAGATGCTCAGGCAATAGTCAGTGACGAGCGGCGGCACCCGCATCGCCGTCTTGCCCCCGTAACTCAACCCGTAGAAGGCGATGCGCGAGGGATCGACAAACGACTGTGATTTCAGCCAGTTCAAGATCTGCTGGTGCTGCGGCACGATGACCGAGAAAAGCGTCCTGCCAAGAGGGTTCGACTTCCGTTGCAGCTGCCGGAACCTGTCGTGGAAGATATAGAGATTCTGCGGCGCAAAGGTGATGAACCCCCGCTCGGCAAGCCGGGCCGCAAAGGCGCCATAGTACTCGATCCCCGCCTTGCCAATCGTGTCCTGCGGCCGCCCTTCCAACCCGTGCTGGCACACCACCACCGGCCGTCGCTCGCCCTCCTTCAGATCCTTGGGCAACAGCAGAAGTCCATAGGCGAACACATCAGGAAACACATCCAGCATCACCTCATACCCCACCCACTTGGCATCTTCATAGGCCTTGCGCGACCGCGGATGCGGTGGCAGCAGCGATTCCGGATATCTCCCGATCACCTTGTCGGAAAAATATTCGCGGTAGGTCGCCTGGCTCGTCGCGTAATTCCCCGGCGCCGAGCTGTCCAATCCCTTCATGAATTCCTGCCGCACATACGGGCTCTCCAGCAGAAGCTGCTGGGTGTGTCGATCCATCTCGCGCAGCTGCCTCAATGCCCGGTCGCGGCCCCCACCCCCATCACGCAGATTCCTGGGCACCGACGCTTCCGCCGAACGCACGATCGGCGCCGCCCCGGACTGCAACCCCTCGAGAAACGCCGCCAGCGCCGCCTCGCTCCCGAACGCCCCGGCACCTCCGACACTCTCCAGCAATCGCAACGGGTCGGAACCCGACCTCGTTCCAGACAGCAGCCGCCGGGCTTTCGCCACCTCGCCCCGCACAGCCGCCACGGGGATCGTGCCAAGTCGCGACGGCGCCCCACCATCGCTTGGCTGGACAACCTCCGGCCCCGCCGCCGCCTCGATCACCAACGACCGCGGAACCACCATCGACGCCAGTTCCGCATCCCCAAGGCCCTCCAGCAACCCGAAGAAATTCCTGTCCAGCGGCTCTTCCCAACTGCGCTCCCGCGGCCCGAAGGCACCACTCACACACGCCGCCGCAAACCTCCCGTCCAACGCCGCCGCGTACAATGCCAACCGCCCACCCTCGCCCCACCCAATGATCCCGAGCGGACGCTCGTTGGCGCTCTCCTTCATCGCATCCGCCGCCGCGAGGATCTTCAACGTCTCGTACCCCGCGAGAGTCCGCCCCATCACAAACGCCGCCCGGTGCAAATACTCGCGATTCGGCAGACCGCGCCCGTGATCGCCGTCCCATGCGACCTTGGATTCCCCCTTGTTCCGCGTGACCAGGGACGGGACGAGCACCCGGCAACCACTCTCGGCGAGGCGCCTCGCGAACTGTGATTCCGCCGCCACACCCGGCTCCATGCCAACCAGCTGCTCGGGCGTCACATCCGCGTCCGGCACCGCCACCACGTCCGCCAGGACGTCACCCCCGGCCGGACTGACCATCAAGCCTTCCCCCTGCACTTCGCCGAACGCAGCCCACCTCACGGCCTCCACACGAACCCATTTCGACGTCGCGACCAACGCGGACTCGGACGCCGTCGAGATGAACTGGAACGTATTTCGCGGAGGCCGGGCCTCCACCACGCCCAGGATGATCCCGAGTCGGGATCGCTCGGCGGATACAAACGAGGCCCAACCGGCGTGGTTCGTCGACGCCTCCCGCCAGGTCCGCTCCCTCCCCACCATCGCCTCCACCAGCTTGCGATCCAGGAACCGGTCGACGCCGGCGACCATATTCGACGCGTTATCCCCGGTGGCCGACAGGGCTTCAGTTCCTGGCAACGGAGGTCCGGATGGGTTGAGCAACTCGGCCTCGGCATGAACCGAAACCGCGCTCCACAAGGTCAGCACCCAAGCAAGCCATTGCGTCTTCATCTGAGTTACTTCGCCAGAACCGTCGTGCGATCCGCCAGCCAGATCACGTCCGCGTTGTTCGGCGAGGCGACGTTGAGAGGAAGCGCGGCATTGCTGAACCGCACCGGCGGCTTGGTCCGCCCGTCCACCCACTTCTTGATCTCGCAATGGCCGTCAGCAAAAGACAAG
>CAIMTB010000232.1 GCA_903844265.1 uncultured Verrucomicrobiota bacterium
CTCCAGTTCTCTTCCTCGTGGTGGTCGTGGAAGCGGGTCCTCGGGGCGCGGCCGAGGGAGAGGGTGACATCACAGCGGTTCCACAAGTAATTACGGAAGTAATCCTTGATCATGTCGCCCTTGTAACCGAGGCAGAGCACGAAGTCATGGTGCCCGAAGTGGGCATAGTACTTCATGATGTGCCAGAGGATCGGTTGCGGTCCGACGGGCACCATCGGTTTCGGCCGGAACTCGGTCTCTTCGCGGAGTCGCGTGCCTTTGCCGCCGCACAGGATGACCACTTTCATGTCGTGAAATCGGGAATCGTTGAACCGCGGTCATCGTTGCCGGGGCGGGCCGGCGGCGGCAATGGCGAACGTTCTGGCGACCGGTGGGTGAGGGCAGGGCGCGCACTCCGCTGCGCGCCGTCCTTCGCGGACAACAAGGCTCGGCGCCCTCGGAGAGGCCGTCATCCACGGTTCACGGCCCGGAAAGCGGAGGGATGGGCGCCCTTGTGGGAGGGGTTCTTCCATGTGAGGGTTGGCGACGAGCTGGATTCGCCTTTTTCCGGGCTGCTGTTGAGTTGGCCAAGGGGGAGCGATGGTCGGCTCATTCGTCGAGGAAGGAGCGAACTCATGAGCTTGAAAACGGTCTGCTCGGGACGGGGCTTGGCGGCGTGCTCTGGCCTTTTGGCATGGGCATCGGCATGGATCGCCGTGGGTCTGGGGGGCGCGGCGTCAGCGGAGATCGGGTTTCAGCGCGTGACCGTTCCCGCTTTTGCCAATCTGCCGGGGCCGATGGCGGCCGCGTTTGGCGATTTCGACGGGGACGGGCGCCTCGATCTGGCCATCGCTCTGCTGGACGGGGGCGCGAAATTGTTTCGGAACACACCGGTCGCGGGATGGGTGGATGTCACGTCCCTGCTCGCGGGTGCTGGCTCGCTGAGCGCGGTGTCGGTCAACTGGGTGGACTACGACAACGATGGGCACCTGGACCTTTTCGTCGCAGCCTCATCGGAAAGCGCGGCACCTGCCAACGCACTGTATCGCAACAACGGCGACGGCACATTCACCCGGGACACGCACAACCCAGCGTTGATGGCAGGGACCCGGGCCCAGTCCGCGAGTTGGGCGGACGCGAACGGCGACGGTTGGCTCGACGTGGCGATCGCGAACGGCGGTGGATCGAAACGGCAAAGTCCGGGCCTTTTTCTGGGTTCCCCGTCGGGCCTGTTCACACCGGTGTTGTCCGGAGATTTTGCGACCAGCACGCCCTGGGGGCAGGGTGTGGCATGGGCTGATTTCGACGGCGACGGGGACTTGGACCTCTCGGAGACGGCGATCTTCGCAACGGGCGAGAGTTCGGTGTTCGCCAACGATGGCCTGGGTCATTTCTCGCGGTTCACGCCCAACCCGCTGAGCCTGCCGGGAGCTCCGGATCAGGGGGCGACTGTGGCCTGGGGCGATTACGACAACGACGGTGATCTGGACGTCTTCATGACCCGGACTGGCGGATCCGGACTGTTTAGGAACGAAGGACACGGCCTTTTCACACCATTGACCACTTCAGTTCCCGGGACCCACACCCCAAGGGATCCGTGCGGCGCCATTTGGGCGGATTTTGACAATGATGGATTGCTCGATCTGCTCCTTTCGAACCGGTCGGGCAGTCCTTATCTCTTCCGGAACCGCGGCGATGGCGAGTTCGAGGTGGTCACCACCGGGGTGCTGCCCACGGCTCCGGATTTATCGAACGGGCTGGCTGTCGGAGATCTCAATGGGGATGGCGCGCTGGATGTCCTGTTGGCGACCTGGCCCGGCGGTGCGCCGGCTCTTTTCGCGAATGTAGGTTCCACGAACCACTGGCTGCGGGTGCGCCTGATCGGGTTGGTTTCCAACCGACAGGGTCTGGGAGCGAAGGTGCGCGTTGTCGCGAACATTCGCGGCAGCCAGGTCACTCAGACCCGGCAGGTAGGCGGCGAGGATGGCTGGGGTACCCAGGAGGCGATCGCCCACTTCGGCATGGGCAATTCCGCCTTGGCCGAGACGCTGCGCGTGGAGTGGCCGTCGGGGACCGTGACGACTCTTTCAGGTGTGGCTGCGGACCAGGTCCTGACGGTGACGGAGTCGCAGGTCCCGCTGGTCGTGATTCTCCCGCCGGGTCAGTTGTTCACCAACTCGGTGACGGTGGCGTTGCGCGGGGCTCTCCCGGGCGCCGAAATCCGTTACACCACGAACGGCTCGGAGCCGACCCCGACCTCGGTGGCATAC
>CAIMTB010000233.1 GCA_903844265.1 uncultured Verrucomicrobiota bacterium
CACCCTCGTCATAAAACCCCATCGGGGTTTCGTCATGCCAGGGCGTGGGGAGTCACCACCGTTGGGTCGGACGCAACCCCGTTGGGGTTGATGAATTATTGGGGATCGGATTTCCCAGGGTGGCCCGCGGCGCGGGCTACCCTGGGCTGAGGGACGGAACCTCTTCGAGGTTCTCAATTTGTTTGGAAGGTACTTCTGTCGGCCAACAGGAGGGCTTGTCACCGCTTTCGAGCGTGCGAGCGGAGCCAGCGGCCAGGCGACCCCAGCGGAAAAGCGGTGGCAAGCCACCGCACTCCATATCGGAATCGCGTCCGATCGTACAGGGTTCATGGAGAGCCGGATTTTCAAAATTTGGACAGGCGTCGGGACCATGAACTGCGCGGGGGTCCGCTAGCGGCGCTTGGCGGTCCACGGGATCGTGACGGGATTGCCGTCCATCTGGGTCGAGGCCTTGCCTGCGAGTTTGCCACCGTCAAGCTTGCCGGCGATGTCGTAGGTCATCACGGAGCCATCCGACCGGTTGCGCTTGAGCACGAACGTGAAGTCGTTGCCGCGGACCTCCCCCTTCTCAAGATCGATCGCACCGCCGTTCGGCCGCTCGACTTTGCCTGAGAGCTTCGCGCCTTCCTGCTTCAGGGTGAGAGCGAGGTCGACCGGTTCCTGGTTCGGGCCGGGAATGGTGAGGGTCCAACCGCCGCTCAGAGGGTTCGAGGCCGCGCCCGAAGCAGCTCCGCCGGCGTCCGCCTTGATCGGGGAATCTCCCAGGATCGAGGCCAGGCGCGATTCAATGGAGTCGGCCCAGATGCCGTAGGCCTTCGGGGAAAGATGCAGATAATCCGGCATGAGTTCATGCGGAATCGTCCCGTCGGCGTTGACGAAGCGGAATCCGAAGTCGGCCCAGAAGACATTCGTCTCGTCGACGAGCTTCTGGAGGACCTGGTTGACCTGGAGAACTTTTCCGCGAATGACGGACGGATTCTCGTTTCGCGGGAAAATCGGGACGAGAAGGATCCGCGTGGCAGGCAGCTTTTCCCGGATCATTTTCACGATCGCGCTCACGCCATCGGCGACCTGCTCGACGGTGTTGTCCTCGCCATTGGAATTGTTGGTTCCGATCATGAGCACCGCGGCCTTGGGCTTGAGGCCCGCGATGTTCCCGTTCTCCAGACGCCACAACACGTGCTGCGTGCGGTCACCGCCAATGCCGAGGTTGATGGCGTTGCGACCCGCGTAATACCGGGCCCAGACCTCCTTGCCCTCGCCTTCCCAACCCTGCGTGATCGAGTCGCCGATGAAGATCACCTGGGCCTTTTCGCCAAGCGCCGCCGCCTTCTCGTTCATCGAGGCGTGGCGCGTCTTCCACCAGTCGTCCGGCCTGGGAACCGGCTCGACCGCGGAATGCGCGAAACCACTCGAGCACCAGGACAACGTCAGGGCGACGACTGCGGACAGGCGTGAGAAGGACATGTTCATCGGGGATGGTTCCCCTGATCTCACGCCAGCCGGCGAACGAGTGCAAGCCGCGTCGCGGAACTACCGACAACTAACGCCGACAATAACGCCGACAATAACGCCGACAACTAACGCCGACAACTAACGCCGTCGTCGCCCCGCCGGTGCGGCGAAATAGCCACCGCTGCCGACACGCCCGCCGCGGACCCTGCCGGTCGGGAGCGAGGCCTTGCGGCCCTGATCGAGCGCGAGGGCGTACTCGTAGTTGAATCCCTCGAGCTTCGTCCGCTCGATGCGCTGCTTGATGAACTTCTCGATCCCGGCCACGCGCGGGGCATCCTCGGTCATCATGATCGTGAACGCGTCGCCCGAAGCCTTCGCACGACCCGTGCGGCCAATCCGGTGCACGTAGTCTTCGGGATGCTCCGGGACGTCGTAGTTGATCACGTGCGAAACGTCCGCGATGTCGAGTCCGCGGGCCGCGATGTCCGTGGCCACGAGAACCTCGAACCGCCCTGCCTTGAATCCCTCAAGCGCTTGCTGCCTCTCCTTCTGGGACCGGTCCGAGTGGATCACCGCGGCCTTGTGATGGTTCTGCTTCAACAGGCGCTCCACCTTGTCAGCACCACGCCGGGTGCGGCAGAAAATGATCACGCTCTCCCAGTGGATCTGCTCGAGCAGCGCCAGGAGAAGCTGGGTTTTCTGCGATTGCGCCACCGGGTAGATCACGTGCCGGACCGTCTCCGCCGGCATCCGGCGTTCGCCGATCTCGACAGTCTGCGGCTCGTGCATGGCCCAGCGAATCAGGCCGTCGATCTCGGGCGGAATGGTGGCCGAGAAAAGGGACGTGTGCCGGCGTCGCGGACAGTGCTCGATGATCCGCTTCACGTCGGGCAGGAAACCCATGTCCAGCATGCGATCCGCCTCGTCGAGAACGAGGTGCTGGACCTTGTCCAGCTTCAGGGCGTGCTGGCGAAGGTGATCGAGCAAACGCCCAGGCGTCGCCACCACGATGTCCACACCATCCCGGAAATCATCGCGCTGCTTTTGGTAACCCACGCCGCCGTACACGACCGTCACACGGATGTTCGTGAAGCGCGCGAGCTTCCGGAGGCTCTCGTCGGTCTGGATCGCCAGTTCGCGCGTCGGCTCAAGCACCAGCGCCCGCGGCGTCTTCTGGTGCACCCCGAGCATTTGGATGATCGGCAATCCGAAAGCAGCGGTCTTCCCCGTGCCGGTCTGGGCCGAGCCGATGACGTCCCGCCCTGCCAGGATCAAAGGCATCGACTGGATCTGGATCGGCGTGGGTTCAGTGTAACCAAGTTCCCGCACGGCATCCAGCAGCGCGGGTCCAAGGCCAAGTTTCGTGAATGGCACGACGTGTTATAAACGACCGCAGGGCTTCGTGGAAGCGATTGATTGCGCGGCCACGCGATCCGACCAGCAGGACGCAGCCTCCGGGTTTCAGAGATCGAAGAGCCGAGACCGCTCGGCAAAAACCCGAGCTCCAAACGAAAGACCTGTCCCTCTATGTAGGTCTACCCGGATGCCGAGGGTGAAATACTTCGCCCCCGCCCCACTGCGACCTTGCAGCGCGCCCTGGTTCGCGGCTTCCTTGCCGCCCTTTATGCTCCGAGCTGGAATCGTCGGACTTCCCAACGTGGGCAAGTCCACTCTCTTCAATGCCGTCACCCGCACCCGAAAAGCGGAGGCGGCCAACTACCCGTTCTGCACCATCGACCCCAATATCGGCGTCGTGATCGTCCCCGACGACCGCCTCGAGCCGTTGTCGAAGGTCTCCAAAACCCAGGTAACCATTCCCGCCGCAGTCGAGTTCGTGGACATCGCAGGCCTCGTGAAGGGGGCCTCGCAGGGCGAAGGCCTCGGAAACAAGTTCCTCAGCCACATCCGCGAGGTCGATGCCATCGTGCAGGTGGTCCGCTGCTTCGAGGATCCTGACATCCACCACGTCGCCGGCAACATCGACCCCATCCGCGACATCGAGACCATCAACACCGAACTGATCCTCGCCGACCTCGACAGTGTCCGGAAACGCCGCGAAAAGATCGCCAAGGACGTGAAGCGCGGCGACAAACCATCGGTCGCCGAGGATGTCATCCTGGCCAAGATCGAGCCGCACCTCGACTCCGGAAAGCTCGCCCTCACCTGCGGACTCACGGCCGAGGAGAAGGTGCAGTCGAAAGCCTTCTGCCTGCTCACGGACAAACCCACGATCTTTGCCGCGAACGTCAAGGAGTCGGACCTCGCGAACGCCGAGGCCAATTCCCACGTGCAGAAAGTCCGGCACTACGCGGAGACCCACATCGGCTGCGAAACCACCGTGATCAGCGCGCAGATCGAGAGCGACCTCATCGATCTTTCCGCCGACGAGGCCCGCGAGTTCCTCGAACATCTCGGCGTCAAGGAGTCCGGCGTCGGCGCGCTGATTCGTGGCACCTACCACCTGCTGGGTCTTCGGACCTATTTCACCGCCGGCGAAAAGGAAGTCCGCGCCTGGACCATCCATGCCGGGGACACAGCCCCGCAGGCCGCGGGCGTGATTCATTCCGATTTCGAGCGCGGCTTCATCAAGGCCGAGACCGTGGCCTACGCCGATCTCATGAAATGCGGATCGATCGCCGCCGCGCGCGAGAAGGGCCTCTACCGGATGGAGGGCAAGGAATATGTCGTCCGGGACGGCGACGTGCTGCTCTTCAAATTCAACGTCTGAGAAGCGGCAGCAGGCTGCCGCCTGGAGTTTGGCCCTTGTTCCTGCCTGATCGAAAACACCTCGATCGCCTGGTGCTGCAGTTCGGCGCGACACCAAAAGGTCTGGAATTCATCGAGGTCTGGCGCAAAAGCCGGATCATTGTGAACGTCGGGGGAGCCCCCTCGAAGCCCGCAACGGTTCCCACGACGCCCGCACCGCAACCGCAACCGGCGTAATCCGTACTGCCGCCGTCCGGAACGCTCCGGACCGGGCCGCAATCGGGACGGGGCGCGGCCGGATCGCCCCTCATGGCGTCGCAATCGAGGCTTCGACTGCCCGCGACGCCAGTGAGGGGACCGAAGTCTCCAGTGCGCGCGCCCGGAACCCTTCGAAGATCGTCCGGGACCGTATTCAGGCCGCCGCAGAGCGGCCGTACGGCGACGCAAATCGGTGGTACGGCGACGCAAACTCCCCGTAGTTCGCCGCAATCGCCGCGAAAACCATCCGCGAAGGGACGAGGATCGACGCAAACGGGAGCAGGAATGCCGCAATCGCCACGGAGATTGTCCGCGACCAGAGGTGGAATGTCGCAATCACGACCGCGCATGACCGGAAGCGCAGTGGAATCGTCCGGAAGCGGGCTTAAATCACCGCGAACGCCGCGTGGAATGCCCGCGAGCCGACGAAAAATGGCTGCAAACCGAGGGAGATCGCTGCAAGGCGGGTTCACGCCGTCACAAATGGCTCGGGGATTGGCTGCAAACGGGGCGCAACCCGTTGCGGTTGGGACACGCGATTCCCTTCCTGAGCCTCTGGCACCCCATTCGGGTGCGAACCCTCCGGCGCTGCATTCCGCAGGTGGCCTCGGAGGCCACCTGCGGCCAGGGTCTAGATCCCTTCGGATCCCCAAAAATAGCCACCTGCAAGGATCCCCCCGCTTTTCCACCAGCAACCTCAGACCGTCTCCGGAACCACGAACGGCTTGCGGTAGTCGCGGGTGAGCAACTTGTCCGCGTCCGCATTGCCGATGAACCGCTCGGTGGCCGGGTCCATCTTCAACCCGACGCCCACCGTGATCTGGTCGGTGTCGATGCCGACCTCGTTCTTCTTCAGATGTTCGACCATGCGATCGAATGTTTCCTGGAGATCGGCGGAGCTCTTCAGCTGCTCACGGATCGCGCCCGGGGCCTGCTTCTTGCCAAGGCGATACGAGATGTTGCCCGTGTGGCACAGGGCGCTCGAAAGGTGACCCTGCAGGATGTCCGCGTTCAGATCCTCGATCTGACGACTGCGAACGGCATCGACGAAGTTCTGATAGTGGTCCTTGGCTTCCTTCCAGCGCTTGATCTCCTTGCCTTCCTTGTCGAAGGCGATCGCGCCGGAGTAGTCCGGGACCAGCACATAGCCACCCTCGCAGTGGACCACGACGCCGATCTGCGCGCCCATGAACTTGTCCATGTTCTTGCCCCACTCCGACTGGCTGGGCTTGTCCTTCGGCAACCCGCGCACTTCAAAGATCAGCGGGGCCTTCTCGTAGCCGTGCCAGATGATCTGCGTGTTCGGCGTGGTCCCGTCATCGTCGTACCCGAGGCGACCACCCACGCTGAGCACGCGCGGGGAAAGCTCCTGTTCGCCGAGGAACCACCGGGCGATGTCCATCTGGTGGATGCCCTGGTTGCCCAGATCGCCACACCCGGTTTCCCAAACCCAGTGCCAGTCGTAATGCAGCTTCTTCCGCGTCAACGGACCCATTGGCGCGGGCCCGCACCACAGGTTGTAATCCATCCCATCGGGGATGGACTGAGGGCCCGTGGTCTTGCCGATGCTGGCGCGGGGCTTGTAGCAGAGGCCGCGGGAGATCTTGATCTTGCCGAGGTGCCCTTCCTTCACCCAGGCGACCGCTTCCCGGATGCCGGTGCTGGAGCGGCTCTGGGTGCCGGTCTGCACGACGCGCTTGTAATGGCGCGCGGCTTCCACAGCCTTGCGACCTTCCCAGACGTTGTGGGAAACCGGCTTCTCGACGTAGACGTCCTTGTTCGCCTGACAGGCCCAGACGGTGATCAGCGCGTGCCAATGGTTCGGCGTCGCCGTCGAGATGATGTCGATGTCCTTGTCGGCGATGACGTCGCGGACATCCCGGTAGCCCTTCACGTCGTGGCCCTGTTCCTTCAGCTTCTTGACGGCACCATCGAGGACCTTCTGGTCGCAATCGCACAACGCCGCGAGCCGGACGCCGGGCACCTTGAGGAAGCCGGCGATGTGATCGGCCCCCCGGCCGTTGAAACCCACCACTGCGACCCTCAGCGCGTCATTCGCACCAAGCACGCGGCGATAAGACACAGCGGGAAAACCCAGGGCAGCAGCGGTGAGTGCTGTGGTCTTGAGGAACGAACGACGAGATTGGCGCAGGTTCATAAATGGAGTGGAACAAACTGGCGTTGGAGGGTGGGACGGAGCCGAGTATCCGGAGCCGCGCGGCGGGGAAAAGGTTTTTCGTCGAGGGTTCACTTACCGAAGGCAGCAGCGATCTCGTTGAGCTTCGAGACCTCGGGCTCGCCGGCCTGCAGGAGGACGCGGTACCGAAACTTCAGCTGCTCGCCAGCCTTGAGCAACAGGTCGCCGGCGCCCTTCGGCTTTTTCTCGAAATCATGCAAACCAAACGGGTTCGCGGCGAAAAGACCGTAATCCCGCACATGCCACCAGGTCGGATAGCGCGGGTTCGAGACATGATCAAAGACCGTGACTCCCATGATCTTGTCCCCGACAGGCCCCGAATACGCCGTCCACTTCGCGCGCTTGCCCCAGGTCTCCCCGTCCTTGACCCCCGTGTCCTGGAGGATGTGCCCTCCTGGCTTGCCTTTGTAATGCTTGTTCTGCGCGAGCCGCATGCTCTCCGCGAGACGAAAGCCGAACGTCCCCTCCTTCGTGTCCCCGAAGGTCACATCCGCGCCTTCCGAAGCCTTGAGCACGATCTCGTAGTCGAACAAGCGGCCGGCCGCGCTGCGTATCACACGAAATGTCGTCTCGTCGGTGAGCACCGCCTTGCCCGCCGCGGTCACCCATCGGTTCGCAGTCCGGATGACGCCACTGTTCTCACCGCCCGCGGCCTCGAGGATTTTCTCCTGGACGATGCGTCCCTTGTCCGCCCCCTCGGCCCAGAAATCGGTTCCGTTCACATCGCCGTGCGTGAACCAGAGCGAACGATGATGCGGATGATCCTTCTCCTCGTCCGCCGCATCGGTGCGCATGGGGTAATGGCGCGTGACCATCACGCCGCCCGGACCCAGCAACGGATAGAAATAAGGCTTCGGCCCATCCGCAAATCTCAGTTCCGTGAACATCTCGCCGTCAACACGGATGGTGATGCGATCCTTGGCCGGAATCACCTCGACCCCACCCGCGCGAGCAACTCCGGGGGCGAACGTCAGACCGCAGGCCATGAGGAGCCACGCGAGCCGTGGCGTGACGGAAGGGAGGGACATGGGGGGAGGCTAGGCATGCCCATCCGGCTCGGCAACTCCGGATCCCCGGACCGGCTGAAAGGCAGTGCATCCACAGATTGACGGCAGGGCGCGAACTCCGCTGCGCGCCGTCCTTTGCGGACATACCCAGCACGGCGCCCTCGGAGAGGTCCACCACCCACCATCCGTCGGGACGGTTGGCCTCACTCCCTCCCCCAAAAAAAAGCGGCGCCGACCCTCGGCGCCGCCCGCATGAAACCTCGGGCTGAGCCGGGACGCAGTCCCGTCACCAGCCCGACACCATCGGGTTCTACCGGCCCATGGGCCGCAATCGGTAATAACGGGTCGCGGACGCCTCGACGGCGGGATCCATCACGTCGAGTTCCTCGCCCGTGAACACAAAGGCATCGACCTCCGACCAATTCACGAGGTCCGACGATGCTTCCACGGTGAACACCTGCTCGGCGGGAGACTGCACCGTGAAGTGGACATGCCCCGCATCGCCCCGACGCGAACCGGCAATGCGCATGGCAGTTGCCAAATCCGCCGCGCCCGCCATGCCCCTGCCCACGATCGGCATGCGCATTCCATCAAACGAAACTTCGCCCTCGAAGTTGCCGTTGCTCGCGGCATCCGCCGGAGGCACCGCGTCGTAGCTGAACTTGCTCGGGGCATCCCCGAACATCAGTCCCCAGCGGACCTGCCCCGTCGCAGGATCGAACTGACCCCCACCGCTCACATTCACCACCGACCATCCCTCAGGGACGGTGTCAGAGACCGCCATCGCGCTCGAACCCATGGGAGGCGTGACCATCAGGTTCACAGTTCCCGCGGCGCCCGGTTTCCAGGCAACGGGGCATTGGCGCGATGCGCTGCCCGGCATCATCGACCCGCCGGAAGCTCCAGCCAGGCTCGCACCCGTCGAGGGCACCCAGCATTCCGGCGGAACACCCTTGGCCGGGCTGAAGGTGTACTTGCCACCCTTCTGGTAGATCAGACCGGCGTGAGTCAGGTAACCCAACGGGATCGCGCTTCCATCAACGCCCCAGCCCCTGCCCGCCTTCCACGCCGTCGCGTAGGCCGTCAATTCATCGAGCGTGATCGAATGATCCGCCGGCGTCGCATCCGCGGGATGAAATTCCCTCGTCATGATGATCGTACTGTCGCCGATCACCGCGAGCGTCTTTCCATCAAGCGAACATATTCCCGTGAACTTGCGGTCACCCACGGCGTCCGCAGCAGGCGTCACGCTGTAGGTCAGCTTGCGGACATTGGCATCCATGAACGGACCAAAGCGCAGAAGCCCCTTGGCCGCGTCGAACGTGGCGGAATCACTGCTCGTCGTGACCAGCCAACCCGCAGGAACTGTTTCCTCGACAGCCCAGGTCGACGTCGTCTTGGTCGGCGTCGCGTCCAGCGTTACGTCAAGCGACACCCCGGGGAGATAGGCGGGCGGCAGATCCCGATGCACGAACGCCACGGTCTTGAGCGCCCTCACATTGATCGTGACCGTCGACGAGGTGCTCGACGCGCCTTCGTCATCAACCGCCTTCGCGCTCAACTTGTGGGTGCCTGTCGGCGCGTTCGTCCAGGAGAAGCTCAGCGCCGCATGATTGGTGGTTGCGATCACCACGCCGTCGGAGATCAGGTCGAGTTGTGCGATCGTGCCGTCGGAATCCGAGGCCGTGGCCTTGACCGTGATCGTATTCCCAACCGTCGTGACGCTGCCATGCTTGGGCGATGTGATCGCCACCTTGGGAGCCAGATTGATCGGCTTGCCGTCGTGGATCACCCCATTCGCCTGGAAATTTGCGCCCAGTTCGTAGCACTCCGGGGCCGGCGGAAAGATCTTGGTGCAGACCGTCGGAAGGAGCGTCAGAACCACCGTTTCATCCCCCTCCTTGAGGGAATCCGTCAGGGGGCGGACGGCGATTTCGACCGAGCCGTGATTCTTCGGCAGCGTCACCACCCCGCTCAACCTCGCGTAGTCGACACCGTTCGACGCCGTGCCGGACATCCGATAATTGACCGTCAACGTGACATTCGTGGGACCGCCCACCCGACGCACCAGGAATGCTCCGTTCTTGCCCGCGGCATTCTTCGCAGGCTCGGTGGCTTCCGCTGTCGAGGCGACGACCTCGATGACGCCCGGCAGCGGCGCAGGCAACACGGTGATCACCACCGGCGCGGAACGAACCGGTTGGCCCGAACCATCGACCGATCGCGCGGAAAGGCTGTGCTGACCCGAAACCAGGCACACCCAGTCGATCGCGTATTCGTGGCGCGCGCCCGGAATCCACAGGACGCCCCGCATCAGTTCGGAGACGCCAATCACGTTGTCGCCGTCCAGGAATTCGACCCGGGTCATGGTGCCGCCCAGAAGGGCGCCGACCGCACTGATCCTGATCGTCTCGCCCCAGGCGAATTCAGAGCCGGCCTTCGGCGAGGCAAGAACCAGTGTCGACGCGGCACCGACGGTGATCGCCACAGGCGGCGAGGTCAGCGGCGTGCCCACGGAACTCGCGGCCGAGACCGACAGCTTGTGGTACCCAGCCGTGGCTCCTGCCCATTCGAACGAATGCTCGATCACGGTCCCGGGATCGGGCGCGCGGATGAAGGTGAGCTCGGAAACGCCGATGCGGGTGACGCCGTCGAAGAACTCCACGCGGCTTACGTATCCCTTGGGATCCATGGCCGTGGCCTTGATCGTGATCTTCGTGCCTTCGGCGAACGAATCACCATTCAGGGGGCTCACGATCGCAATCTTGCCAGACGCGGAGGATGACGTGGTGTCGGCAATGACGACCTGGGCACTGCCCAGCTTGGGATCGACCGTATAACCCAGAAGCGGAACCATCGCCGTGTCAGGCATGGTGGAAGATCCGATGGACGACGCCTGGAGTTTGGCGATGACGGTCTCGTCGCGCTCGACCAGATCGTCGGCAATCGCCGCGACGAGCAACACCGCCTCCGACTTGCCCGCCGGAATCTCGACTGATTCCGGAAGTTTCTGATAATCCACACCCGCTCCAGCGGTTCCGCTGTAGGCGAGGGAAACCACCAACGACTGGCTCGTGCTCCCGGTCCGCTTCACGGTGAACTGGCCCGGGGCCACGCGGATGTTCGGGGCCGGCTCGGAGGTCTTGGGAACCGAGGCGACGATGCTCACCACCGGGGGGGAAGGCAGCGGCACAGGAACCGCATCGAGCTCAAGGTCGAAACTCAAATCGCCGCTGGTCGCCGCGTACTGATGCATCTCGACGGCGAGGACATTGCGACCGACGAGAAGGGCATCCGTCGCCACCGATGTCTCGCGGAACGCAAGTCCCTCCGTCGCACCCACCGCCAAGGTCGCGTAATGGATCGCCCCGGTCGGCATGTTGTCGCGGACGATCTCCTTGCCGTTCAGGTAGACCACGGCGCCGTCATCACGCAGCAGTTTAACGAGCAGCTTGGTCGCCACGAAATCGGCGGGCATCTGGAATTCGCCCCGGAAATACGCGGTGATGGGGTACGGCGACTTGCCGGTCCAGATCACAGTCGCCTCGTCACCCTCGCCAAAGCCCAACTGCGACTTGCCCGACTTCCAACCGCTCGCGTCGAAGGCCGTTGCGCGCCAGGCGTCCAGCGGGTCCGTGCCATCGTACAACCACCGCCATTCCGAACCCTTGGGAACCAGAACCAACGCGGCGCCGTTCACCGGCGGTGGCGGGGGTGGCGGTGTCACCGCCTCGACCACCTCGATCGCGACCGGAGTCGAAGCCACCTCGTGCCCCGCCGAATCCTTGCCGCGCCCGACGATGATGTACTTGCCCACCACCACATGGCTCCATGTGAAATGGTGAGGAAGGCTCTGACCGGAGGTCGGCGGCGTGCTCGATGTATAATCGGAGGCCCCGATCAGCTGGTCGTTCGCGTAGAAATCGACATGCGGAATCGTGCCCTGAGGATCGACCGAAGTGGCCTGGATGAGCACAGGGCCTGGCACGGTGTACTTCGCGCCGGCGTCCGGCGTGAAAATCAGGATCGCCGACGGTGGCAGTACCGCCTGCGCGACCCAAGTCGTGGCGCCAAGGAGAAGGGCTAGCAATAGGACGGCTCTGAGCCGAAGTTGAATGTCGGTGCGGGTCTTCATGTCTGCGGGACCAATGGGTTGTTTCGCGTGAACACCCTCCTCGGCACGGATGGCGAAAGAGACACCACCCCTGTTGGAGGGGTGGTGGCAACCAGACTCGCACCGGTCCACAAGTCCGTCAAATCCCCCAGAAAACGAAGCACTTCCGACACCTGACACCCGGTTCGCGGGGCCCGCGGGCCAAGGCCTCGACGATCCGCCGCACTCCAGAAACTCCGTGCCGGCTATCCCTCGATCTGCGCGCGATAATCGTCCGCGCTCAGCAAGGCATCCACATCCGCCGGCGATGAGAGTTTCACCTTGAAGAACCAACCCTCGCCGAACGGCGCCGTGTTCACCAAAGCCGGGTTCATCGGCAACCCATCGTTCACCGCCACCACCTCGCCGCCCACCGGCGAGTAGATGTCGCTCGCGGTCTTCACGGACTCCACCACCGCGCACGTCTCGCCGGCCCGCACCTTGCGCCCCACCGCCGGCAGCTCCACAAAGACTACATCCGTAAGCTCATGCTGGGCGTGATCGGTGATGCCCACGGTCGCCAGACCATCGGCCACGCAGACCCACTCATGTGACTTGGCGTATCGGAGATCGGCCGGGACATTCGACATGCCGCGATTTCAAGCCCGCGCCGCCCCACCGTCAAACCGCTTTTCGCTTTACGCCGGTTTCTTGTAGAGCGGCTTCTTCAGGACTTCCGCGGGGTAGCGCCGCCCGCGAATCTCGATGCTGACCTCCATCCCCGGCTCAGCGAAGTCCACAGGCAGGTAAGCCAACCCGATCCCGACGCCGAGCGACGGACTGAGTGTCCCGCTTGTTGTCTCGCCCAGCGACGTCCCATCGCCTCCCTGCGCCCAGACCGCGTAATGCGGACGCACCGGCGGCACGCCCTTGTCCTTCATCCGGAACGCCGCCAACCGCCGCCGCACGCCGTCCCGTTTCTGGGCCAGCATGACCTCGCGGCCGTTGAACACCGGCTTGTACAGCGCCACAAAAACGTCGAGCCCTGCCTCGATCGGCGTGAGGTCCTCGGTCAATTCGTGGCCGTACAACGGAAAACACATCTCGGTCCGCAGCGTGTCCCGGGCCCCCAGCCCGCAAGGCTTCAGGCCGTACGCCCGGCCCACCTCGATGCAACGGTCCCAAATCGCGCCCACCACCGCATTGGGCGCGACAATCTCGAAGCCGTCCTCTCCCGTGTATCCGGTCCGCGCAAACCACACCGGCGTCCCGCCAAACGAAAAAACCGACAGCCGATTGCGCTTGAGATCCGACGGCTTCGCCACGAGGGACGCCGGGTCCTCGAACGGACCGGGAAAAATCCGGTCGATGAACGCCGCCACCTTGGGTCCCTGCACGGCCACGGCTGACATCCGGTCGCAGGCATCCGTGATCTGCACCTCCCCGCACCTCGGAAACTCCAGCAGCCGGGCCGTGAGCCAGGCCAGGTCCACCTCCGCCCGGGAAGCGTTGATGATCAGGAGGAAATCCACCGCACCGACGCAATACGCGAACAGGTCGTCGATCACGCCTCCGCCTTCCTTGCACATCAGGGTGTACTGCCCCTGCCCGGGGACCAGCTTCTGCAGGTCGTTGGTCAATACGCCGTTCAGGAACTCCTCCGCAGCCGGGCCGCTCACGAACACTTCGCCCATGTGCGAAATATCGAAAAGCCCCGCCGCGGTCCGGACGGCCTGGTGCTCGTCGAGAATGCCCGTGTACTGGATCGGCATCTCCCATCCCCCGAACTCAACAAGCCGCGCCCCGTGCCGGACATGCGCGTCGTACAAAGGGGTCCGCTTCAGTGTCGCCATGCCCCAACTCTATCAACAGACCCGGCCCCGCCAAGGCGGATGACACGGGGATCTGGGGGCCACGACGTGTCCACCAGATCATGCGAGACCTGTCCCTTTATTTTTTCGAGTCCTGGATACCATCCCCCGCCCCGCCCGATGGACGCCAGGCCCGGAACCGTCCAGACTGCCCGTCATGACGCGGATCGCGATTGTCGGCCTGGGCTATGTGGGACTTCCGTTGTCCCTGCAGTTCGCGCGCTCGGGGGTGTCCGTGCTCGGCCTCGACATCGATGCCGCGAAGGTCGATGGGCTCAACGCCGGGGGCTCCTACATCCATCACATCGCGGACGCGGCCGTCGCGGAGCAGGTCCACGCCCGGCGCTTCTCGGCCTCGGTCGATTTCTCGCGGGTTCGCGAAGTGGAGGCCGTGATCATCTGCGTTCCCACGCCTCTGAACCGGAACCGCGAGCCCGACATCTCGTACATTCTTCGGACCGGAGAAAGCGTGGCGCCGCATCTGCAGCGCGGCACGTTGGTGGTGCTCGAGTCGACGACTTACCCGGGCACGACGGAGGAGGACCTTCGCGCGGTGTTGGAGAAGGGTTCCGGACTGAAGGCGGGCACGGACTTCCATCTTGCGTTCTCACCGGAGCGGGAGGACCCCGGGAATCCGGAGAGCCGCGTCGCCGAGATTCCGAAGATCGTCGGGGGACTTACGCCGGCCTGTCTCGAGCGTGCGCGGCACCTGTATTCGCGCGCGGTTCGCCACGTGGTTCCTGTGTCGTCGTGCCGGGCGGCCGAAGCGACGAAGCTGCTCGAGAACATCTTCCGCGGCGTGAACATCGCCCTCGTGAACGAACTCAAGGTGGTCTACGCCGCCATGGGCATTGATGTCTGGGAAGTGATCGACGCCGCCAAGACCAAGCCGTTCGGGTTCATGCCGTTCTATCCCGGACCGGGACTCGGCGGCCATTGCATCCCGATCGACCCGTTCTACCTGACGTGGAAGGCCCGTGAATACGGCCAGAACACGCGCTTCATCGAGCTCGCGGGCGAGATCAACACCGCCATGCCGGAGTGGGTGGCAAACCGCGTCGCCGAGGCGCTCAACGAACAGTCCAAGTCCGTGAAGGGAAGCCGCATCCTGCTCCTCGGCCTCGCCTACAAGGCCAACGTCGACGACGACCGCGAGTCGCCAACCTACGTGCTCTTCGACAAACTCGAGGCGCGCGGCGCGGGCATCGCGTATCACGATCCGTTTGTGCCCGTGATCCGACCGAGCCGCGAACATTCCCATCGCGCGGGATTGCGCTCGGTCCCGTGGAATGCCGAAACGATCCCCGGCTTCGACTGCGTGCTCATCAGCACCGCCCACGCGAACGTCAACTACCGCGAGCTCGCCGAGTGGGCGCCGTTGATCGTGGATTCACGCAACGCCATGGCCGGGATTTCGACCCGACCCGGGCAGGTGTGGAAAGCATGAGAGAAACGCGGTCTGGGTGAACCCGGGCCCTTTTTTGCAGTGCGGTGCTTGCCACCGCTTTGCCACGGAGACACCCAGAGTCGTAAGCCCCGGGTGCTCGAACCGGCACAGACTGACGCTGCCTGCGCCGTTCGCTTCCGCGGAAAAGCGGCGGCAAGCCGCCGCACTCCAAGGGACGGTTCATGGAGCCGCTTTTTCCAGAATTTGGACACGCATTGAGACCATGAACCGGTGCAGGCGGCAGGGCGCGCGCTCCGCTGCGCACCCGCCTTGTAAGGCTCACTTTCGCGTAGCCCCGAAAGGGCGGCGGGCAAGGGACTGCCCGCCCTGCCTTCACGGTTCATGGAGCCTCCACGGTTCGCGAACCGCGCATTGGGACCATGAACCCGGCGTTGCATGGCGCCGGTCGTGGTGGGGTGGCGGGCGGATTTGGAGTGCGGCGGCTTGCTGCCGCTTTGGAGGGCGCGATTCGCGGCGAGCGGGCAAGCGACCCCGCGTGGCCGCAGAACGGCGATGCGAGCCAATGAGAGGCCGCAACTCGCGTAACCGGGGGCTACAGGACGCAACTTTGAGGTTCTTGCTCGGGAGAATCCCAAC
>CAIMTB010000234.1 GCA_903844265.1 uncultured Verrucomicrobiota bacterium
CATCCCGCATCTTCGCGTCCGTGCTCCAGAACCGAACGTTCGGCCTCCGGGAACTCGCGGGCATAGGCCTGCGTCATGGCTCGAAACTGGATCCCCAGGAATGCCTCGCGGGCCGGACCGACGAGACCGGCATGATCCAATCAACCCCATCCTCAGTTACCCAACGCTTATGGATCCGTTCATCGGTGAAATCAAGATGGTCGGCTTCAACTTCCCCCCGCGCGGCTGGGCGACGTGTGACGGCCAACTCCTGCCCATATCCCAGAACACCGCCCTGTTTTCCCTTCTGGGAACCCAGTACGGAGGCGACGGCCAGACGACCTTCGCCCTCCCCGATCTCCGCGGCCGTGTCGCGACCCATCAGGGACAGGGCCCCGGCCTGAGCTCGCGCACGATTGGCGAGGTCCTGGGTGAGGAGAACCACACGCTGATCACGACCGAAATCCCCGCCCATACCCACCCCGTCACGGTCAACCCCGCCTGCTCCGCCGAGGATGCCTCGAGCGGCAGCCCGATCGGCCAGGTCCCCGCCACGCCCGCCGCCCCGGCCTACACCTCGCCGGCTACGGGAGCCATGGCCGCCAGCTCCGGCACAGCCGGCCCGGCCGGCGGCTCCCAGCCGCACAACAACATGCAGCCCACGCTCACCGTGAATTTCATCATCGCGCTGCAGGGCATCTTCCCCGCCAGAGCCTGACCGACTCCTCGCCAGCACCGGCGAGCCACGACTTACAAGGCCCCTCCCGACATGAAACGCATTTCCCTATTCCTATTCCTGGCCTCCGTCTGGCTCGCCGGAACCACGCCCCTTCGCGCGACAACCTACTCGTTCAACAACAGCCCGGTCGGCGATATCGTCTTCAGTACGAGCAGCGCCGTTCAACCCACCAATCGCGTTTCTTCCGTCTACCCGTCCGTCGTCACCGCCAGCGGAATCCCGGCCGGGACGGTGACCGCGGTCCGGGTCACGCTCCACGGCATGACCGTGCTCCGGCCCGACGACATCGAGATGCTCCTTATCTCGCCGTCAGGGGCAAAATTCGTGTTCTGGGCCGACGCCGGCAGCGCCTCGTTCGCAATCACCAACATCACCGTCACTCTGGACGATGCCGCCGCCATCCTGCTTCCCGACCAGACCGTGGCGTCACTCACCAGCGGCAGCTACAGGCCCAGTTGCGTCGACGCCCAGGCCAACATCGCCACCGAATTCGCCCTGCCGCCCATCGGCACGAATCCGAACCTGATCGCCGTGAGTTCTCCCGGCGACTGCGCCGCGCCACGCGGAGTGGCCACGTTCGCCACCAGATTCGGAGGCGCCTTCACCACCGCCGTCGCAGGCAGCCCCAACAATCCCAATGGCGCCTGGTCTCTCTACACCGTCGATGACACGACCGGCGTCGACTCCATTCATGGGACGACCTCGCGTTTCACGGGGTGGAGCCTGGCGGTCGACGCTGACGTTACAACCGTCGCCACGACCACCACACTGGGGTCCTCCGCTCCTTCCTCGACTTTCGGGAATTCGGTCACCCTCACCGCCACGGTCCGCCGCAGCTCGGATTCCACAGCGGTCACCAGCGGCACCGTCACTTTCACCGAGGGCGCGACCACGTTGGCCGCCAACGTAGCGTTGAACGGCTCCGGGCAAGCGGCGTTCGTATCTTCTGCCTTCACCGAAGGCGATCACACCGTCACCGCGACGTACAATCCCGCCGCCGGCTTCCTGACGAGCAATAACTCACTCTGGCAGAGAGTGGATCGCGCCACGGTCGTCAGCGGAAGCACGTTTTCCAACTCCGGGACGATCACCGTCCCCGCCACCGGCACCGGTGCGGCGGACGTCTACCCCTCCAGGGTTTCCGTGTCCGGACTGAGTGGATCGATCTCCAAGGTCACGCTGCGGATCAGCGGGCTCACCGTGGACCGTCCGGACGATGTTGAGTTACTCCTTGTGAGCCCTGGTGGTGCCACCTTTGTCCCCCTCGGCGACGCGGGTGGCACCGCCACTCCCGTGACCGGGATCAACCTGGTGTTCGATGATGCGGCGGGCAGCCTGATCGCTGATACCACCGCCCCCGCCAGCGGAACTTACAAGCCCTCCAGTTACGACCCCGCGGATGACCTTGGCTCCGCACCCGCGGTAGCGACCCCGCTGACTCCGTCGGTCGGACCCTACCTCCACGCCGCGCCCCAAGGCTCGTCCACGTTCGCCCAGGTGTTCAATGGAGCCGTTCCGAACGGAACCTGGTCCCTCTATCTCTACGACGATGTAATCGGCGGCGGCATCACCATCGCCAACGGCTGGTCACTCACCTTCACCACCACCTCCGATCCCTCGACCACGACCGCGCTCTCTTCGTCGCCGAATCCTTCACTCACCGGCACGTCAGCCACCTTCACCGCGACCGTGGATACGACCGCTGGCGCGATCCCGGTGACCTCCGGTACCGTCACGTTCCGCGAAGGGGCCACTGTCCTGGCCGCGAACATTGCCCTGAACGGCGCCGGCGTGGCCACGTTCTCCACTTCCTCGCTCACCGAGGGAAACCACATCATCAGTGCCGACTACAACGGCGTCCCCGGAAGCTTCAACCTCAGCACGTCCTCCCCGGTGAACCATCTGGTCGACGGCATCACCAGCGTGGTGGGCCAGACCTACTGCAACACCACCGTCCTCTCGATCCCGGCGACCGCCAACGTGGCGACGATCTACCCTTCACACATCAATGTCGCGAGCCTCTCCGGGCCGGTGACAACCCTCACGGTCCAACTCACCGGAGTGACCGTCGATCGTCCCGATGACCTCGAGTTCCTGCTGGTCGGTCCGAACGGAAACAACCTCGTGTTCCTGAGCGACGCCGGCGGAGTCGCGACACCCGTCTCGGGGATCAACCTGATCTTCTCCGATTCCGGGGCGAATTTCGTCCCCGACGCCGGCCCTCTCTCCGCGGGAACCTACAAGCCCACGAGCATCCATAGCACGGCAGCCAATTTCCCTACTCCCGCTCCTGCGTCCGGCCTTCTGACTCACGCCGCGCCCTTCGGTTCGGGCACGCTCACCGGTCAATTCTCCGGCTCCGCGGCAACCGGCGCATGGTCCCTGTACGCGATGGACGACGTGACGGGAGGCGGGATCACCCTGAACGGCGGCTGGTGCCTCGCCTTCACGGTCAACCATCCGCCAGTCGCCGCTGCGGACACCATCACCCGCGACGTCGACCGCTCCGTGAAGGTCGCCATCTCCGATCTGCTCGCCAACGACACCGACGCCGAGGGACAGGCTCGAACCTTCACCGGAGTCAATTCCCCGTCCGCCAATGGCGCGGCGGTTCATGTCGTCGATTCCTGGGTGAGCTATGAGGCGATCCCCGGCAATAATGCCACCGACTCCTTCACCTACACCATCTCCGACGGCACCTCCACTTCGACGGGCACGGTCACCGTCAACGTCCAAGGCCCCGCGGGACAAACCTCCAACCTGATCATCACCCAGAACGGAGCCACGGTGGATCTGGTAGTGATAGGCATTCCGGGACGGCAGTATCAGTTCCAGTTCACGCCAAGCCTGGTCTTACCCATCACCTGGCAGAATCTCAGCACGCCCAAGACGACCGATACAGCAGGACGGGCGACGACCAACGACAATCCCGGAGGGGCCACGCGATTCTACCGCGCCATCCTCCAGAACTAAGTCCCCCAGTCACTCTGTCCCGCCGACCCCATGAACGCGCGCCTTTTCCTCCTCGCCCCGGCTGCCGCAGCAGTCCTCCTTTCCGCCCAGAATACCGGGGCTGGAATCTTTCTTCAGACTTACACGGTAGGGACCGACATCCCCGACGACAGTTCCAACGGCCTTCTCAATTCCCAGACGGTGGCGATGGCGGAACCCACCATCACCTCGGTCTCGATCGGGCTGAGCATTGATCCCTCCCCGGGCAAGAGCGCGTTCCTCGGCGACCTCTATGTCTATGTCGAGCATAACTCAGCCTTGTCAGTCCTGATCAATCGACCCGGACGCACCGCGAGTGGGTTGACGGGTTATAGCGACAATCAGTCCCTGAGCATCACTCTCGAGGATGGATCCCCGGACATACATGGCTACCGGGTGTCAGCTTCCACACCACTCTCGGGTTCGCTGACCGGCACGTGGGGTCCGGACGGGCGGGCCACGGATCCGCGGAGCGTGGTGAATACCGATGCGCGGACCCAACCGCTCGGGGCGTTCACCGGTGCCAACGCCAACGGAACCTGGAATCTCTTCGTGAGCGATCTCAGCGGCGGAGGGGCGCACCGCCTCGCCGGCTGGACGCTGAGCATCACCACCGCGGCCGTCCCCGAGCCCCAGGTCTGGATCGCTGGCTGCGGCCTGTTTGCCTGGGCCGGTTGGCGCGGGGTCAGGACCTCGCGAAAGAGATCCGTTCCTCTCCCCCAGTGAATCCCCGGGCGGCCTCTCCCAGGTCGCCGTGATTTGGTGTGCCGGCGAAGCACGGCGCGCAGCGGAGTGCGCGCCCTACCGTCAACCCGTGGTTGCACCACTCCTCCCCCTCCACGCCTGATCACTTGACGATTCGCCGTCCGCGGGTAGTTGAGGGACATGAATTACGAGAAGCTGACGACCAAGGCGCAGGCTGCCATCCAGGCTTCCCAGAACCTGGCCTATCAGAATTCCAACCAGGAACTCGACGCCATCCACCTGCTGCTCGCCCTCGCGAGCGAGACCGACGGGCTCGTCCACCCGCTCCTGCAGAAGCTCGGCGTCAACCCCGCCGCCCTCGTCAACGACGTCCAGCGTGAGATTGCCTCACGTTCCAAGGTGACGGGAATCAGCTCCAGCGACCTTTTTCCCAGCGCGGCCTACAAGCGGACCCTCGACGAAGCCGAGGCGAATGCGCAGCGACTCCACGACGACTTCACCAGCACCGAGCATCTGTTCCTCGCGACGCTCAAGGAGGGCGGCCCCGCCATCAGGAACATCGCGCAGAAGCACGGCCTGCGGCACGACGACGTCCTCGCCGCGCTCGCCCAACTCCGGGGCAACCAGCGCGTCACCGATGCGCATCCCGAGGACAAGTTCCAGACGCTCGAGAAATACGGGCGCGACCTCACCGCCGCGGCGCGACAGGACAAGATCGATCCCGTCATTGGCCGCGACGACGAGATCCGGCGCGTCATGCAGGTGCTCACGCGCCGCACGAAGAACAACCCGGTCCTCATCGGCGAACCTGGCGTGGGCAAGACCGCCATCGCGGAGGGACTGGCGCGCCGGATCGTGGACGGCGACGTGCCGGATTCGTTGAAGGACAAGCGTCTCGTCTCGATGGACCTCGGGGCGATGATCGCCGGGGCGAAGTACCGAGGTGAATTCGAGGATCGCCTCAAGGCGTTCCTCAAGGAGATCACCTCGAGCCAGGGTCGCATCATCCTGTTCATCGACGAACTGCATACGCTCGTCGGGGCCGGGAAGGCGGAGGGCGCCACGGACGCCGCCAACATGCTCAAGCCGCAACTCGCCCGCGGGGAGCTCCGCTGCATCGGGGCGACCACGCTCGACGAGTACCGGAAGCACATCGAAAAAGACCCGGCCTTGGAGAGGCGATTCCAGCCCGTGTTCGTCGCCGAACCGTCGGTCGAGGCCACCATCGCCATCCTTCGGGGACTCAAGGAACGCTACGAGGTCCACCACGGCGTGCGGATCCAGGACGCTGCCCTGGTCGCGGCGGCGAACCTTTCGCATCGGTACATCAGCGACCGGTTCCTGCCGGACAAGGCGGTTGACCTGATGGACGAGGCCGCCTCACGGCTCCGCATGGAGCTGGATTCGTTGCCGACGGAAATCGATCAACTCAACCGCCAGATTCTCCAGCTGGAAATCGAGCAGACCGCCCTCCGCCAGGAAAAAGACGACGCCTCGCGCGACCGCCTGAACCGCCTCGAGCGCGAGCTCGCGAATCTCAAGGAACAATCCTCCCGCCTGAAGGCGCAGTGGCACAATGAGAAGGCCGCCCTCGACGCCGTGTCCGGGGTGAACGGCGAGATTGAGCAGGCCAAGCAGGACCTCGATCGCGCCCAGCGCGTGGGCAACCTGGGCCAGGCCTCCGAGATCCAATACGGCCGCCTTCCCATGCTGCACCGTCGGCTCGCCGACGCCGAAAAGACCCTGCAATCCAGCGCTTCAGGCACCCGCCTGCTCAACACCGAGGTCGCCGAGGAGGACATCGCCAAGGTGGTCGCCTCCTGGACCGGCATCCCCGTCTCCCGAATGCTCGAAGGCGAAAGAGCCAAACTCATCGGGATGGACCAGCGGCTCGGCCAGCGCGTGGTGGGACAGCAGGAGGCCGTCCGCGCCGTCAGCAACGCCGTCCGCCGCGCCCGCTCCGGGCTGCAAGACCCCAACCGCCCCATCGGATCGTTCATCTTCCTCGGTCCCACCGGCGTCGGAAAAACCGAACTGGCCCGGGCGCTCGCCGAGTTTCTCTTCGACGATGAGCAGGCCATGGTCCGTCTCGACATGTCCGAGTACATGGAAAAGTTCTCGGTACAACGGCTCATCGGCGCCCCTCCCGGCTATGTCGGGTATGAGGAGGGCGGCCAATTGACCGAGGCGGTACGCCGACGTCCCTACGCGGTGATCCTCTTCGACGAAATCGAAAAGGCCCACGCCGACGTGTTCAATATCCTCCTCCAGGTCCTCGACGATGGCCGGCTGACCGACGGCCAGGGCCGGACGGTCGACTTCAAGAACAGCATCGTCATCATGACCAGCAACATCGCCTCGCCGTTGATCCAGCAGTTCGCGACCGAGGGCAGGACTTCCGCCGCGGACCAGCAGGAACTCGAGCGTGAAGTGCGCCTCGAGATGCGGAGACATTTCCGTCCTGAGTTTCTCAACCGGCTCGATGACACCATCCTCTTCCACGTGCTCGGCGAGGCCGAGCTTGCCCGGATCGTGGAGCTCCAACTTTCGCGCCTCGAAGGGCGCCTCGCGAAGCAGCAGCTCTCCATCACGCTGGATGAATCCGCACGCCGACTCCTGGCACGGGAAGGGCACGACCCGCAGTTCGGCGCCCGCCCCCTCAAGCGCGCCATCCAGGATCTGGTGCTCGACCCCCTCGCCCTCCGCCTGCTCGCCGGCGAGTTCAAGCCCGGCGACCGCATTGAAGTCGCTACCGCGGACGGCGCGATCACCTTTCGCAAGGCCTAGCAGGGGTCCACTCTGTACCTGTACATTTCGCGTCGACCGCCATGCATTCGATCAGCCCACCGATCTTCGATCCGCAGGTGAACGGCTACGCCGGGATCGACTTCCAGCGCGACGGGATCTCGGAGAGCGATCTCCTGGTCGCCACGCGCGCCTGGCGGCGCGACGGCGGCGGCTGTTTCCTGCTCACGCTGATCACCGACGAATGGCCTCGTCTGCTCGCGCGACTGGATCACCTGCGCCGAATCATCACGGCCAGTCCGGAGCTCGGCGAGGTGATCCTCGGTTGGCATGTCGAAGGCCCGTTTCTCTCGGAAAAACCGGGGTTTCACGGGGCGCACAACCCGGCCTGGATGCGTGATCCCGAGACCGTGGATTTCGAGCGGCTCCGCGACGCTGCGGGTCCGCTGCCCCTCATGGTCACGATGGCGCCCGAACGCCGCGGTGCCGTGGCCGCCATCGACGCCGCGCGATCGCTGGGCATCATGGTCAGCCTGGGACACACCGACGCCCCGACCACCGCTCTCCGCGAGGCCGTCGATGCAGGTGCCACAGCATTCACGCACCTCGGAAACGGATGTCCCCAGCAACTGGATCGCCACGACAACATCCTCTGGCGCGTGCTCGATCTCGACGCGCCGGGGGTCGCCATCGGTTTGATCACGGACGGAATCCACGTGGCTCCGCAACTGTTCCGGCTCATCCACCGGATTCTCCCGCCGGAGCGGATCTACTACACCACCGATGCGATGTCCGCAGCCGGGGCTCCGCCGGGACGCTACACGATCGGGACCCTCGAAGTGGATGTGGGGCTGGACGGCGTGGTGAGGCAACCGGGCCGCGCCAATTTCGCAGGTTCATCGCAGCGACCGGGGCAGATTGCCGGACGGGCCGCGCAGATGCTCGGCATGGAGCCCTCTGCGCGTGGAATCCCGCGGATCCTTGCGAACGCGAGGGGTCTTCTGGAGAGCCGGAGGATCTCCTGTGCGCCTTCCGGCGCATCCATAGACTGACGGTAGGGCGTGCACTCCGCTGCGCGCCGTCCTCGCGGACACACCCAGGCACGGCGCCCTCGGAGAGGCCGCCCACCGACAAACTCGGAAATGCACTGCACACTCCGCTGCGCCCCGTCGGGTGCCATCGATCGCGCGGCGGGCAAGGGACTGCCCGCCCTACCTTGGGCGAACTGCCTGGGGTGAAACTGCCCGATGCGCCGGTCGGGGGGGCGCTCCGCTCGAAACCGGGTCGCCGGTTCCAAATCGCATTTCCCGGGCCTTTGCGTAGACTGCCCGCCGCATGCGCAGCGCCATCACCGTGTGTCTTGTTCCCGAGGCTCGATCCGGACCGTTCGTCTTCCACGGCGATCTCGCCTCGGGTTGCGCGTGGGCCGCGGCGGCGGGCTTCGACGCGATCGAGTTGTTCCCGGGCTCGGCGGAGGAAGTGGACGCGCATCTTCTGCGCCGGCTCCTGCAGCAACACCATCTCGAGCTTGCGGCGATGGGAACCGGCGCGGGCTGGGTGCGGCACAAGCTCTCGCTGACCAGTCCTGACGGCGCGGTTCGGCTGCGGGCGCGGGAGTTCATCGCGTCGATCGTGGATCTCGCGGGAAGCTTTGGCGCGCCGGCGATCATGGGTTCGATGCAGGGGCGTGCCGAAGGCGAAGTGGATCGTGACCAGGCTCTCGTCTGGCTCTCGCAGGCCGTGGAGCAACTGGGTCCGCGAGCCGCCACACTGGGCGCATCCCTGTTCATCGAGCCGCTGAACCGCTACGAAACGAACCTCCTCAACACCGTCGACCAAGGCATCGCCTTCCTCGAACCCCTGCGAACCCAGGCGCCGCGCCTCCTCTGTGACTTCTTCCACATGAACATCGAGGAGACCTCCATCGCGGATTCCCTTCGGCGGGCGGGTTCGCGCGTGGGCCATGTCCACTTTGCCGACAGCAATCGACGAGCGATCGGGCTCGGTCACACCGATGTCACGGCGCCCATGGCCGCGCTGCGCGAGATCGGGTACACCGGCTATCTCTCGGCGGAGATTCTTCCGTTGCCGCTGGCCGATGAAGCGGCAGCCGCGGCGCTGGCGGCCTTTCAACGACACGCCTAGCCCGGCGATCGCCGGCCGGACCTCGACTTTGCAGCCGTCAGGCGTTCGAATCCCAAAACCACCATGGCCCCCATTCCTCGCGATCCCGGAACCGGCTCCGCTGCCCCCCCGGTGCTCGATGTCGAAGTCCTCCTTCGCGGGCCCGGCAGCGCGTTGACTTCGGAGGAACTGTCCGAACTTCGCCGGGCGCGAGCGTTGCTGACCGGGCCTGGGGTCGCGGTGCGGTTTGCCAATCTCATCGGCTCCCCGATTGAGAAGGGGTTGCAGCTGCTTCCGGATGGCGCGACACGCCTGGTCCAGCGCGCGACGAGGATCGCCCTCGAGAAGGCCCTTCATCTCGCGGTGCAGACGATTGATCCCTCGGATCTCCTGCAGGCGAACCCGAGGAACCGGCTCCACAAGTGGCTTGCCGGCGCTTCCGGCGCGGTCGGAGGAGCGTTCGGCCTCGCGGCGATGGCCATAGAACTGCCGATCTCCACGACCCTGATCCTACGTTCCATCGCGCGCATCGCCGGAAGCCAGGGACACGATCTGTCAGACCTCGGGGTTCGTCTCGCCTGCCTCGAGGTATTCGCGCTGGGTGGAGACACGAAAGCAGATGACGCTTCCGACGCCTCCTACTGGGCAGTGCGCGCGGCACTGGCGAAGCTCGTGACCGAGGCCACGAGCGCCCTGGCAAGTCGCGGTGCCGCGATCGAGACAGCACCCGCCGCCGTGAAACTGCTGACCGCAATCGCCGCCCGTTTCGGGGTTCTCGTTTCGGAAGAGGTCGCAGCCAAGGCAGTGCCGATTGTCGGTGCCGCCACCGGCGCCGCGATCAACATCGTGTTCATGGATCACTTCCAGAAAATGGCCGAGGGCCACTTCGTCGTGCGCCGGCTCGAAAACCTTCACGGAACCGACACTATCCGGGCCGCCTACCATTCACTCGGCACCACGATTTCGCGGTGAATGAAGTCGCCCACACACACAACGCCGTCCCCATTCCGCATGACCGAACCCCGTCCCTCCATTCACGCCTGTCACCGCAACGACCTCGCCACGCACCTCGCGGCCTGGGACGAATCCGCGTGGCGCATCGATCAAATCCTCGACTGGGTCCACGCCAAGCGGGCCGGAGGCTGGGACGAGATGACCAACCTCTCCCGCAAACTCCGTCAACAACTGGCCGAGACCTTCGAATTCCAGCTGCCAGCACTGGTTCAACGGCAAGGGGCCATCGACAGCACCCAGAAATTCCTCTGGCGCCTGCGCGACGACGCACTCATCGAAAGCGTCCTCATCCCGGCCAACCCCGCGCTCTACGGCGAAGGCGCCGACCGCACCACGCTCTGCCTCTCGACCCAGGTGGGCTGCGCGTACGGCTGCCGATTCTGCGCAAGCGGTCTCGATGGCTTGAAACGAAACCTCGGCCCCGAGGAGATCGTCGGCCAGGTCCTGGCGATCGAACGCTGGCACAAGGCCGAGCCCGCAACCCAAGCCGTCGTCGTTCCTGCGCCTGAATCGGCACCGGACAAACCCGCACGAGCCGCTTCCATGAGGCTGATCGACAACCTCGTGGTCATGGGAATGGGCGAGCCACTGGCCAATTACGACAATCTCCTTCGCGCGCTCCGGATCCTCAACGCGCCGTGGGGAGGGGGGATCGGGGCCCGGAAAATCACGATCTCCACCAGCGGCCTCGCACCGCAGATCCGCAGGCTGTCCAAGGAACCCGAGCAGTTCCGGCTCGCCATCTCCCTCCACGGCGCGACGGACGAGGTGCGCGACCGCATCATGCCCGTGAATCGCAGATACCCCCTCGCGGAACTCGCCGCCGCCTGCTCCGAGTATCTCGAGCAGAAGGGAAAGATGATCACCTTCGAGTATGTCCTGCTCGCCGGTGTCAATGACGCCCCGGAACACGCACGGCCCCTCGCAGAACTCGCCCGCAGGCTCCACGCCAAGATCAATCTCATCCCCTACAACACAGTCGAAGGCCTGCCCTGGACCCGTCCCGCCGATGCCGCCTGCCAGGCCTTCACAGCACGGGTCTCCGCCTTCGGCGTCCCCGCCACGTTACGACTCGAAAAGGGCCACGACATCGACGCGGCCTGCGGCCAGCTCCGACTGAAGGTCGAGGCGAAGATCAGCAGCCCGCAGCCCGCAGCCGGCAACCCGTGATGAGTCACGAAGGATGCACGAAGCGCGGGCATTCCGCCGGCGACCCTGCGACCTCCGACCACAGATTACTTCCGACAGCACTTTCCTGTTCAACCCCCGAATAACATGCGCATCTTGATCGCCGGTTGTGGCTATGTGGGCCTGGCCCTGGGTTCGGAACTCATCCGCCAGGGTCACTCCGTGGTGGGTATCCGTCGATCCGAGGACGGGGCGACGCAGCTCCGGGAGGCAGGCATCGAGCCACTCGTCACCGATCTTTCCCGGCCTGATTTCAAGGGGCCCGAGGGCAGGTTCGACTGGGTTGTTTACTGCGCGTCGGCGGGGCGCGATGGCGGTATCGAGAGTTATCGTTCGGTGTATGTTGACGGACTTCGGAATCTGCTCGCCCGTCTGGCCTCGAACCCGCCGCAGAAATTCGTCTATACGGGCAGCACGTCGGTCTACGCGCAACAGGATGGATCGTCGGTGAAGGAATCGAGCCTGGCCGAACCCACGGCGCCCACCGCCCGCATCCTTCTCGAGGCGGAATCGTTGCTCCTCGAGACTGGAAAAAAGATCGGGATACCTTCGGCCGTACTCCGGATCGCGGGTATCTATGGTCCCGGCCGCCTCCATTTGTTGCACTCATTCATCCGCAACGAAGTGCGGATCGCCGGCCAGGGGATTCGCAACCTCAACATGATCCATCGCGACGACGTGGTCGCGGCAATCCTCGCGGTGTTGCGCAGCGGCCGGGGCGGGGAGATCTACAATGTCGTGGACCAGGAACCGGTGACCGAGATCCACTTCTACACTTGGCTTGCCGAGACCCTCGGCAAGTGGGTGCCTCCGTCAGGGCCGGATGACGCCGCGCGCGCGCCTGCGAACCGCAAGATCTCAAACCGCCGGCTCACGATGGAGTTGGGATGCCGGCTGACCTACCCGACCTTTCGCCAGGGTTACACGGCCGAGATCAAGGCACTCACCGACGCGGGGCTGCTCGACATCCCGCGCGAGGAACGCTGACCTGGGACTAGCGATCCTCCTCGACCCGACGCAATTCGACGTCCTGGACGCCTTCGATGCGGTTGAGCGCCCGCACCAGGTCCGAGCCTGACGCGCCCTTGGACAGGGTCACCCGCCAACTCAGTTCAATGGCAGAGCCCTTCTGGGCGGTCTTGGCGGCCACTTCCTCCCTTGACCGGAGGTGGTCGCGGAAGATCGGGGCGGCCAGCGCTTCCAGATCGAGACCAAGACCGACACGCACGCTCAGCTCCAGTTCATCCAACACCGCGTCCGCCGCCTTGGGCCGCATGAGCCAGGCCGCGAACCCCGTGACGAGCAGCGCCAGGAGTCCCACCGTCGCATGGGCCGATCCGAAGGCCATTCCCACCACCACCGCGAAGATGACGAATGCCGTGTCCCGGGTATCACGGACCACAGTGCGGAAGCGCACGATGCTCAACGCGCCCACGAGGCTGAAGGCCCGGGCCACGTTGTCGCCGATCACCTGCGTCACCGCGGCGATGAGGACCGCCATCAACACCAGGGTCGCGGGCAGGCTCGGCGCCCCAGGCCCATTGCGGGTGCGGCGATAAAGCCACGAAACCACCCAACCCGCCACCAGCGCCAGCAGGAGGCGGACGATCATTGTCGCCAACTCCGGTTCGGCACCGGAGGACACCGACTGCATCATCGAGTTCAGCATACTGGATCCCATCGCGCGTCAATCCCCCAGCCTTCCACCACCGCACCCCTCACTTGTATTCATTTCGCCGGGGCCTGACCCCTGCCCTGCGGCCCACCCTGACGGAACTCATTCGCACGCGGGTTCACCTTTGAGAACCCGTCCGCAATTTCTTCCATCGTCAACTTGCCGTCGTGATCCGCATCCCATTCCCTGACCCACTTCCCGAACAGGCCCGAAAACTCCGTCTCGGTCAGCCGCCCGTCATGATCCAAGTCCCCGGCCGCCATGAATGCAGGCGCAATGAACACCCCGGGCCCGCCAAACATCATGGGTCCCGACGGCACATTCGAGCGCAATTCCTGCGGGCGCGCACCGGGGAATCCCATCGGCCCGGGCCCCCCGGCGGGCGGCCCCATCGAGCCGTCAATGCCCTTGGCCAACTGGTCCGTATCCACGCTCCCGGACTTCGATTTGTCCGCCGCAGAAAACCATTTCCCCGCCAGCTTCCGCAATTCGTCCGCTGAAAGATCCCCGCTCTGATCCAAGTCGCCTCCCATCATGAACGGCATGGCCTCCATCCTCGGCGGTCCCCCCGGCCCTCCACCCCGTCTTCCAGGTCCGCCAGGTCCGCCAGGTCCGCCGGGTCCGCCGGGTCCGCGAGGTCCGCCGCCGCCCGCGGGACCGCCGAACTCGATGATTTCACCTTGGGAACGACCCTCGAGCTGGTCGGAAACAGATTTCACTCGGCGCCCAATGAACTCGAGCAAGGGGAGGTTCATCATCCCGAAGGGTCCTCCGCCCATGCGCGGGGCGGGGATTGCGGCCCCGCCGCCGACAGCCGGCGTCCCGAAGATGCCTTCGTCGAACTGCGCGGCGGTTTCCTTTGAATCCGCCGCGAGCACAGGTCTCAGGGCTGCCGCCATGGCGTCGATCTTCGGTTTCAGATGGGCGAGCGCCATGGGCCCCTCGATCAGCCGCTTCAATTCCGCCCGGTACCGCAGAGTGACGGCGTCGACCTTCAACATCCGTTCGATGAACCGATTATCGCCCTGCCACGGCCTGGCGATGGAGAAAGCCAGTCGGCTTTCCGGGGTTCCCATGAGCGGGAAGGATCCCCAACAGTTATCCAGGTCCCAAAGCCACCAGTGAATACGGGCCGACCTGGGCTCGAGATAGGCATAATAGTTCTGCCCCAGGGTGAGTATGCTGTCGAGATTCACCAGGCCCACGTTCAAGGCCATGAACTTCGCGAAGCTGTCGAGATCGATGAACTGACCGATCTTCGCCGCGAATTCCTCGTCCGATCCCTTGTCCAGCAGCTTCAGGAAATTCATCACCTGGACATGCTCGGCTTCCTTGCCGGGCGACTGGACGTTCAATCCCTTCTCGTACGGTTTCCACGAATCCCCACGGTACCGCAGGCTTTCCTGGCTCCCCGGCTTCATGATCAGCCCGCCCCCAGTCCCGAACCAACGCTTCACGAATGCCTCGTTGACCTGCTCCACCAGGGTGTAGACCCCCAGCGAGAAATTCTCGTGCCTCCCCGGAATGCTGATCGTGACCTTCGCGAACGCCGTCCGTGACCCGGGCACGCCAAATTCCCTACTCACCTCGTAGCCAAGGGATTCATGGACATAGGTCCGGTCCATCACGTTGTTATGCAGATTCAG
>CAIMTB010000235.1 GCA_903844265.1 uncultured Verrucomicrobiota bacterium
AAGAAAAAACGCAGCGACGGCTTTCTCGGCCGTATCGCTGACTGCGCGTCGCCTATTCCCGGGCACCAATCACCCGGGAAGTTCGTGCCGCCAATGCCCGGACCTACATCAACACCCAGTTCAGCGCGAAACAGAAGGTGTTCCTGGAATTCGTCCTCCAGCACTACGTTTCCGTGGGGGTCGAGGAACTGGAATCCGAGAAGCTGACCCCACTGCTCAGGCTCAAATACCACAACTGCATTGCCGACGCCGTCGCCGATCTGGGACAGCCAGCCCAGATCAGCAAGGTGTTCGCGGGGTTTCAGAAATATCTGTACGTATAAGCGGTGACGAGGCACGGGCTCGGCATGTCGCGCGTTCTCAAGAACCGGCGAGCAGATCACGAGCCCTCCCGGGCCAAAGCAAACGCCATACATCCCGGTGGAAAGTGGATTTTCAGGCGGCGTCGGTTCCTACTCCACGACAGAGCTAAATCCTGTAGGAGTCTTGAAGGTCCGGATGACCGAACCGTTCGGCAGTATCTCGCGAACCCCATTCAGCCATGGCTCCGTCTTACCAACTTGACCGTTCGGATACTGGATCCGAAGCCCATCGCCAAAGGGTGTCGCAGTAATGGTGCCGCTCGGGGTCATGGTCCGAATCGAGTTTCCGACGACCTGGCTCTGCAACTGTGTCCCATCGCGTAGAATCATCCTCGAGCCGCTTCCGAAGGAAAAAGATTTGCCGGCACTGCGCCCAAAGGCATCGAAGGTCTCCGTCGAGGCGGCCTGCGCCTTGGTGATCCATTGGGTTCCCGGCACTAACCGGGTATCGTTCGCCGATGGAAATCTCATCTGCGGCAGCGGAAATGTAGCCGTACCCAACCCAGACGCCACCGGAGACACCCCCGCCGCTGTGGACCACCGACCTAAGGCATTCGGGTCACTCATCGGCAGAGAGGCTGGCAGACCGCCGCCCCAGGTCTGAGGTTGTGAAGCCCATGTACCCCCACGGATCCCCCCCGCCGCACCAGCGCCCGTCCCAACCGCAAGCCCCTCGTAGCTATGACGCGCAATGGGACTGGCAAGATCCGGAACGGGCATACTGCTCTGGAATGCTTTGGGGGTAGCGTAGGCTGGGTACTCCGCAGCCCTCGACCCGATGCCCATCGCAACCGCCTCCGACCCCATCCCCCCTTGGGTTGACTGGGTCAGGTTGTTGAGCTTCTCGGAGATGCCATACTCCTGGTCAAAATAATAGCACGCCGCGAGCATCGCCAATTGCTGGAGCAAACCGGAGTTATCGCTAAGAAAGCGCCCAATTGACTTAGCCCCCGACCTTATTGAGCCCAAAACTGAGTTTTCCTCACGGGCTGCCTGGACCGTTGAGGCCTCATTCGGGGGAGAAGCACGGCCGCCTTCATCCACCGCCGCGCCAAGGGATAGCGTTAGTCCTCGATCGATGTCCTCCGCCCCCCGATCCGCACCACTGGGAGCCCTGCTCGGCGGTGGGCCCGGTGAATCCTCCACGCCCCCCGCCCCCTCTCGACTCTTGCCCATCGTCACATTCGGCTCCGCCGGGGCCTCGACATAAACCCCGCCAGAGAACCGGCCCTCCTTGACCCCCAATTCATCCTGTAGCCTGCCACTTCCATCGAATAAGCCGCTTTTGAAATTCCCCCTGTATTGTACGCCACCACGCCAGAAGGATCCAAACCCACTGAAGACTCCGGCGCTGAATTCCCCTTCGTACCAAGTGCCATCCCCCATCTGGAGGGTTCCTCGGCCCTCCAGGCGGCCCTCGCGAAACTCCCCTTGGTACTTACCCAACGCCCAACTCAAGGTTCCCTTCCCCGAAAAGACCCCGTTGGAAAAGGTGCCGGAGTACCGGATCCCATTCCCCCCGCCCCCACCCTGGGACCCCTTAGTCTCAGCCTCCGCCTGGGTCCCGAAGGTACGCCCTGGCTTGGAATACTCCCCTTCGCCGTGATAGGAATCGCCTGCGAAGCCTCCCGAGTAGCTCGTCCCATCAGATGACCTCAGAAGCCCCTGCCCGTGTCGTTTGCCGCACGAGAATGTCCCGAGGTAACGGCTTCCGTCACCCCAGACGTACATCCCCATCCCCTGGTAGGCGTTCGTTCGATAGCCCCCAACATACTTGTCGCCCAAGGGGAGAATGGCCACGGCGAACTCAGAATTAGACTGCAGCTCCAGCCCCAGGCCCCCATTGAAGATCGCCCTGTCACCCACGCTGACGGGCACGGTGTTCGGTCCGTCAACAGGGTCCGCCACCGAGAAGTGCTCCTCAACCCGATTCACCACGGCTTGCCGAACCCGGTCCGCCTCCTTGTTGTAAAGCAGCACCCAAGCACCGGCTCGGACCCCGTCACTCTTCCCGACGTTCAAAACGGCATAATTCCATTCCGTGTTCACCTCCACGACCCCGCCCGCTACTCCGAAAACAATCGGCACACCCTTGCTGTCAGATATCCAAAAATCCTCGATGCTTACTAGGCCTAAAACAAGCGTGTTAGGATCGCTTCTTCATTCAAATGGCTCAAGCCGGGATCGCTGTTTGGAATTACCCACCTATTGTGGTGTCCGTGGGTCAATATGACTCT
>CAIMTB010000236.1 GCA_903844265.1 uncultured Verrucomicrobiota bacterium
GCTTCGCCATCCAGCCACACGTTGTTCTCTTCCAAGGCATTGGGTCCAGGCCATCCCTGCGCAGATCGCACAGTCCATTCGTCGCCACTGAACTGGATTGTCGCCGCCGGAAGGCTTCCTGCAGCACAGATCAGAACACCCAGAGACAATGAAACCCGTTTGGTGATGATAGGCATGCGCGCTTTGGTCCCGTGCCGGATGTTCGGGCTGGCCCGTCAAGCCGCAGGACGATTCAAGTTTCCTGGTCGGAGATAGAGAATGGGTTGAGTACTTGGACGAGCGGGAAGTCTGCCGTGTCCCGGGTCACAACGACGAGTTGGTTTGCCAACGCCGTCGCTGCGATCGACGCCGTTAACCCGGGATCAGGCTTGGCCTTGCTCAGTTCGCTGATGATGTTGCTGTCCAGCAGGTACTTCATGCGTGAGGAAAGAGCGGTTCATCCCACGTGGGGACCTCGACACCGCGCAAAGCCTTGAGATGCTCCGACAACTTCCTCCTGGGCCTGGCTCCGATGCGCCGGAGCACCACCTCGTCCTGGCGCCGGACAACCTCAAAATCGTCGCCCGGCTTCAATTCGAGGGCCTCGCGGATCGCCCCGGGGACACGATCTGCCCCTTTGTGCTCATGGTGGCTGTCACTCTGGTAGGAAAATCCTACTGGCGCTGGCGGTCAACCTGATTCCCGGCTGGTGAATGACGCGGTTGGTGCCGGCGAGCATCACCGCTCGCGTGTGAGTGCCCGCACTCCACCCGTTCCACTGTCTCCTCCGCCGCCGGCTTGGGCACATGGAGGTATTCTCGATCGCCGCGGGGCGTTCCCCATGATCGGCCACCAACCAACCGGCGGGCAACGGGAGCATGCAGGCCAACTCCTCCTCCAGTCGCGCCTGCCGTTGCTCGTTGCGGCCCGCGGCACCCCTTTCACGACGGCGTCCTACGACTCCAGCGACTCGAAGTCCCAGCTGCCCCGCAGAATCAGGTGCTGCTTGAGGCGTCGCTTCAGATGCCCGTTGCCGGACTCCACGTCGCCCTGCTCGTGCGGGCATCGGACGTTGATGGTCATCGGCGTCAGGTCGAAGTGGGTGCACAGCTCCAGGTGGTCCGAGTGGATGCCACGGGCCCGTTTCGGAGCCGCCTCCTGTTCGTGCGTGGTGGCGCTGCTGCTGTCCGTTCCCGGCACCGGCGGACATCGACCTGACCGGTTCAAGGCGACCTGGAGGCCGCCCACCAGGCTCAGGAACGACTCCGAAACGCACCGTGTCGCCGGCTCCCAGTCGGAGTGCGGAAGCACGCAGTGGCACAGCAGGTGATCCAGCAGGACCGCCTGGATGGTCACCTCCAGCTCCCTGGTGAAAAATAGTCGTCACTCCACAATCTTCGCGGATGGGGACGAGCTTCGGTTGGGGGCGAGTGTTGAAGAAGTCGCTGCGGCTTCAGCGCGTGCTCGACCTCAGCGAAGGAATGGTCACGCCCCTGAGCGACACGAATCCCCAGTTGCGTGTCGCGTGGGGCTTTGCTATTGCTTGAGTGCTTCGCAGGAAGCGGGTGTGGTCCAATGGTAGAATGCGGGCTTCCCAAGCCTGAGACGAGGGTTCGATTCCCTTCACCCGCTCCATTCCTTCTGCATCAAGTACTTACTGAGACAACAGACGCCCATTTCCCCAAAGTCAGAACGAAAGTCAGAACGGGCCGTCAGGTTTGGAATCGAACTCCTGGATAGTTCAGCCCCTCCATCCCATCCGCAGATTCCGGTCCGGATTCCGATTCCCTCAAGATCGCGTTCCCGCCAGTGACGATCCACGATGGGCTTGGTCGGCATTGCGGGCATCCGGCGTTCTCGAAGGAGCCTTCGGCTTTCGAAGGTCAGCCCGATTCCTGGGAGGTCCCGAAGCTCCCATGCCATGTCGGCATCGAGGTCCGGGTTCGGCACGCCGACGGCGGTGATCGGCTGCCGAGCCGTTTCCCCGATGGCGTCGAAGTCGCCGAGGGCGCGCCTCGGTTCCGGATTGCGGGCGGTGCATGCGACCGACATCGCCGCGGACTGATCGGCCGGTGAAGCACCACCGCCCCTGACCCACTCGAACGATCGGCGAGCCATCGCATGTCCCATGGCGAAAGCGCAACCGCCCCCCCGGGGGGAGCGGGGTCAGGGGTGGCCGATCCCTGCAAATCGGGTACCCCTGTTGTCGGCTTCTCCAACTAGATTTTTGCCCTAGATTGTAGAATACTGCTTTCAGCCTCTGATTTTCTGCAACCCCTCACCCGGTGCCATTGGCCATGCGAGCGTGCTGGCTGCCCCACGCTGTCAGCCGAACAAGCAGGGGGGCATGCGA
>CAIMTB010000237.1 GCA_903844265.1 uncultured Verrucomicrobiota bacterium
GACGACGAACCGTTCTGTGCTCTCGGACTCAGCGCCACTCAATCAACCGGGGTAGCGTATCCGAGCGGCTCGGTGTGCGCAAGTATATTCTGTCGCTGTAGTGCTAAGATCGGAAATGGCGACATTTGGGACAGGCTCTACCCTAGTTGGGTGAGAAAGTCTTGGGCTCCGCTCAGTCGGCACCCCGGCGTGAGCTTTGGGGCTCCTGAACAACTCGAAAAGATCCTCCGGTATCGCTGCACCCGAGATCCCGAATGACGTTGATGTTCTCCGCCTGCAAAGGATCGCCCATCGCATGCCATCCACGAAGGTCGGCCGATTCTTCCCGATGGTACCTATAGCCCAGCCGGACTTCTGTGGCGATGAGCCGACCCAGGCCCTTGCCATGAGGTTCAAAACGGACACGGGGCGGCGAGGATGGTGGCAGATTGGGCGTTGAGTTGCCGCCCTGCGGACTGAGGACGTCGACTGGCGTTCCCAGGCCATCCGCGCATCTCGGTGGGTGCGCCAGGACCGAGCCTCCTGCAGGATGATCTCCTTCAACGCGAGGGGCCGAACTGGGGCGTCCTTGCCGGCGGCCTGTTCCTGAATCCAGGGGCGCGACGCCGAGATGCCGAAACCGTGCGCGCGGGCGAAAGCCCTTTGGGTCTGTCCGCTGCGCCTCAAGATCTCCACCCATTGCATGCGCTGCGCGGCCCGTGTCCAGCGCCTCGCTCGTCGTCGAACGGGCAGCGCGCCGCTGATTTGAGATTCTTGCGTTTCCACCCTTTCAGATCACCACACCAGCCTCTTCCTCGCTACGCCCGTCTGCCGACCGGAACCCCCAAGCCACGCACGCCCCTGGCCAGCGCGTGTGCGACGCGCGCCAGGCCGCCGACCTCACCCAGCGTGTCGAGGCATATTGGGAACATATAGGCGTCTCCCTCCGCGCCGACCAGCTCGAGGCACCATCCTCCGCCCTACAGGGCTCCGCAGACAGCCTCCTCGCCCGCCAGACCCCACGCGGCCGTGATCCAGGCCCTGGAGCCTGGATGGTAGTCCACCATGCCTGCCAAGTTGCCCGCACCTGCGCAGGCGGCAGACGCATGGCCCGGCATCGAACGGACGAACGGCGCTTCGACCAACCAGGACTCTCAAGCATCAGAGCATTGCCAGCCAAAGGACCTTGACCACGGCAACGATTCCGGCCATTGTGCCCGCTAATGCGTCGGATTCGGCTGCGCACTGCGCGAAACACCCCGCCAGAAGGTCGTCGACCATGAAATCAAGACTCCTTTGCGTACCCGCCGCGGCGATCGTCCTCGCAGGAACTCCGGTACGCGCGTTCCCGGATGAGGTCGTGACGACCCGCCTGAGCGCGGATGAAACCCGAATCGACGTCGTATCCTTCATTCAGAGCGAGGAGGGAGACACGATCTCCGTGACCAACGGTTATACTCAGCTCGCCACCGGTCAGAATTGGTGGGACCCTGTGCGTAAGACCTGGCAGGGATCGCTGGAACAGATCGACCTCGCCAAAATCGGGGCGGTAGCATTCAACGGGCAGCAAAAGGTCTACTTCGCTCCGACCCTGGATGACCCCAGCGGCACCGTCCAACTACTCACGGCGGACGGCCAGAAAGTCCGCTCATCGGTTCTTGCCTTATGTTACCTCGATCC
>CAIMTB010000238.1 GCA_903844265.1 uncultured Verrucomicrobiota bacterium
ATGGGGTGATTTCATGCCGGGGATGTCGACTCCGAGGCCGATGCCGAATCCTTCGACTCCATACGTGGTCACCAGCTCGAGTGTTCCGGCCTCGATTCCGAGGGGCCAGGCTGTCCCTCGGCGGCTCAGTTCCTGCTGGAAGACGCGGGGGAGCGCCTCGTCGGACCGGAGCGAGATCAACGTTTCGTTGATGCGATCCGCGGCCAGGATTTCGGCGGCGGTACGGGCCTTGACCGAACGAGGCACGAGCAGCGCCAGCGGCAGTTGGATGAGGGTTTCGGACTTGAGGCCGGGGGCGACCGTCCGGTCGATGACGGTGACGGCGAGGTCGATATCGCCGGAGGTGAGCAAGGACTCGAGCTCGAGCTGGTAACCCGAGCGGAGGGCGAGTTTGAGTTTTGGAAAGCGGCCCCTCAGGTCACGGAGAATTCCGGGCAGGTGGTCGCGGAGGACCGTCTGTGAAGCTCCGACTCGGAGGCGGTCGGAGACGCCGCCGCGGATGCGGTCCTCGAGTTCGTTGAGTCCACCGAAGAATCCCTCGATGGAGGTGTAGAGTTCGCGGCCGGATTCAGTCAGTTCGAAGGGGCGGCGGCGGAAGAGCGTGACGCCGAGGTGATCCTCAAGGGCGATGATCTGGCCGCTGATGGCCGGCTGCTGGATGCCATACGGCATGTTCCGAACCGCCTGCGCGATCCCTCCGAACCGCGCGACGAAGTAGAACAGCTCCAGGTGATGGATGTTGATCATGGCGGTGCGGAGTTGTTGCCGGGTTATCTGCGGAAGGATTTCTCGAAGTCGCTGGCACCCTGCCCGACCACCTTCTTCTCGAATCGCGACTCGGCGATCAGCTGGTTGAGCCGCGCCTCATACGCATGGCCGTCGAGTGGGAGCACGACCGTGCGATCCTCGAGGGACGAGAAGAGCATCGTGTTGGCAAGCTCGATGGAATGGAGGCCTTCGTCGCCGCGGACGAGCGGAGGGGTGCCGTCGAGGATGGCGTCGATGAACGCCTGCATGACGGTGGCGTGGGGAAGCACCGCGTTCTGGAACGGGATCTCGATGCGCCAGGTCTCGGGCTTGGCGAATCCGCTCTTCGATGTGCGGTTGAATTCCGCGGCATCGACCTCGTTGCGGTCAAAGATCAGCCGGTCGTTCTCGAGCACAATCCGGCCGCGCGTTCCGGCGATCTCGAGGCGGTTCGTTCCAGGCGCCTCGGCGGTAGTCGACACAAATGAGCCGGTGGCGCCCGATGCCCACTCGAGATACGCGGTGACGGTGTCCTCGACCTCGATGTTGCGGTGGCGTCCCAGCTGGCAGAAGGAGCGGACGCGGGAGGGCATGCCCAGGAGCCATTGCAGCGTGTCGAGGTTGTGCAGGCATTGGTTGATGAGCACGCCGCCGCCCTCGCCTTTCCATGTCGCACGCCATCCGCTGCTCGAGAAATAGGCGTCGGTGCGGAACCAGTCGGTGTTGATCCACGTGACGCGCAGGATGTCCCCCAGCTCGCCGTTCTGGAGGAGTTGGCGGAGCTTGATGTATCGCGGCTCGACGCGGAGCTGGAACATCCCGGCAAACACCCGTCCGGGGCAGGCTTTCGCGACGGCGATGAGGCGTTCGGCATCGGCCTTGTGCGCCGCCACGGGCTTCTCGACCATGATGTGCAATCCGGCCTGAAGCGCCGCGATGCCTATCGTGACATGCTGATAATGCGGCGTCGCAATCACCACGGCGTCCACTTCCCCCGACCGAAGGAGTTCATCGGAATCGGTGAAGAGCCTGGGACCGCGATCCCGATAGGGCTCGAGCTCCTGCGGGATCACCGAGCACAGCCCGGTCAACCGGCATCGACGAACCTTGCCGTCGAGAAGGTAGTTGGCGTGATGCCGACCGATGTTCCCGACCCCAATTATCCCCAGACGGACTTCGTTCATGAACAGAAGGATGGAGCGCGGAGGTTATCGACTAATTCATTGGCGGTCATTCACTTTGTCAGGAATGGACGGTTCCCCGCCATCGGTCACTCGAGCCGCCGATGCAGGCGGAAGAACTGATGGCCCTCGGTTGCCATGGGTTCCGAATCCGAGAACGAACCGGTGCCCGCCTCGATTCGCGAGGTTTCACGCCAATCGTTGAAATCCGTCGATCGCTCCAGGACATAAGCCTGTCGCGGCTCGGCGACAGCCGTCCATCGGAGCTGGCCCGAGTCGATGCGGATCTGGCCAAACGAGGCCGTGACCGGAGGCGCACGAAGCAACTTTGCGATGCCGCCGCGATCGACTCCGTTCACCTGGGTGAACACGCCCCCGATGAGGACCCCGCCATCTTCCGCGGGAAGGAGGGCACACACCGAATCGTTCGGCCCGACACCGGGATCAAATGATTCGTCAAGCGAGCCGTCAGCATGCAGCCGGGCCACGCGATGACGCACGCGCGCATCGAAATTCGAGAACGTCCCCCCGATCCAGATCAAACCCTCCTTCGTGATCACCATCGCCAGGATCGGATCGTCGGCCCCAACACCACAGCGAAACCCGACGTCGATGGCGCCAGCAGCGGTCAACCGGACAATCCCACCTGCGCCGGTCCCGAGGAACTTCCTGAACGCACCCGCCGCGAGGACGTTTCCGTCACCATCGCTCGCGATCGCGTTGACGGCTCCGTCGGCGACGCCGTCGCACCGGAACAAGGAGTCCGGGACTCCATCCGCCAGCCAGCGATCAAGCCCGGGCCGGATGCGACCGGCGACCTGCCGGAACGCACCCCCGACCACGATGCGTCCCGAGACATCGAAGCCGATCGCACGCACCTCACCGTCGGGAGCCGCCATCGCGGAGAAGGATGGATCCGGCTGCCCGGTACGTTCCAGTCGCGCCACGTGCAACGCCCGTCGTCCCTGCACGGATGTGAACGGCCCTCCGATCAACATCCGACCACTCGCCTCCGCCGCGACCGCCAGCACCGGGTAATCCGTCCCGGCGTCGAACTCAAACCCGGGGTCGAGCCCGCCGTCCGATCGCAGCACCGCGGCGTGATTCAGGCGCACGTCATTGACCGTATTGAACTCGCCCGCCAGGAGGATCCGTCCATCCGGCCAACGCGCGAGCGCAGCGACACGGTATTTCACCAGGGGCGCAAAGCCGGGATCCACCCGGCCAGCGTCCGTGAACCTGACAAGGCGGGGATGGACCTCGCCATCGACCGTCGTGAACGACCCGCCGGCGAGGACCGTGCCGACGTCGCCTGCGGCCAGCGCCATCACGGCGTGGTCCGCGCCGGGCCTGGACCTGAAACCCGAGTCCAGGACCGCGGCGCCCTCGGACTCATCGTCAATGATCACAACTGTAGTCACTGCGATCGGGCCGAGCGCGAGGTTGGTGGTGGAGGTTGAGAGCGCGACGCTGAAGCGGCGGGGTCCGCCTGCCGTCGTGTTGTCGAGGACTGGGATCTCGAGGACGAAGCGATCGGCGCCGGCGGGGAGTTCGAGTTCGCCCGAAACCGGGGTGAAATCGACATTGTCATGGGCGGACCCCGCGGCGGTGGAGAAGTGGATGCTGGCCGGGTCGAGTCGGCCAGCCCGGGAAAGAGTGAGGCGAACGGCTCCTGCGGATTCCTGGACCGTGATGGAACCGGTGTCGAAGCCGACGCGGGAAGCGGGTTCGCGGACGGCGGCGACGAGGCCGGAAGTGAGGTTGAGGGTACGGACGTTGTCGCAAGCGCCTGCACCCTCGGCGATTCCGGTGCGCACACCGCGGAAGAAGGTCGCAGCGCCGGAGAAATAGGGAAACTGGATGCCGGGCCGATAGGCCATGACGGTGCGGTACTGGGCGCCCTCGACGAGGACACGATTACCGTAGGACCACGCATTAAGGCTGCTCCCGGAGGCATTCGCGCGGTCATGGTCGCAGCCAAGCACGTGGCCGATCTCGTGGGGCAATGTGTAGTTGCCGATCAGGTAGGGTCGGACGCAGGCGGCAAACCCCCTTCCCAGCGAGTCGGGAGTGAGGCTGGTGAGCATGTTCGCCATGCCCGCCAAGGTGTTGCCGGACTCGAACTCGACCACCAGGCACATGACGTCGGCGGCCCTGTCCTCACGGAGTCGCTGGGCTGCGGCGAAACCGTCGCCGTCCGACCGGCCGAAGCGATCGAGGTCGGTGGCCAGATAGCCGGATTCGGTGTACGAGATCAGCTCGCGGGCAACGGCGCGCAACTGCAGCCGCGCGCCGCTGCGGGCAAAGGCGTCATTGGCCTCCAGGACCGCCAGATCGATCAGCGCCCGCATGCCGTCATGACCGCCCGCTCCCTGTTCCGCGGCAGCCGTGTAGACGAACCCGATGTCGATGATGTTGGTCGTGGCGCTGGCGCCCGAGGCCGCCCTGGCTGCAGTCGATCTCGAAAGATTACGAACGAAATCTTCGTGCCGGGGCCCGGGTGCATTGCCGCATCCGGGCTCGCTATCCGGGAATTTCTCGAGCACCCAATGGCAGCCGGCCGAACCGGGTTGGACCACGAACGACCTGCCCGCGCGGGACCGCAAGGTGAGCGCGAACATGTCCCCCGAGTTCGCCATCAGGACCTCGGAGCCGGGATCACCCTCCAGTTCACCGCGGACCTCCACCGCGCCTTCCCCTGACTGCCGGATGTCCCGAACCCGAAAAACGAGCGAGGTTCCGTCCGGTGCAGGGACGGACCATGCATCGCCATCGTTCCAGGTCCGGGGTGCCGGGCCCCGGCTCCAACGAAGGGCGCGGCCGCCGGCGGCCCAACCGGTCCCGGATCCGGTCGATGCAGCGGGCCGGGCGCGGTTCTCGACGGGCTCGAACAGCGGCGCAGCGGCGGCGGCGGCGCTTCGCGGGCAGTCTGGGACAAGCGCGAGAAGGCAGGCCAAGAGCACCCACCGGCGGGTTGCGCTCCGTCGCGATCGCGGGACCGGCGACCCGAGCGACGGCGCCGCAGGACCGGCGCCCTCCATCGAGGAACGGTTCATGGGAAGGGAAGTTTTCCAAGAATCGGACACGCATTGGGACCCTGAACCGGGGCAGTTGGCAGGGCGCGCACTCCGCTGCGCGCCGGCCTTTGGAGGCTCACCTTCAGGTAGCC
>CAIMTB010000239.1 GCA_903844265.1 uncultured Verrucomicrobiota bacterium
AGGCAGTGATAGAAGGCGCTGGGCCTGTCGTTGGGAAGCTTGAGACGACGCGCACGCATGGACGGAAGAAAGAGGAGGGGAGGTAGTAAGTCAAGTATATAAAAGACCTGGCCCTTAATTAAATGTCTCGAAAAATGCAGACGTCTTCGCCCTTTGAACCTGGGTCACTCCCGTCCCCTATCCGTCCTCTTCTGAAAATCCAAGATGCGCCCGCCGCCGATCTTCTTGCCGGCTTTTTCTTGCCGGCCACGCCTGCGAAGCGTATCTGCCGGCGGTCCCATGAGTCCTCCACCCAACCTCCAGCACCGCCTCAGCCCGTGAGCGAACTCGACATCGAGCAGCCCGAGCAGTTGATCGCGTGGCTTCGTGACACACGGCGGATTGGCGTCGACGAAACCCCGGTGATCCGTGTTCTGGGCGGCGGGGTTTCCAACCGCACCGTGCTTGTCCGTCGACAGAAGGGCGAATCCTGGGTGCTCAAGCAGGCGCTGGAGAAACTGCGCGTTGCCGTCGAATGGAAATGCAACCCGGAACGCGCCACCCGCGAGGCGCTCGGCATGCGCTGGCTCACCACTCTCGCTCCCAGCGGCACCATACCACGCCTCGTCTTCGAGGACCCCCGAGTCCATGTCCTAGCCATGCGCGCAGTGCCCGAGCCGCATGCCAACTGGAAATCAGTCCTCCTCGCCGGCGACGTCCAGGCCGATCATGTCCGGCAGTTCGGCCAGTTGCTCGGAGCCATTCATCGTCAGTCCCGAATGGCCGCGCGAACCCTCGCCAGCGTGTTCGCGGGTCGCGAGTTCTTCGAGGTTCTCCGCGTCGAGCCGTTCTACGAATACACCGCCACCCAGGTGCCCGAGGCCGCCGGGTTTCTCCGCTCCCTCGCCGCACTCGCCAGACTTCCCGGGACCTCGCTCGTCCACGGCGACTACAGCCCGAAAAACATCCTCGTGCATCGCGGCACGCTGTGGCTCGTCGACCATGAGGTGGTGCATTGGGGCGATCCCATGTTCGACGTTGGCTTCGCGCTCGCCCATCTGGTCGCGAAGGCTCACGCACTGCCCGCGTACCGCGAGGCGCTCGGCGGTGCTGCCCTGCTTTTCTGGGAACATTACCGGTTTGCCACCTGCGATTGCCTTGCCGGCGGACCCGAGGAATCGCGCGCCGTCCGACATGCGCTCGGATGCCTCCTCGCCCGCGTCGCCGGACGGTCCCAGGTCGAGTATCTCGATCCCGCCGCCAAACGGCGTCAGTCCCTGATCATCGCCGAGCTCATCACCGATCCGCCCGATACCGTCGCCGCCCTCGTAGACCAGTTCTTCCGTTCCGTTCAACGCCGCGAATCCAATCCCCATGCCGACGATCACCCGCCTCGAAGCGCTTGAAATCCTCGACAGTCGCGGCCGCCCCACGATCCAGGTGACCTGCCACCTCGACGGCGGGGCGGTGGCGTCAGCCCAGGTCCCCTCCGGCGCCTCCACCGGTTCCGCCGAAGCCCTCGAACTGCGCGACCGCGATCCGTCCCGCCACCGCGGACTCGGCTGCCGCCTCGCCGTCGCCAACGTCACCGGAGAGATTCAGGCAGCCCTCGCCGGCATGGATCTGGAGACCCAGGCCGATCTGGATGCTGCGCTGATCCAGCTCGACGGAACCCCGTCCAAGAAACGCCTCGGCGCCAATGCCATCCTCGGCGTCTCGCTGGCGTTCTGCCGCGCCACCGCCCATGCCCGCGGAATCCCGCTGTTCCGCCACCTGGCGGAAGTCGCTGGGATCACGGATGTAAGGCTTCCGCGGCCCACGGTGAATCTGTTCAGCGGGGGCAAGCACGCGGGAGGACAAGTCGCCATCCAGGATGTCTTGGTCGTCCCCGTCGCAGCCCGGACCATGGATGAAGCCCTCGCCCATGTGGCCGAGGTGTTCCATGCCGCAGCGGCGCTCTGCTCCCGGAAATTTGGTGCCCGCAACCTCGTGGCCGACGAGGGGGGCCTCGCCCCGGCCTTCCCGAACGCCGAATCGATGCTTGGGTCAGCCGTCGAGGCGATCCAGGACGCCGGCTTCCGCCCCGGTGAAGACATCGCCATGGCGGTGGATGTCGCCTCAACCCACTTCTTCGAGAACGGGCGGTACCACTTGGACGGCTCGAGTCTCGACAGTGCCGGAATGATTTCGCTGCTCGACCGCTGGGTGACAGATTACCCGGTCGTCAGTGTCGAGGATGGCCTCTCCGAGGACGACTGGGAGAATTGGCCCGAGCTGCTCCGCCGTCTCCAGGGCAGGGCGCTTGTCCTTGGAGACGACCTGCTGTGCACGAATCCCGTGCGGATCGGCAGGGCGGTCACGAACTCGGCCGCCAACGCACTGCTCCTCAAGGTCAACCAGGTCGGAACCCTGTCCGAGTCTCTTGCAGCCCTGCGAGCGGCCCGGTCGGCGGGATGGCACCTCACCATCAGCGCCCGCAGTGGCGAGACCGAGGACGATTGGCTGGCAGACCTCGCGACGGGCTGGGCCGGGGACCACATCAAGATCGGGTCCATTACCCGATCCGAGCGGTTGGCCAAATACAACCGCCTCCTGGCCATCGAACAAACGGAAGCCCTTGTGCTTGTGGGTGGCGCCTCTGGGAAGGGACCGCGCTGGGCGGGGGGGCGGACCGCGTGCAACCTCTCTTGAACAGGCTCGTGCAGAGAGGTTGGAATCCCCTCGGCGATGGAGTCGCGGCGGCTGCCCTTCGGTCGTGCTGGAGCGCGGCCCTACGCCCTTGGCGCACTTCACATTACCGCCGACAACTCGGGGCGGGTGCACGATCCGAACGGCCGGAGAAGCCGCTTGCCTTCCGCCGCTCCGCTCCCTAGGTTGGCCCCATCAATTCTGGCAGGGGCGGATTGTATCGCCGTCCTACCGTGGTTGTTTGCGGCACGAGGGGTCTCGTGCAGCCGTTGTGTCATTCCTTCCATCCATTGTCTGGCGCTCAGCTCCGGGAATTGCATCTGCAACGATGCCGTCCCGCCGCTTTCCGTTGGGTCGTATGTGGCCCGAAGTGCGCCGGAAACCCAGGTTCGCAACATGCAGAAGTTGAGATTATCACCCCTACAGGAACCCTCACGCGGCCTCTCCAGAGCAAGGGTATGTCCCTTGCCCGCACACAATTCGTCTTGCCAAACCCCTGCCAAACCAGTTAATTCCCGCCCGTCGAAGCTGTCCCGTTAAGGAACCTCTATGAATAGCGCTGTGAAGCAACACCCACGTTCATTACCCAGGCTGCTTGGTCCTTGGGCCACCTTGGCCGCATTGCTGCTGGCCGCCCTGCCCTCGTTCGGCCAGACCACCTACACCGGCTCTGCGATCACCATCCCGGATGCGACGCTTGATGCCAGTCTCCCGCCGCCGCAACCCAGCATTGCCAGCAAAGCCACGCCCTACGGCGACAAGATCACGATCGTCACGCCCTACGCCACTGCGCTGAAGGGCAAGATCCAGAAGATCGCCGTCATCCTCCCAAGCCTCACGCATAGCTACGTCGCGGATCTTGATGTCCTGCTCGCCGGCCCCGGCGGCAAGAACATCATGGTCATGAGCGACGTCGGCGTCGGCATGCAGGTCGGAGGTGACATCGTCATTTCCTCGGCTGGTACCGTCGACTTCCCGGATTCCGGTGCGCCCGCAGCGCTCCTCCCGTCCGGAGCCGGCGTTGCCTACAAGCCCGCCGACTTCGATACTTCAGATGAGCTGCCTTCCCCAGCCCCCGCTCGCCCCTATTCCGCCTCCCTTGGGGATCTCGTCGGTGATAGCGGCGTCGGTGACTGGAAGCTGTATGTAAGCGACGATCGCTTCCATGACTCCGGCACCATCGCCCCTTGGCAGTTGCGCATCTGGTACTCCCCGGTGCTCAGCGTGACCAATGTGGGGACAATCTCCGTTAATGAAGATTCGTCCGCCACGGTCTGGGTGAAGATCGAAGACCCGGATACCTCCCTTGACTCCATCGTCGTGAGCGCCGTCAGTTCGCTGCAGACGGTGGTGACGAATACCACAGGTCTGAGCGTGGGTGCGCGAAATGGCGCATGGTTCCCCGTGACGATCACGCCGATCGCCAACGCGAACTCTGCCGGTTCGACGTTCACCGTGACGCTCCGCGCCAATGACGGAACCACGACCGAGACGATCGACCTCACCGTCCAGGTCAACGCCCTGAACGATGCGCCGAATGTGCCGAGCACCCTCAAGCACGCCGGTACAAACATCACGTTCGTCGCGACTTCGCAGGGGGCGATCAGCGAGCCTTATACGGTGGACGTCTCTGACATCGATAATATCGCGTCCGAGCTGACCACGGTGACCGAGTCCGGCGATACCAACCTCGTCATGGCCTCGGAAATCCTGTTTGTCCCCGGCGAAACAGGCGCAACCCGCACTTTCTACGTGGCTCCCAAGGGTGCTGCAACATCCGCAACAACCGCGAACGTCCTACGCCTGATCGCCCGGGATAGCGCGCCGTCAAACTCGGCCCCGTTCACCGTCGGCCTTCAAGTCAGTCCCGCCACCGATCGTAAGGTTTTTGCTAATAGTAACCCGATCGCCATCGCGGACTTGGTGACCAATTCCTCCCAGATCACCGTCTCGGGCGTAAGCGCCTTTGGAACCAACGCGTTTCTCTCGAAGATCGCGGTGACTCTGGCGAACGTCACCCACCCCAATCCTGAAGATATCGATGCCTGGCTCGTCGGGCCCAAGGGGCAGAAGGTCATCCTGACCTCTGGCGCAGGCGGAGCCAATCCCGTTGTCAACGGGCGTCTGACATTCGATAGCACCCTTCCTACTGCCATTCCCGACAGCACCGCGCTGATTCCGTCCGGCCGATTTGACGCCGCGTACGCTCCTGCGGACTACCGGGGCCCGTCCAGTCCGACGCTTGCTGACTTCGTTGGCACCGATCCGAATGGAACGTGGACGTTGTTCGTCGTTGACCGTACTGCGCTCTCCACCGGATCCATCGCGGGCGGCGTCATCCTCAGTCTCAACACGGCTCCTGTTGTTCAGCCGCTGGCCGCGGTGACAGTGAGCGAAGATCAGTACCCCACGGGTGCGGCGAGGGTCATTGCCTTCAGCGTTTCTGATCTGGACGGCTCCGTAAGCTCCGTAACTGCCACCGTAACCGCTGGAGACGCCAGCATCGTGGGCATCGGCGCTGTTACGTTCACGTCCGGCGGTACCTCGGGTTCGTTCCCGATCACCACGGTCGCAAACAAGAGCGGCACCGCAACAATCTCGGTCACTGCTACAGACAACTCGGGCAAGGTCGGAGTTCAGGGCTTCACCCTCACGATCAATGAGGTGAACGACGCTCCGACGATCACCCCGATCGAGAAGCAAACCACTTATGCGGGACAGCCCCCGAATCCGGTTAACTTCACGATTGGCGACGTCGAAACCGCTCTCACCTCCATTGCGAACAACGTAGGCGGTTCGGGCTCGCTTCAGGCGATTTCGTCCAATCAGGACCTGCTGCCTGATCAGAACATTTACATCACAGGAACCGGTGCTGCTCGGACCATCCAGATGTTCCCGGTCGGCCTCAACCAGGGTGTCGCTGATGTCACGGTTACCGTGACGGACACTGGCGGCGGTGGCGGAGTTCTGTCGGCCAGCCGGGTGTTCCGCCTGGAAGTGGCGCCTGCGGCCACCTATCTCCAGCAGAATCCCCGCTCGATTGTCTTCAGGGACTCCGGTCTCGGCAACGGCCCCACGAACGCGGATCCCTCAGCCATCACGGTTTCGGGTCTCGTTGGAAACGTGACCAAGGTGAAGGTGAGTCTCCTCGGTATCCGTCATCCCTTCCCTCAGGACCTCGACATTATGCTTGTCGGGCCGAAGGGCCAGAAGGTTCTTCTCATGAGCGATGCAGGTGGCGCCTCGGCGGTAGCCAACCTGAACTTGGTGTTCGATGACTCTGCTCCTGGCACCCTCTCCATCGGTTCTCCGATTCTGTCCGGGATCTACCAACCGTCAGACTACAGCGGCGACGGTGATGTGTTCCTGCCCTCAGGAACGCCTGCAGCACCGAGCCCCAATAACCCCCTCAGTGTCTTCAACGGAACTGACCCTAACGGGATCTGGACGTTGTACGTGATGGACGACTCCGGCAATTCAACCGGTGACAGTCGCGTGGGCGAAATGGCCGGCGGTTGGATGCTTTCCGTTCAAACAGCTCCCGTGCTGAGCGCGATCGAGACTCCGATCGCAATGCAGGAAGACACTGCCAAGGACATCATCATCGATCTCGGCGACGCCCAGCCCGGCATCCCGACCTCGTACACCTTCAGTGCGAACTCCAACCCGACGCTGATCGACACCAGCAAGGTTACGTTCTCCCCCGTGGACGGGCGTTCCGATCAGCGCCACATGGTGATCACGCCAAGCCTAAACCAGTTTGGCGGAGCCGATCTTTCTCTGTTCGTCACGGTTGGCGGCTCGGCCTCAGCCACCCGCACCTTCCACGTTGAGGTTGCTCCGGTGAACGACGCCGCGACGATCTCGGGTTTGCCTGATCCCGCAGTCATCAATACCCCGGCGGGTCTCGTCTTCGGACCCCTGTCCTTCACGGTGAGTGACATCGAAGGCTCCAATGTGGTCGTGACCGCCTCCTCGTCGAATCCTGCGCTGCCGAGCGAAAACATCCTCATCGGTGGTTCCGGCTCGACTCGGACGATGACGATCATTCCGCCCGCGGGCACTGAAGCCGTCACCTCGGTCATCACCTTGACGGTTGATGATGGTGGAGTTCGCGGAACGACATCGTACCCGCTTACGTACAACACCACTCGGGGGAACATCTTTGCAAGTCGGACGCCGATTGTCATTCGGGACAACGGCCCGGCCGATCCGTACGCCTCCACGATCAACATCGGCACGGGATTGGTTCAGGGCTTGGTTGGCAAGGTTCGCGTAACTCTTGCCGGGTACTCCCATCCGTTCCCCGATGACGTGCACGTCCTCTTGGTTCACGGGAACAAGGCCGTCAGTCTCATGGGCAACGCGGGCGGGGGCGGACCCACCAACAGCCTCGGCAACGCCGACCACGCTGCGGTGACGCTCTCGTTCTCAAGTTCAGCCTCTGGAGTAATTCCTGATGCGGACCTCATTGCAACCGGAACCTGGCGCCCAGGTGACTATGCCTACTCCGCTGCTGAGAACGCGCCCACAGAAGCGGGAGGAACTGCAGTGGCAGCCGGTCCGTATTCGACCGCCCTCTCCGATTTCAACCTGATGGACCCCAGCGGCGACTGGAAGCTGTACGTCTGGGACGATACGCGCACGGATGCGGGCCTCATCGCAGGCGGCTGGGTTCTGGTCATCGACGCTGCGCCGCAGATCACCAATCTCGCGACTGTGAACGCTGACGGCGTCGCCGTCGGGACGGAAGACGTTCCCTTGGCCGTCGATATCACGTTGGCCGACTCCGACACAGCAGCGAGCGTCCTGCTCCTGACGGCTGTCACTTCTGACACATCGCTGATCAACAACAGCCTCATCGGCTTTGATCGAAGCACGACCAATCAGCTGGTGCGCCGCCTCTGGATCACCAACCTGCTCAACGTGTCGGGTAACCTGACGAACGAGATCACCCTGTCTGCAAATGACGGCTCCTCGCCGGTCACGACGAGGCTCCTCAAGGTCAAGTTCACGCCAGTCGACGATGCCACGACGGTCGCTACAGCGACCAACCTGGTGATCATCAACGAGGACGTCCCGACGTCGATCACGGTGACTTTCAGCGACGTGGACTCTGTCCTCGACGTCACAAACATCGTCATCACCTCGTCCAACTACGACGTCATCCCGGCAACGAACTCGGCCAATCTGAGCTACACCTTCCCAAGTGGTGTAACGGCTGGAACGACCGCAAGCCTGGTGGTCAGCCTTTCTCCTGTGGCGAACCAGAATGGAGACACGACGCTCTCGTTCGGAATCAAGGATGACCCGAGCAATTCGGGCCGCGTTTGGGCGACCTCGGTAGTCCTCCGCGTGCTCCCGAAGAATGATGCGCCGGTCATTTCGACCATCGCCAACTACGGATCGATCCGCGCCGGGACGAACAGCGCGCCTGTGATCTTCCAGGTTGGAGAGGTGTCATCGCCGGCATTCGCTGAAACTGATGCGAAGTTGCTCAATGTGACGGCTGCCGCCTTCCGGGACAACGGATCCGGAGGGGCTTCTGCCACGGTTTCGACATCAGTTCCGGCCAACGGCATCACGATCTCCCAGAGCGGCACCAACCGCGTTCTTACATTCACGACGGTCGGCGTTTCGGCTGAAGACGTTGTGATTGTCGTCACCGTGACGGACGGCGGCGGCACAGTGACCGGAGATACAGCAGCGCTCAGCACGAGCACCTCGTTCAAGGTGGGTGTGCTGGCTCCGCTGCGTCAGCCTGGTCAGACATTCGCCAACACGGCTCCTCTTGGGATTCTTGATCTGGGATCAACCAACTCGAACATTGAGATCAGCGGACTCGCGGGCAAGGTCTATTCGCTCGCGCTTGGAATCGCAGGATTCTCGCATGCTGCCCCAGACGACGTGGACGTCCTGCTCGTCGCTCCGGACCAGGGAGACTCCAAGCCCCGCAAGGCTGTGGTCATTCTTTCGGATGCCGGTGGTCGCATCCCTGCCACCAACCTCTTCCTGACCTTCCGCGATGACGGCAGGGACGGAGTGGCGCGGGACGACGGTCCCCTCACCAGCGGTGAGTATGTACCGACGAACTTCAGCGGGGATTCGGATCCGTTCCCCACTGGATTCAACATTCTCCCCACTCTTGGCGATCTCCGCGGGTTGAACCCGAACGGCAACTGGACGATCTATGTCGTCGACGACACGCTCCATGATGCCGGGAACATTGCACAGGGATGGACACTCAGCCTTGTGACGACTCCGACCATCGCCATCTACAACGGGGCGGGGCATGGAACGAACAAGCTCGTGTACGCAGAAAATGTCGTGGGCGCCGCTTCGAGTGGCTCGACCGACGTGTCTGTGAATGACGCGGACGTACCCTCGGCGAGCTACGCTGACTACGATCTGGTGTTCACCTCGAGTGACGTGGGCACGATTCCGGTTTCCGGCGTGTCTTCGCCCGCCGGTTTCGGCAACAAGGCAATCACGATCACGCCGGCGCTGAACAAGTACGACGTGACCACGAATCTGATCGTGACCGCGACTATCCGCCGCAAGATCGACGGAGCATCCCAGTCGGTTGTGGTGACCAACCTCATCACGCCGGTGAATACCGCTCCTCAGATCAGCCGCACGATTGACCGATCGACGACTGAGGAAGTCTCGAATCGCGATCTTCGCATCACGATCACGGACGAGCAGGAACCTGGTGATGACCCGGCCGGTCGGGTTCTGGAGTACATCCAGGCGGTCAGCAGCAATTCCTCGGTCGTAGCGAGCACCAACATTCAGATGGTCGGCTATGACGGAACGATCTCGAACAGGGTCTTCATCTACAAGGGTGTCGACACCGCCGTGACGATCATTCCCAGTGTGAATGCCTCCCCTGGTGGGAGTTCGACGTCGACGGTGATCACCATCACCGCGACCGACGTGCACACCAATGTGGCTACTAGGTTGACCAGCGTGCCATCTGCTGGATTCGGGCAGTTCACGTTCACGGTGTTCCCGAAGAACGATGCACCCTCGATTGCCATCGCGACTGCGGATGCCAGTCAGGCAGTGGAGGCTGGCTCGTCCAAGACCGTCAACCTGACGGTGGCAGACCCTGATGACACCGCAGGCATCAAGGTGACCGGTCACTCGCTCGACCAGAATATCATCAAGGACTCTTCGATCGTCGTGAGTCCGGAGACGGGCGGAATCGGATCGCGTACGGTGACCTTCCGGGTTGAGCCGAACATTCCCGCAAGCTCCACTCGAATCGAGTTGAGCGTTGTGGACAAGAACGGCGCAGCCGGATCCTCCGCAGGGTCGATTGTGGTCATCACGGTCAACACCACGGTATCGCGTGAGGTGCTGTTCGCCGGGCGCAACGTGGCGATCAACCCCTCAGGTGCGTCTACACCCTATCCGGCCACAATCAATGTGGACGGCCTGAGTGGAACCATCAGCCGCGTGCGCGTCGAGTTGCTCGGGTTGGCACATACATATCCGGACGACGTTGATATGTTCCTGATGAGCCCTCTTGGCACCAAGGTGTGGCTCATGAGCGACGCCGGTGGTGCGAATTCAATCACCAACGTCAATCTCATCTTCGCGATGGATGGCGCTGTTGGGCAGATTCCGGATTCCGATCCCATTCTGACTTCGAAGATCTATCGTCCGGCCAACTATCCCGACGTCGGGTCCGATTCCTTCGCCAGCGAGCTCGTGGGCGGAGTCTCAACCTCGGTCACTGGCCCGGCGGCCGCGGCAACGGATCTCGTTGCCTTCAACGGCCAGCAGGCCAAGGGCGTGTGGAAGCTGTATATCAACGATGACACGAGTGGCGATGGCGGATCGTTCACTGCTTGGAATCTGTACATCTCCACCGGACCGCGCATGGAGGGGCTCACCAACCAGCTGCTCACTGTCGACGAAGACAATTCATTCCGGACTACGTTCCAGCTCTTCGACGAGAGTCTCGTTCCTGGAGACGTTACATTTGGATTCGCCTCGACCAACGAGGCCGTGGTCGCCCCGTCCGGGCTGACGGTGTCCTACGGATCGGGCAACGACTTCACAGTGTCCGGATTCCCCGTCACGAACGCCTTCGGTTCGACGGAAATCACGGTGCGTGCCACCAACGCCAATCAGGTTATTACCGGCAAGTTCCGGGTGACCGTGACCCCGGTGGACGATGCGCCGTCGATCACTCTGCTGCCTGGGAAGCAGACCGTTCGTGCAGGCGAGGCCCTTCAGGTTGCCTTCAACTATTCAGATCCTGAGACGACCAAGAAGGATCTGGTGGTATCGGTGACGTCCGATAACCAGTCACTCATCCCGCCGAGCAACGTGTTCCAGGTGGGTGCGAATCTGGTGATCGCGGCCGTTGGCAATCTCAGCGGAGTCGCGAATATCACGATTCGAGTCGCGGATCCGCAGGGTCTGTTTGCTGAGTCGGCCTTCCAAGTGGAGGTTCTCCCGGCTCTGCAGGCCCAGTTCGCCAACACGAATGTCATCAGCATCCCGATCAGCGGCAAGGCAGGGACCTATCCCTCGACGATCAGCGTGGCGGGCGTGAAGGGTCTGATTTCCAAGGTGACGGTTACCTTGGCTCAGATGTTCCACTCCTACCCTGCCGACTTGGACATCCTTCTCTCTTCGCCCGCTGGGGCTTCTCAGAAGAAGGTCGTCCTGATGAGCGATGCAGGCGGTGGTCGGGCCTTGGCGCCGTCCCGCCTCACGTTCACCGAGGATTCAACCAACAGCGTTCCTTACAACCCGGCTGATCCGGTGGCTCCTGGCTCCTACAAGCCCACAAACTACGAGGGCAACGGCGACCTCTGGGCCGACGTGGGCGCGCCGTTCGTGTATCCTTCACCGGATGGCACTGGCTTGAATGCCTTCCGTGGCTTGGATCCGAATGGCGTGTGGTCACTCTACATCGTCGACGATTCGTCGCCTGACAGCGGCAGCATCAACGGCGGGTGGATCCTGAACATCTACACCACGGAACCCGTGGTCAGCGCTCCGGCTACGTTTACGCGGCCTGAGCTGGTGAGCGACTCTGATGCGGGTAGCTGGGTTCCTTTCCTGGTCACAGCGTCCAAGGTCGATGGCACGGATAACACGACGAACCTCACGGTTGTCGCTAGCCACCAAAATCCGGAGCTCCTGGGAGTTGGAAACCTGCAGGTGCGCACCCGCACGGGTGACCCGCTCAACAACCGCGAAGTGCTGATCAAGCCCCGTAAGTACGGCAACTCTGAAGTCTCTGGACCGGCGATCGTGTCGCTGGATGTGAGCGCCTCAGGGGAGACCACTGTGTCGGCCACGATGAGCGTCGTGATCACTCCGGTGAATCAGGCTCCGACAATTGCCGGTCTCACGGATCAGTCGGTCCCGTCGAATCGCACCCTCTCGGTGCCGTTCACGGTCAGCGACATCGAGGATCCGCTGGGAACGAACCTCACCGTCACAGCGACGTTGGATAGGACAGCATTTGGCTCGCTGACCATCTCTGGTCGCAGTGGAAACAACCGTATCCTTGTCTTCGCGCCGAGTGGAGAGAAGGGCACTACGGGAGCGGATGTGGTTGTATCCGATGGTGGTCTCAGCTCGACCAATCACATCGTGATCAGCGTTGGCGAGCCCTACGCCCTTAGCTTCAGTCCGATTGCTCCTGTCCTGATTCTAGAGAACGGACAGAAGGTGGTACCGTTCACGGTGCTCGGTGCCGACCCTGATCAGGTTGCCAACATCACGGTCACGGCGACCGTGGAGAACTCGAAGGTCATTCAGAGCGCGATCGTCGAGGGTTCCGGAATCAGTTGGGTGATCACACTCAAGGCGGTTTCTGGCGCCAACGGCAGCTCAGCCGTCACGCTCACTGCGACCGATAGTTTCGGCACAGGTGCGACCTCGTTCAACGCGAGCATCGTTGCTGTGGATGATCCGCCTACAATCGCTGCGATTGCGGACGTGACCACCTACAAGAACGTCAATGCGATCGTTCGGACTGCAGTGGTTGACCCTGACACGGCCGCGGATGGCCTTGAGTTCACCTGGGCCTCCTCCAATCCCGTGCTGGTAAGGAACGTCCTGTTTTCCTACACCGGTTCGACCTTGGTCGCCAACGTCATCCCCAACCGCGACGCAGTCGGTGAGGCTAGCCTGACGATCTTCGTGAATGACGGCACCACCAAGGTGGGTCGTCCGTTCCTTCTGAAGGTACTTAACCCGCCGAATCTGGCGCCCGTCCTGGGTCCCGTTGCGGATCAGGAAACCTACAAGAATGTTCCTGCGTTCGTTCGCCTGACCGTCACGGATTCCGACACCGAACTGTCTGATCTTGTGGTCACGGCGGTGCCTGCAAACTCGACACTCATCCAGTCTGCGGTCGCCGCCTTTGGTTCCGACGGCAGCATCCTCCTCAATGTCCGTCCGCGCCGCGATCAGGTGGGGCAGTCCTCCATCCAGGTCTCGGTATTTGACGGTGCGAACACGGTGACTCGCTCCTTCATCCTTACGGTGAAGGAGACTCCCAACGAAGCTCCTTCGCTGGACGCGATTGCGGATCAGACCACCGATATCAACAAGGCAATCACGATCACGCTCGGCGTTTCTGATCCCGACACTGCGATCGCTGACTTGGTCTTCGCAGGGACCTCCTCGAATCCGTCTGTCATCAGTGGAGTGACCTTCAGCAACGACGGGGCAGTGGTTAAGGCGACGGTTACGCCTGCGACCGATGTCGCGGGCCTTGCCACGGTCACGATCACCGTCAACGACGGTAAGACCACGGTGCCGCGTACCTTCGCGGTCAACGTCAAGGCCGCGCCGGCTCCGACAGTTGCCAAGCCGACTGTTACGAAGAACGCCGATGGCAGCGCGACGCTGACGGTTACGTGGGAAAATGGCGGCGAGCTCGAGTGGGCGCCGACTCCTTCTGGTCCTTGGACCAAGACGGGCAACACCAGCGGTTCCTACAGCGAGGCTGTGAGCTCGGGTGCCAAGTTCTTCCGCGTTAGCCGGAAGATCTGATTCAAGATCGATTCGTTAGATTCTCGAGGGCCGAGGCGTCATGCCTCGGCCCTTTTTTTGGTGGCAGCGCTTGCGGCGAACATTTTGGAGTGCGGCAGCATCCTGCCGCTTTGGAAGGCGCGACACGCAGCAGCGGGCAAGCGAGCCCACGTGGCCTCAGAAGGCCGATACGAGCCAATGAGAAGCCTCGCTGGGTAACCGGGGCTACGGGAGGCAAGGTCGAGGTTCTCGGTCGGGGGAATCCCAACGGGATTCCGTCGATTAGCCCGCGGGTTGGGCCGCGAAGCGGACCTACCCTGGGTACGCGGCACCCTCGTCATAGAACCCCATCGGGGTTTCGTCATGCCAGGGCGTGGGGGGGTCACCGGCGTTGGGTCGGACGCAACCCCGTTGGGGTTGATGAATTATTGGGGGTCGGATTTCCCAGGGTAGCCCGCGGCGCGGGC
>CAIMTB010000240.1 GCA_903844265.1 uncultured Verrucomicrobiota bacterium
GGAGAAGAAACTGGGCCGCGGAATCGCCAATCTGACGGAGCCTGTCAGGGGCGGGGAAATGGCCCGTTCCTTTGAGCAGACGACCCTTTGGGAGGGACCGCAGAAGGGGGTCACGGTGGGTTTCATCCGCGGATTCAACCGCACGATGGCCCGCACGCTGATTGGTGCTGCGGAGGTTGTGACGTTCTACGCGCCATGGCCGAAGAACGGCGGTTGGTCCTACGATGCGTGTTACGTGCCGGACGGCCCGATTTACCCCGACTACTCGATGGCGACGTACACGGAGCCGTGGGGCGGCTTGCGCCTGACCGAGGCTCCGGGCACGCCGGATTCGTACCACGAGGTCTGGCCTGACACCGGGGTGCTCGACACCGATGGCAGCATGGGCATCACGGGGGGCTCGATCCTTCCGTTCTTCCCGTTTGGCCGGTTCCAGGTCAACGAGCAGTAATCTGATTTCAAACCAAAGGCGCCAACTCATGTTGGCGCCTTTTTTGTTCCTGTGAAGCTGCGCCTCTCCTCCCCCTGCAAGGTCAATCTGGTACTCAACATCCTCGGCCGCCGGCCTGACGGGTTCCACGAACTCGAGACCGTGATGCTGCCGGTCCCGCTCACCGACCAGCTCGAGTTCGGTGTCTCGGATCCCGGGGTGCGGCTCACGTGCAGTCACCCGGATCTTCCGGTGGATTCCGGCAATCTCGTGCATCGTGCCGCCACGCGCTTCCTCGAGGCATCCGGAGAGCCGCGAGGCGTGGTCATCCATCTTGAGAAGCGATTGCCGCTGGCCGCGGGATTGGGCGGTGGCAGCGCCAATGCCGCTGTGACGTTACGGGCCCTCAACGAGTTGTTCGGCTACCCGCTCGAGGCGGTCCGATTGCGCGAGATTGCGGCCGGCCTGGGTTCAGACGTTCCCTTCTTTCTGCAGGATGGCCCGGCCCTCGGGACGGGGCGTGGCGAACAGGTCGAAGAACTCGCGCCTTTTGCTGCACTGCATGGGCGCGGGATTGTCCTGGTGCATCCTGGGTTCGGAGTTTCCACGCCGTGGGCCTACCAGGCACTGGCCGGGTTTCCGGACGCGCTCGGTGGCCGTCCCGGCCGTGCTCGCGAGGCGGTGGAGGCTTTTTCCGGAACGGACACCGCCACCGCCTGTCGCGGGCTGTACAATTCGCTCGAAGCCCCGGTGCTCGAGAAGCATCCCCTTCTCAAGGTCTTCCAGGAATTCTTCCGTGAACGCCGTGCGCTCGGAACCCTGATGTCCGGCAGCGGATCGACGACCTTTGCAATCACCGAGGACGACGCGGCCGCGAAGGCCACCGCGCGGGCCTTCACCGCGCGGTTCGGAGCCGGAGTGTGGGTCGCCACCGCGGTGCTGTGATGTCTCGGGACGCGGGAGGTGGGCTTCGAGACCCGAGCCGCAATCCCTGCTCACTCGCGGCCGGCGGCGGTGATGAACGGGCGGATGTCCTGCATGAGGGTTTTGAAGCCTTCGAGGGTGACCTGTTGGGCGCCGTCGCTCCAGGCTTCGGCGGGGTTGGGATGCACCTCGATGATGAGGGCGTCGGCGCCCATGGCGATGGCGCCTTTGCACATGGCGGTGACGAGGGCGGAGCGGCCGGTTCCCTGGCTTGGGTCGACCACCACGGGGGCGTGGGTTTCCCGCTTGAGGATGGGGACCACGGAGAGGTCGAGGGTATTACGGGTGTAATTCTCGAAGGTGCGGATGCCGCGTTCGCAGAAGAGGAGGTTGGGGTTGTTGTTGGCGACGATGTATTCGCCGGCGTGGAGCCATTCTTCGACGCGCATGCTCATGCCGCGCTTGAGGAGGATGGGTTTGCCGGTCTTGGCGGCGGCGATGAGGAGTTGGAAGTTTTGCGCGTTGCGTGTTCCGATCTGCAGGATGTCGGCATACTCGGCGACCAACTCGGTGTGGTTTTCTGAGAGCAGTTCGGTGACGACCGGCAGGCCGGTTTCACGTCGTGCCTTGGCGAGGAGCTTCAGCCCTTTTTCCCCCAGGCCCTGGAATTCGTAGGGTGACGTGCGGGGTTTGAAGGCCCCGCCGCGGAGGATTGTCGCCCCGGCTTCCTTGACCGCGACGGCGGTCCGGATCAACTGGTCCTCGCTCTCGACGGAGCATGGGCCCGCCATCACCTGGAATTTCTTGCCTCCGATCATCACGCCTCGGGTGGTGACGGTGGAATCGCAGGGGTGGGCCTCGCGGCTGACGAGTTTGTATTTCTTTTGGATGGGCATCACCGACTCGACCTGGGGCCAGGTCGAGAGGGCTTCGAGGGAGGCATGGGTTCGTTCGTCGCCGATGGCGCCGACGACAGTGCGGGCCACGCCGCGCATGACGTGGGGGGTGTAGCCGAGCTTTCGGATTTCACGGAGCACGGCGGTCTCGTCCTTCTTGGACGTGTGGGGTTTCAGAACGATGATCATGGCTTTTTTGGGTTGCGCCTGGCTCCCGTCGCGGCCCACAAAAAAGCCGCAGGCGGGTGGCCTGCGGCGCTGGTGATCGGATCAAGGTCAGACCGTCCAGGCAGACAAGCGCACAGCGAAGGCAAAAAAGCCCCGCCAAAGGCTGATGCTATACCCGGACCGAATGGAGTTCATGGGAACTGTCTTCCGACTGGTGCGCACGGCAGGACTTGAACCTGCATGGATTGCTCCACTACCACCTCAAAGTAGCGCGTCTGCCAATTTCGCCACGTGCGCAGTCGGCTTGGGATTTATGCGATGCCGCCCATCTCCCTTGCAAGCGGCTTTTGCTGCTGACCGCGTCGATCCATGACAATTTCCTGAAAAATGCCGAAAAGAGGGTGTTTTCGGTTGGATGACCTCGGGCCGCTGGACCGGTGAAGGATCGTTCCCTGCCGATTGTGCCTTCGCGATCACGCTGCGTTGTGGTGTTTCGAGAGTCGAGGAGAGAGGATCCCCGTCCCGCGCCGGGTTGTTCTCGCCCCTCGCGGACAGGCATTGGTCACCATCCGGTCGCCGTGGGTGGATCGGGATGGGAGAAAGGGTCACTTCAGGTCAAAAAAGCCGACATGAGCCAATCCAACCGAAAATCTTCTTTGCGCTGGCTGTTCGTTCTCGCTGTGCTGGGTGGCGGGGGCTACGGCGGCTACCGATATTGGCAAAAGCCCGCGGTGGCGAAGGTCGAGTACCAGACCGCCAAGGTCACGAAAGGGGACATCGTGCAGTCGGTGACGGCGAACGGGTCGCTGACGCCGGTGCGGATGGTGGATGTGGGATGCCAGATCTCCGGGGTGATCACGGACATCAAGGTGGATTACAATTCGAAGGTGAAGGAAGGCCAGTTGCTGGTGCAGATCGATCCGGCCACCTACGAGCGCGCCCTCGGCGAGGCGGAAGCCAATCTCGCGAACTCTCAGGCTGCCCAGGAACTCGCCCTGCTTGAGTTCGACCGCGCCAAGCAGATGCTGGCGGAGAATCTGGTTTCGCAGTCGGAGTTCGACAGCAAGCGGGTGAGCCTGACCCAGTCCAAGGCCATGGTGAAGACCCGCGAGGCCGGGGTGGAACGAGCCAAGGTTGACCTCGCGCGCACCACCATTTTTGCCCCGATGGACGGCATCGTGATCACGCGCAAGGTCGAGGTCGGGCAGACCGTCGCGGCGAGCATGAACGCCCCGACGCTCCTGCAGGTCGCCAACGATCTCGCGAAGATGCGGATCGAGGCCTCGGTTGCCGAGGCCGACGTGGGTGGACTCACCGAAGGGCAGGCCGTTCAGTTCACCGTGGATGCGTTTCCCGGGCGCCAGTTCCGCGGCAAGGTCGATCAGGTCCGATTCGCTCCCACCACCAACCAGGGCGTCGTGACCTACACGACGGTGGTCGGAGTCGACAACAAGGACCTGAAACTCAGGCCGGGCATGACGGCGAATGCCCGCTTCATCACGTCCGAGCGCAAGGACGTCCTCAAGCTTCCGAACTCGGCGACGCGATTTCGTCCGCCGGTGGGATCCATCGTGCGGGGCGATACCAATGCCGTCGCTGCCGCCGGCGCGACGGCTGCCGTTGCACTGATTGAGAGCGGTCCCTTCGCGGGGTTGCCCGTGATGCCGTGGACCGCAAACGGCGAACGCCGACGTCCCAGCGATGACGAACGCGCCGCCTACGCCGCCTCGCTCACGCCCGAGCAGAAGGAGAAGTACGAGAAGATCACGGCTGAGATGCGCGCGCGGTTCGCCCAAGGCGGCGGTGGCGGCGGCGGTGGAGGCGGAGGTGGAGGTGGAGGTGGAGGTGGAGGCATGGGCGGCGGCGGCGGCATGGGAGGTGGCGGTGGTGGTTCCCGGCGTGCGGACGATGGGCCCAAGACAGGCACGATTTATATCGTCGAGAAGGAAGCGCTGCCGATGGGTGGTGAGCAGTTGGTGCTGAAGCCGGTCACGGTGAAGCTTGGCATCAGCGACGCGGCGAACGTTGAAGTTCTCGAGGGCCTGAACGAGGGCGATGTCGTGGCATCGGGTGTGGTGTCCAAGACGGCTGTTGCTGCGGGTGGTCCGCCGCGTGGAAGTCCATTGGGCAGCCCGTTTGGCGGCGGGGCGCGACCTCGGTGAACGCGGGTTGAAGCTGCTGACCATCCGGGCCATGGAACCTATCATCAAGCTGGAGGATTTCCGGCGGACCTACCGCAACGGATCGCTGGAGGTGCACGCGGTATGTGGAGTGACGCTCGATATTTTTCCGGGTGAATTCGTGGCGATCATGGGGGCGAGCGGTTCTGGCAAGTCGACGATGATGAACACCATCGGCTGCCTGGACCGTCCGACGTCGGGGCGTTACCTGCTGGACAAGGTGGACATCGGCCAGCTCGACCGCGACGAGTTGGCGGACTTGAGGAATCGCAAGCTCGGCTTCGTTTTCCAGGGGTTCAATCTTCTTTCGCGGACCTCTGCGCTTGAGAACGTCGAGTTGCCGATGATGTACA
>CAIMTB010000241.1 GCA_903844265.1 uncultured Verrucomicrobiota bacterium
GCTGCGCGCCGGCCTTGTGAGGCTCACTTTCGGGTAGCCTTGGGAGGGCGGCGGGCAAGGGACTGCCCGCCCTACCTTTGCGGTTCATGGAGAGCGGGCCCGGCACGCTCTCCCTGGCCTGGCGGCGGGATGGTGTCAGGGCCCACGGCTTCGACTCGTCGTCGAGGTCCGGGGCGACGAATTGAACTCCCACCACGCGGTCGCGCCCTTCGTCCATCCGGGCTTCGCCGTCGAGATCCACCGCAAGGAAGAAGCACGTCTCGTCGAGCAGCATGGGATACACGCCCATGACGGACGGAGCGCCGAAGGCAAACATCTCACTGATTTGTAAGGAAAGCGCCGATCGATTCCGCAATCGGGTGTCACACACACCGCTGACTCATCGAATGAGTAATCGCTACTTCGATACACGCTTCCCGGTGAAGGTGTTCTCGATGGTCAGTGAGTCCGGGCCGGTCAACGCATGGATAAGTCCTCCCTCCACGACCGCCGTGCGGTCATCGGTCATGGAGTAGGTCTTGACCCAACCGATTTGGCTGCCGTCTCTGAGGATGCATCTGCCATCGGCGGTGAACTCCCTCGTGTAATTCCGGCCCGCATGCCGGTAGGACCACGTTCCGAGAATTGGATGCCGGAGAACGTCCACCCCCGCCGAGTTCAAGGTGGCCGGGCTGCTTCGGGTCGAACCCACTGCGTTCGAGACCACGCAGCGATACTCGCTCCCGATGTCCCAGAGCGTGGTGGCCGGAGTGGTGTAAGCTGGCTGGGTCGCACCGGGGATATCGGCCCGGTTCTTCTGCCACTGGTACATGAGACTCTGGCCGACGGCCGACACGGTGAAGGTGGCCACCTCGGGCAGCGCGACCGTCGCTTTGGCGGGGGACAACGTGATCACGGGCGCACCGACGGAAGCGGGCGCGCATTCCGTGCGGGTGATCTCGTAGGTGACCCCGGCCTTGGTGCGGAACGTGAACTCATCCTCGGCCAGGACGACCTGCACTGCCTGCCGGGTGTCGGCGCGGGTCACGGTGAGGCTGGCCCCGTCGAACGGATTCTGCAGGACGCAGGCGTTGCCTTTTTCGCTGAAGATCCGCACCCGATCCACGATCCGCTCCGCGGAACGGTACCGTGCCCCGACCAGGAACGCGCCCACCGCGCGCAGCCTCTTGAATTCGGCGTCCAGAGCCTTGTCCCAATTGGGAAAAATCCTGAGGACGCCGTCATGGCTCTGCAGCAGCATGTCGTTGATGGCCTCGATGATGCCGGCGGTCTCAATGCCTCCTCCATCCTTCTGGGAAACGACGCCGTTGGGTTCGGGCTTCCAACCCTTGATCGCCGCGATGACCCGATCGGCGCGGTAGCCGGCCCGGACCGCCATCACGAACATCATCCCGAAGTCATTGCCATTCTGCCAACCGCTCCATCGCTGCGGATGGAACATGTTGCCCTTGTCCAGCGTGTCGCAGGTCGCGATCCGGTACGCCGGCAGCGTCCGGTGGCCTATGTTGTCGAAGGTGGTGGTGAACATCAGGCCGGTGTTTCTGGCGCCTCCCTGATAATGCAGGGCCTCCATGACGTCGTGTACCGCGTCAGGCCTGAACGTGACCCTGGCCCCCCAGGCCTGGAGCGGATACTCGCTCATGTGGTCCAGGATGTCCTGCCAATGAACCCGGCGGTCGGCGTCACGCCCGATCTGGATGCTGGCCGCGATGATCTCCCGATAGAGGAAACGGATGGCCCCCAGGCTGAACATGTCGTTCTTCGCGAACCAGTTCGCCCCCTCGTGGACGGAACCGTACACGTCATACCGCCCGTCCACGGGCTTGCCGATGTAATCGTCGTAGAAATCCGTGACGGCCCGCATCAGGGGATAGGCGGTGTTGGCGAGGAACGTGGTGTCCCCGCCGTACTTCCACTTCCAGACGACCGGCAGGAGGGCGAAGACCGCGTTGGTGGCCATGCAGCAATCCTCCCCGCCCTGGGTCCCCCCGGCGGTGGATGGGGTCCCATGGGAAGTGAACGATCCCTCGAACTCCACACCCCGGCAGTTCGCCGGCATGCGGGCGGCGATCTCCGGCGAAACCCACCGATGGATGACCCGTTGCCTCCCCGTATTCTCCGCATAGTATTTGACCGTCTGGATATACGGATCGACCAGATCCACGCGGTTCGCCGCGAAGGTGCCGTAATAGGGATTCTGGGCGTTGTAGTTCATCCCCAGGTTCCCGAACCACTTCATGTCGTCGGCCCGGTTCCAAGGGCCCCAATGGCCCGGCGCTTTGCCCGGACCATTGTCCGTGCCACTTCGGGCGGCCGATCCGATCAGGTAAAGGTGGTTGTACCAATACCGCTGAATGTCATCGCCCAATCGGATGTAGGATCTGAGCCAGAACTCCTTCCACCATGCCTTGTTATGGGCGGACAGTTTGGCCGCGCCGGCGGCGGTCATACCTCGGGCGGCCGCCTGTGCGGGGGCGAGGGGCGAGGCCGCGTTCTTCGTGTGTTCGGCTTGGACAAAGAGCCGGACGGTCTTGCCGCTGGCAGGCAGATCAAAGACCAATCGGGACTCGGTTCGGTTGTCGCTGGTCGCCGCGGCCGTTGCGTCAATGACTTTGGCCGTCACCGCGCCCTTCACAAAGAAGGGTGCATTCACGCCATTGGGCTCCTTGGTGACCCAGGCCACCGCGCCGGCCGTGCCCGCACTCCTGGCGACATGCTCGTTGCCGATGACCGAGAGCGTAACCTGCATCCGAAGGCGCTTCCCGCCGTTCGTGGACAACTCCAGCACCATGGCATTCCGGGTAGGGGACAGATAGGCCTTGGTCTGCACCGGAACTCCCGCCATGCAGCAGTCGGTCCGGATTTCGGCGTTCTTCAGGTCCAGGGTGACGCGATAGGCCTCTCCCGATTCGAGGTGGGATCCGGTGCCCGGTCTGACGCCCGAGTCGCCCCCGGAATCGGCCTCGATCGTCAACCGGGCCAGATTCAGGACGTGCTGCTTGTACGAACCCGGTGCGGAGTCATCGCCTGAGCGAAACCCGGCCACGTCATTCCCGGCGTGAAATCCGTTCTTCCCCAGATAATAGATCAGTGAATTTCGTGTTCCGCCCAGGTGGGCTCCGAGATCACCGTTGCCCAGATATCCCCCCTTCATCAGGGTCCGGCAGGTCGCATCATCCCATGGTTCGGTGTAGGTCGGCGAAGCATCCTCCAGCAGATGGGAAACCGTGTCCCAATCCAGGGCGTCGGGAGCAGGAAACCTTGAATCGGGTGCGCGGGCGGAGCGCCGGCCATGATCACTGACGACTGCGCCGGCACCATTCGGCGCGAGAAAAGTCCCGGCGCAAACCTGCCCGATGAGCGTGAAAAACGTTCTTCGCTCCATCATTGATGGGTTCCTATCTCCTTCAGCCAGACTCTCACTCATCCTGAGTCAGTCTGATGAGGTCAGGTCAACCCTGACAAGCCCCCCGTTTGTTGATCCAGTTGCCATGAGAGCCGGGGTCCATGGTCTCAGGGTTTCGGTGCCGGCGTGCCCAACCTCCTCTGCAACAATCGCGGGTCTGATCAAGGACCTGAAGGCGCGGGGGTTGTTTGACGAAACGCTCATCGTCTGGGCGGGGGAATTTGGCCGGACTCCCTTCGCGCAATCCACGGACGGACGCGACCATAATCCGTTCGGATTCAGCGTGTGGCTGGCTGGCGGCGGCATCAAGGGCGGCACGGCCCACGGCGCCACCGATGAACTCGGTTACCATGCGGTGCAGGATGTCTGCACGGTTTACGATTTGTGGGCGACCGTGCAGCACCTGCTCGGACTCGATCACGAGAAACTCACCTACCGTTTCGGTGGCCGGGATTATCGCCTGACCGATGTCCACGGGCAGGTGGTGAAAGCGGTGCTGGCCTGATGATGCTTCCGGCCGCAGGTCAGGTTCCAGGCCATCGCTGTCGCCAGCAGCCCTCGGCCATGCTTGAATCGCACGCATGGCTCTGTTCCTCCGGTTCATACCGCGCAGGCTCGCGGCAAGGGCCATGCTCGGCGCTCTCCTGTTGTTCATCTTCACGGGGGCCTTGCCCGCCGCAACCCCGCTGGTTTCGCTGATCAACGACACGGAACTTGCGCCGCCGGTCCGTCACGGGATCTCCCATGAACGAAGCGCCATCGAAGCCTGGCGGCAACTCGTGACCGCCGCGGGGGATTTCTACACCGGCGACCTGATGATGGGCGTGCGCGGCGCGGATCTTTGCGGGCACTGGAAAGATGAGCTGACGGCACTCGATCGCGACCTCGCCGGTTTGCAGAGCCGCCGAAGTGGGTTGAAGCCGAATGCCGACGCCGTGCGTGCACCCCGATTCCCGCCACCCACGGTGGCGGAAGAGGATCCTGGTCCGCGGGTCACGCACCCACCTGTCACTGCGGCGCCCGTTGGCCGGCCGATCGAGATCACCGCCGACGTCCGCGATCCGGCCGGAGTGAAGTGGGTGCGCCTTCGCTACCGCAGCGTGAACCAGCAACAGGACTACCGGACGCTGCAGATGACACCGACCGCCGAGGAGCATCGATATCGCGCCACCATCCCCGCCGAGCACATCAACCCCGTGTGGGATTTGATGTATTTCATCGAGGTGATGGATGAGGAGGGTCACGGCAGGATTCATCCCGACCAGGACCACGAGACGCCTTACATAGTCATAAAGCTCCAACGCTAACCCCCATGAAGTCCAACCGACGAAAGTTTCTCTCCACGGTCGGAGGTGCCGGGCTTATTTCGCCGCTGGCCTCTTTGGCTGCCGGCGGGGCGGAGCCCGGTGGGCGCGGTCACACAGCCGACGTCGAGGCGCGCCACGCCAGGCTTCGGGACATCCTCCGGCAGCCCGTGCTCAAGCGGGAGCTCTTCTCCAGTCCGGTCGTCCTTCGGAGCGTCGAGTTGCTGCGATGGGAGGACAGCTTCCTGTGCCGCGTGCGATCAGAAGACGGAGCGGAGGGAATATCGGTGGGGCACAGCAGCATGCGGACCCTCTACCCGATCTTCCTGCACAACCTGCAGCCGTTCTTTCTCGGCAAGGATGCGCGCGATTTGGATCTGATCCTCGAGAAGGTCTACACGTATGGGTTCAATTTCCGTTACAACGGCCTCGCGCTGGGGCTGCCGCTAGCCACCCTCGAGTTCGCCATTCTCGACCTGCTGGGGCGGATCGCCAACCGCTCGCTCGGCCAGTTGATCGGTGAAATCCACCACCCGGAAGTGGCCGTCTATGTCGCGACCGAGTGGCGCGAGCGTCCGCTGGACGAGACGTTCGAGCGGATCCGGAAGGCCGTCGCCGAATGGGACGCCAAGGCCCTCAAAATCAAGGTCGGTTACCTGATGTTCATGACGACGGACCTGCACGCGAAGGGACCGGTGGGGAAGACCGAAAAGCTGATCCCGATGCTCCGGGAACATTACGGACGCGACATGGCGCTCTACGCCGACGCCAACAGCTATTACGACGTGGACGAGGCGATCCGCGTGGGCCGGTTGTTGGAGGAAAACAAGTATGCCTATTTCGAGGAGCCGGTGATGTACGACGATTTCGAGGCCATCAAAAAAGTGGCGGACGCCCTCACGATTCCCATCGCGAACGGGGAACAGGACCAGAGCTTCGTCAATTTCCGCTGGCTCATCGCCAACGACGGCATCGAAGTCGTCCAGCCCGACAGCTACTACTTCGGCGGGTTGATCCGATCCGTGAAGGTCGGGCGCATGGCGGCGGCGTTTGGAAAAGCCATCGTGCCGCACATGTCGGGCGGCGGCCTGGGGTTCCTATACAACATCCACCTCGTCTCCGTGCTGCCGAATGCCGGCGCCCACCACGAATTCAAAGGGCTCGGCACCCACGTTCCGTTCGAGTGCAAGACCTCGCCCCTGAAGGTCGCGGGCGGGAGGCTCAAGGTGCCCACAGGCCCCGGCTCGGGCGTGGAGATTGATCCTGAGTTCATCCGGAAACATCGCCCGGTGACGACCTGACGACTCCATCACCAGTACGCCAACCTCATCCGCAACGTGGGGTCGACCGTCTTTCGTGTCCGCCGCTCACCCGAATGTGATTCGGCCTCGAGACCATGGAGTCCGGGATGATAGAGAAAATCGCGCTCGATTCGCCACGTCTCCTGGTACATCTGACGCCACTCGGCAAGGGGTTGAACGGGGATCGTGAGAATCTCACCCCGCACTTCGAAGACGGCCCGTTGTCCGGTGGGCGAGAGCCGGCCGCTGGCCAACTGCTTCTCCTCGAGCTTGCGAAGCCCAGGGCGCACCTCTGGAAAATCACCGGCGACCCGGATGTCGAGAGTTCTGGACTGACCGGTGGTCAGGATCGGATGCCCGTTTGGCCCGGCCAGCGGTTGCAATCCTCTTTCGATCCACGTTCCATCCCTCTCGTGAGGGGGGCCGGTAAGCCATACCTGCCGCCCACCGCTCTGGCACGATGAACCACCTCGCGATCCGCACCATGGTCCGCCTGCTCTTCAGCATCCTGGCGTTGCTATCAATCCCTGTGATCAGCTCGGGCCGCGTTCGTGCTGCCACGCCCGTGGCGCCGCCCGATCTCACCCGGAGCAACAACGTCGATCGCGGTTCGACCTACAACCTGGGGCCCACGGGACTGAGGGGTTGGATCTACACCAAGCCTGCCTCCTTCCTGGACAGCGTGCAGGGGCGGACGACGACCGCCAGCAGGCAGATTCTCATCACGCACGTGGGAGCCAAATCGCCGGCAGACGGCGTGATCGCCGTGGACGACGTCCTGCTGGGAGCGGGGGGCAAGCTGTTTGTGGACGACGCCCGCAGGAGCGTGGCCATGGCGATCCAGGAGGCCGAGCAGGAGGCCCACGGAGGTGTCCTGAAGCTGACCCGCTGGCGCACTGGCAAGACCGAGGAGGTGCATTTGACCCTTCGCGTCATGGGAAGCTACAGCGCCACCGCGCCTTACCAGTGCCCGAAGTCGACTCGAATCCTCGAGGAGGCCTGCAAGGCCCTGGAGAAGGAGCGGTTGACCGAGGATTGGGCGGGTGCGGTCAGCGGACTCGCGTTGCTGGCGACCGGCAGAGCCGAATACCTGCCGCGCTTGCGGGAGTTGGCGAGGAAGCTGGGTCCGACGACGCTGAGGTTGGAGTTGAAGGACGGGATGGTGGTGTGGGATTGGGGTTATCGGAACCTCTTTCTCTGCGAATACTTCCTGCTGACGGGCGACCAGGACGTGCTGCACGCCATCCGTGAATACACGGTCTCTCTCGCGAAAGGGCAAAGCCTGTACGGCACGTTTGGCCACGGGCTTTCCATGCGCACTCCCGAAGGCCAGCTCCACGGGTCGATTCCCCCTTATGGCCCGGTGAATGCCGCGGGATTGGTGGGTAACATCGCCATCGTCCTGGGCAAGAAATGCGGCGTGCAGGATCCTGAGATCGATCCGGCCATTGAACGTGCCTCCAAGTTCTTTGGCTATTATGTGGACAAAGGGGCTGTTCCCTACGGCGAACATCTGCCCTGGCCCTATCATGAGAACAACGGAAAGAATGCCATGGCCGCGCTTCTCTTCGGGCTCCAGGGCAACCAGGGCGAGCCCACCCGGTTCTTCGCGAGGATGGCCACTGCGGGCTATGCCAACCGCGAGTATGGGCATACTGGCCAGGGGTTCAGCTATCTCTGGGGGGCCCTGGGAGCCAATGCCGGCGGGCCGGATGCGGCGGCCGCGTTCTTCAAGGAGGCTTCCTGGCACTTCGACCTGGTGCGGCGCTGTGATGGCTCGTTCACCTATGATGGCGGGGAGCAATATGGTGCCGGGCGTACCGATGATGACACCTATTACGGCAAGAGCAGTTATGATGGACTAAGTCCGGCCGCCACCTATGTCCTGACCTATTCCCTTCCGCTCAAGAATCTCCATCTCACGGGAAAGAAGGCCAGCGAGGCCAACTGGCTGAGCCCTAAGGAGGCGGCTGGAGCCGTCGCGTCCGGGCGCTTTGACGTGGATCGCAGGAAGAAGACCGTGGAGGAGTTGGTGGCGGCTTTCGGCGATTGGTCGCCGATCGTCCGTGGCTGGGCTGCCGAGGAGTTGGCCAGGCGCCCTGAAGCCAAGGCAATGGTGCCCCAGTTGGTCGTGATGGCAGAGGGCAAGGACGCGCGTGCGCGCCAGGGGGCGTGCGAGGCGCTTGGGTTCATCAGGAGTACCAATGCCCTGCCGGTCCTGGTCCGTCTCCTGCAGCACGAGGACCGTTGGCTCCGGGTCAAGGCGGCGGATGCGCTGAAGAAGATGGGCGATGCAGCGCGTCCGGTTCTTCCCGAGATGCTCCAGGCGGTCGCTCTCACCGCCGAGCCCGTACAACCCGTCGTCTGGGACGATCCGATCCAGCTTACTCATGGGCAGCTGGCGGAGGCCCTGTTTGGAGGGCTGCTCAGGAATTCCGTTCAGGGTGTGGACAAAGGTCTTCTGTACCCAGCCATCCAGGCCGTGGCCCGGAATGCTGATGGCATGGCGCGCATGCACCTGCGGAGTGCCTTTGAGAAGCAGTTGACGGCTGTGGACGTCCAGGCGTTGGGCCCGGACATTCTGGCGGCGGTCCTTACGCCGTGTCCGGCTGACACCATGTTTGGCAACGAGATCCGCATGGGCGGGTTCAAGGCGTTGGCCAGGTATCACTTCAAGGAGGGCGTCCGGGCGGGCGTGGTATTCGCGAAGACCCAGGGCGGCCACGGCAGCGAAAACCGGACCGGTGAAATCATGAAGGCGCTGGTCGATTATGGGGCTGCGGCCCGGGAGGCCCTGCCGGGCCTCAGGGAACTCATCGTCGATTTCAACGAACAGTGCCGGAAAGGGGAGTTTCCAGCCGGTGAACTCAACGACCGGAGAGTCCACGCCGTCGAGGAGGCCATCCGTGGGATCGAATCCGCCACCGGGCAACCGGAGTTGCGGACGATCGCGCGGTGAAGCGTCGGCAGGCGGCCCATCAGAAGTCCGTCATGCGCGGGAATGGTGAGGCTCAACTTATGACTCGGGTGCCGCGGAGCAGTGGTTACTCGGCGGCGGGCGTCCTGCGGCTCTGGTTGCTTGCCTTGCTGATTCTGGGGCCCTTGGCGCTCTCAGGGCGGTCGGGCGATGCGCAGGGCCTCACCCCCGAGGGCCACTTGCGGAACAGGCAACTCGCGGCGGAGGCCCACGAGACCAACCTCAGGCGATACACGAACAATCCCGCGATGCTCGTCCTGCCCGGCCTGGTCGCCGACCGTAACTCGAAGCGGGTCGAGGTCTGTGTGGAACGAACGCGTCTGGGCCCGGAATCCCCCTGCGAGTTCACAGTCATCGCGGAAACCAGCGACCACGGCTACGAGTCACTCCTGATCGCCTTCGCCAAGCCGAGCGATGTCCACCGGGCCATCGAATTCATCGGTCTCAAGCCAGGTGTTCCATGGAATCCGGGCGCGAACCGGTTTTGGGCCCGGGGCGAACGGCTCATCCTCAGCCTCGTGGGTGCGGACGGGCGACGGTTTCGCCTGGAGCAACTGCTGTTGGACCGGCGAATCGGGAGGACGCTCCGGGAGGAAGGATTCGTATTCACGGGATCACTGACCCTGCCGGCGGCCCAAGGTTCCCAGGCTCGGGTCTACGTGGCGGATGAGTCCCAGCCGATGTCGATCGTGTCCCTCTACAACTCACCTCACTCCGTCCTTCAGGTTCCCTACACGGCCCCGCAGGGCGAAGTCTACGAGAGCACGATCGTCAATCCGGAACACAGGCTGCCGGAGGGCGTGCTCCTGTCACTGATCCTCGAGTCGGCCAGTCCGGACGGGGCGCCGCGCATCAAGGACCTCGTGCTGCGGGTGCGGGCTGGGGTGGTCGTGCCGGGCGAGGCCTTGACGGGGGTTGCGCGCCTGAACTTGCTGAACCTTGAACTCAAGGACGGCGCGAAGGTTCTGAATGCCGCGCCATCCCTTCTGACCGTCCTGGAGTCGCTGGCGCGGTTGGATCGGAAGCAACAGGACTGCTATCTCACGGTCATGCTCGCGGATGACGTCGAACTGGGTGATGCGCAGCAGTTGGCGCGGGTCCTATCCACGATCGACTCCGACCGGGGAGTGCGAATCGAACCACCGCCGGCAGGCGAACTGTACTACCGGGCATTTACTCCTGACCCGGGCCTTCTGGATCGCAAGGCGCGGATCTATCACCCCTGGGAGTTATCCCTGGTCGAGAGAAACGGTCAGGTGGCTGGCACGCTCCATCGGATCGAATCCGTCTGGAAGGAGGGCAGCACGGTTTCCCAGTTGCAGGCAACCGAGGTGACCGTATCCGGACCCGAGGAGTTTCAGCGGGCATTGGATCGTGAAGCTGAAACGACCCGAAGAGCCGGGCTTCGGGCCAGGCCACCGGTCATCATGGTGTTTGCGGCACCCACGCTCCGATACGGTGCGCTGCGGAAGTTCCTGGCACTCGCCTTGCCCACCCATCCAGCGGTCCATGTGTACCTTGGAGGCCGGCCCGGCGACAGCCCATGACCGATGCAGGGAAGACGACATTGGCCGTGGCTTTGAAGCGGGCCCTGAAGCTACAGGGACTTCCGGTCGTCCACTTTGACGGGGAGGAACTCCGGGCCTTGATGGACAACTACGACTTCACGGAAGCGGGCCGGCGGAGAAACATCACGACCGTGCAGGCACTGGCCACGAAGTTACACGCCGAGGGTGTCGTGGTGGTGACGTCGTTCGTGTCGCCCTATCGGCAATTGCGGAAGATCCTGGAGGCCGGCGCGCAGCCCGTCGAAGTTCGGTAGCAGTCGACGTCAGGAGACTCCGGCCGAATTCGGAGTGTGCGATCAGTGGTAACCGAGTCTGCGGCAATAGGGATCGAGCGCGGGCAGGATAGGGGCCAGGTACTTCTCGTAGGCTCGCCAGCGGCCTACCGAGCTGGAGTAGACGGGCCGTGTGACATCCTGGTAGGTCGGAGAGTTGAATTGCTTCCCCCGGCTCTTCTCGTGGTAGCGCACTTGATCGGGGTGCCAGTCCAGCCCGAGGAAGGCTGTCACCCGGCGGCCCTCTCCCTCCAGGTCCGACACGATCGCCTCGTAGCGCGTCTGAAGCCATGTGAATCCTTCCCACTCGCGAACCGCCAGCCACACGTCCATCAGGTCGGCGTAATGCTTGGCGAGTCGCTCCAGGGTCAGGAAGTTCGCGTTGGTGGTGTTGAGGAGGAGGTTCTGGAAGAAGCAGCTCAACACGACGTCGCGGGGATCGCGCAGGGCGATGATGATTCGGATCTCGGGGAACACCCGCAGCCAAAGCGGCAGGGAGGCGGTGTGCGACGGATTCTTGTCCAGGAGCAGGTTGCCTGCGTAAGAGCCGGCGCCTTCGGCCTTCAGGGCCTCGACATACACCCGGCGCAGGAAATTCAGGCGCTCTGAGGAATGCAGCGGGGTGCGGCGGAACTCGGGTTGGAAGGCCTCTCCGAACGCGAGCGGTTCGTCCAACGCCGCAACGCCCGGATGCGCATCGAGGACCTGCTCCAGCAACGTGGTGCCGCTGCGGGGGTGTCCGCCAAGGAAGGCCAGTGGGGGAATCATTTCACGTTCCACGGCGGGAAAGGATTTCTCCCACGCGGCGAGGATGTCCTTGGGCTGACACATGGCGACGTGGCGTGCGCCATCCGCGGCCTGGTCATAACTACGGAGTAGGCAGTCGATGTCGGTGAGGGAGCTCACGATTCGCTTGGCCTCGAGGAGGAGCGCCATGGCCTCGTCGGACCGGCCCGTGCGATCCAGGAGTTGGGCCAATTCATAGCGACACGCGTAGCGGACATAAGGATGGCGCGGTTCGGATCCGATCAGGTCGCGCAGTTGGCGTTCCGCGTCCCCGAGTTGGTTCTCCCGGCGAGCCAGCAGAGCGGAGAGATAGCGAGCCTGGTCGTCGCGTGGATCGAGGGAGAGACATTCGTCGAGAGCGGTGCGCGCCTCGGGAAGGCGATGCTGCTGTTCGTAAAGCACGACGAGACTGATGCGCGGGTCGATGGCCCGGGGATCGGCGGCTGCGGCGCGGGCGAAGCAGGCGCGGGCGAGGTCGGGCTTTCGCTGGCCGGCGTACTGGTGGCCGATCTGGACGATCAACGCCGCATTGCCCGGTTGGACGGCGATGGCCTTGTCCCAGGAGCGGTGGGCGAGGTCGAATTGCCGGAGTCGCGCGGCCGTGGTTCCGTACTCGAACCAGACCACGGACTGGCCGGGAAAGGTCCGGGTCAGTTTCTTGTAACAGGCGAATGCCGGTTCCAACTCCCCGGCCAGGGACAGTTGGCGGGCTTCGTCGAGTTTCTGTTGGAAACCGGAGTGAGTCATGGATTCATCCCAGACCGAGTCCGAAATAGCGACAGTCTGCGGACGGCGTAAGCGTTATTCGGTGGCATCGGTTTGTAGGGCCTGGCTGGTTTTTATGGGGGGATAGGTGGTAGGGCGCGCACTCCGCTGCGCGCCGGCCTTCGGAAGCTCAAGTTCGGGTAGCCCTGGGAGGGCGGCGGGCAAGTTGCCCACAGAAGTACGTCCCAGACACATCGGGAACCTCGAAGAGGTTCCGTCCCGTAGCCCAGGGTTGACCGCGCCGCGGGCTACCCTGGGAAGACCGATCCCAAA
>CAIMTB010000242.1 GCA_903844265.1 uncultured Verrucomicrobiota bacterium
AGGCGGCAACGATGGCCGCAGCCAAGTCGTCACGGTGGATGAGGTTCATCCACCGTGACGGGTCGCCGGAGGCTCGAAACTCGCCACGCCGTGCGGCAGCGAGACGGTTGCGACCAGGACCATACAGGCCCGCGGCGCGAAGGATGACCGTCGTCCAACCCGCCGCCGCCGCGTCACGCAGGACATGCTCCGCCTCAAGCATGGCGCGACCGCCAAACCCGACGGGCTCAGTCGGGGACATTTCGTCGACGAGCGAACCATCCACCTGACCGTAGACACTGGTGCTGCTCACGAGCACGAACGAACGGGGGCGCGATGACTCGAGGGCGTGGAGCAGATGTCGAGCGCCACCAGGGTAGACGGCGCGGTAGCCGGACTCCGAGTGTTCCGCGGGTGCGGCGCAATGCACGACCCAGTCCCAGGTATTTCCGGAGACGCCGGCGAGGGTTTGGGGAATCGAGAGGTCGGCCGATACCGGCACGATGCCGGCGTGGCGCAACGGTACGATGTCGGAGCCGGGCCGGCGCATGCCGGAGACCTGGTGACCCGCGGCGACGAGGCGGGCGCCAAGGGCGAGCCCGAGATAGCCGCAACCGGCGATGAGGACGCGCATCGTGGGAAGGTTAGGAGCGCTCGTGGTGGAGCGCGATTCTCCATCGTAGCCACGTCCCGCTCAAGCCTCGCCACCGGCGGTGGCCGCGGGTTAGGTTCGGTTCGTGCCGAAGCGGAGCGAGAAGTTGGTGGCGAGCGCGAAGGTCCGGCTGGTTGTTCCGCCCGGGCGGTTGCCGTGCGATGAGCCCGCGATCTTCAAGCGATTCCTCAAGATCGAGAGCCAGCGGCTTCGCATTTTCCACCGTGGGGGCGGGTCAGGCCGGGAGGTTTCACGGGCGCGGGCCCTGATGATGGACCTCCTGCTGCAACACACCTTCGAAGCCTATTTCTCAGTCCTCGGACCGCGCTTTGCGAAGGAATCGATCGCCGTGGTCGCGCTGGGCGGCTATGGCCGGATGGAGCTCAACCCATTCAGCGACGTCGACATCGTGATCCTGCACGACCGGCGCGCGAACGATCCGAGCGCGCTGGTGAAGGCGGTGATGGAAAAGTACGTGCCGTTTTCGTGGGGGATCGGCCTCGAATGCCATCCGCTGGTCCGAAACCTCGATGACTGCGTGCGCGAGGCGGGGCGGCAGATGGAGTCCATGACCGCACTGCTCGAGGCGCGCCACGTCTGGGGTGACAAGCGGTTGTTCGAGCAGATGCGAATCACCGTCGAGGACCGGGCGGCGCGCGGCCACGAGGACACCTACGTCGAGGACCGCCTGAAGGACGAGGAGGCGCGCCGCGGGAAGTGGGGCCAGAACTCGAGTTTCCTGGAGCCCAACGTGAAGAGCGGCTGTGGAGGGCTGCGCGACTACCAAAGCCTGAAATGGATGGCGATGGTGAAGTTCCATGTGAAGGAACTCCGCGATCTCGTGGACAGCGGGCAACTCGCGGAGGCGGACTGGACCCAGCTTGAGAACGCGTATGACTTCCTGCTGCGGGTCCGAAACGAGATGCATTACCAGCAGGAGCGGAAGAACGACGTCCTGACGCGTGCACTGCAGCCGTCGGTGGCGTTCCAGCTCGGCTACACGGACCGTTCGCTTGGCCGGCGCGTGGAGGCGTTCATGGGGGATTACTACCGGCACGTCCGGAACCTCCACCTGATCACGCGCAATGCGGAGCGCAGGCTCGCGCTCCGGGCGCCGGGGCGGCTGCGGCGACTGGGCCGTTTCATCAGGTCGGCGACGCCGTTCCGGGACACGGTGATCGACGGATTCCGGGTCACGGACGGGGAGCTGTTGCCGAACACCACGCGCATTTTCCGGGACCAGCCGCGGCGGTTGATGAGGGCGTTCCTCCTGGCACAGCAGCGGGGACTCCAGCTTCACCCGGACCTGGAAGACCTGGTGCGCCGGAATCTCTCGCTCGTGAACCGCGAATTTCTCGCGGACGAACACGTACACCAGTCGTTCATCGAGATCCTGAACCAGCGGGGGAACGTATCCCGGGTGGTGTGGGCGATGCATGAGACGGGATTCCTGGGGAAATACATTCCGGCGTTCCACAAGCTGACCGCGCAGGTCCAGCACGAGTTCTTCCACATCTACACCGCGGACGAGCACACCCTCGTCTGTCTTGAGATGCTGGACCGGATCTGGGACTCGAAGACCGCGCCGTTCAGCCAGTATTCGGAAGTGTTCAAGGGCCTGGACCGTCCGTACGTGCTGTATCTCGCGATGCTGCTGCACGACGTCGGCAAGTCCGCGGGCACGCGAAACCATTCCGAGGACAGCGCACGAATGGCGTTGTCGCAGACGCGGCGACTGCGCCTGCCGCCTCCTGCGGCCTCCACGGTTGCGTTCCTCGTGCGGAACCACCTGCTCATGATCCGGCTCTCGCAGAAGCTGGACCTCGACGACACCGAAGTGATCCGCGGGTTTGCCGCATCGGTCCAGACACCCGAACAACTGAACCTGCTGCTGCTCCACACCTTCGCGGACTCGATGGGAACGAGCGAGACGCTGTGGACACCCTTCAAGGAATCACTGCTCTGGACGCTGCATCGCCGCACGGAGGAACTGTTGGCTGGCGACGACCGGTTCCGTGAGGCGGCCGCGGATCGGCTGAAAAAGCTCAAGGCCGAAGTGCGGCGCATCTCCCCGCGGACATTCCACACCGAGGAAATCGACGCGCACTTCGCCAACCTCCCGGAGCGCTATTTCCACGGGCACACGGCGCGCGAGATCGCGGCGGACCTCACGCTCACCCACCGCTTCATGTGGAACCAGCTCTCGGCTGAGGATCGCACGCTGGATCCGGTCATTTCATGGCACTCGGAGCCGGACCGCGGCTACCTGGCGATGAAGGTCTGCACCTGGGACCGCCCGGGCCTCTTCAACCGGATCTCCGGCGCACTGGCCGCCGCGAACCTGAACATCCTCGGGGCCCGCATCTTCTCGCGTCCCGACGGCCCGGTATTCGACACGTTCTTCATCAACGATCCGCAAACCGGCAAGGTGCCGGGACGCGAGGGCCGCGATCATTTCGAGCAACTGCTCACCTCGTCGCTGCGGGGCGAGCCTGTGGATTTCCCGGCCCTGATCGCCAAGCACAAGCCCACAGGCCCGATGTATCGGCCCGCGGCCTATGAGCCCATGCCAGCCCACGTGGTATTCGACAACAAGATCGTCCACGCCCGCACCGTCATCGAGATCGAGGCCGAGGACCGCATCGGACTGCTTTTCGATCTCACGCAGACCATCGCCAACCTGGACCTGGACATCTCGTTCGCGCGAATCAACACCGAGAAAGGCGCCGCCGTGGATACCTTCTACGTCGGGGAAACCGATGGTTCGAAGATCCAGGAGGGGGCACGCCAGCACGCGATCGAGAAGGCCCTCAAGCAAACGCTCGAGGCGCGACGGCCCGACAAGTGAACCCCAGGGGCTGCCTGGAAGTTCCGAGAGTTCCTGTTTCCAGGCAGGCTCTCAGTGGGCCGCGATGAGAATCGCCGCGCCCAGCAGGATGCGATACACGCCGAACGCGTTGAACGTGTTGGATTGCACGTACCGGATCAGCCACTTCACCGCGACGAACGCCGTCACCGCCGCGACGAACGCCCCGAGGGCGATCATGCCCCAGTCGATCGGATAAGCCGGCGGATGCTTGATGGCGTCGAGGCTCTCCTTCCCCGCGGCCGCAAGAAGCGTCGGAATCCCCAGCAGAAACGAAAACTCGGCCGCCTGAGGTCGGGCCAACCCCAGCACCAGCGCGATGAGGATGGTCGACCCCGATCGCGAGAACCCTGGAAACACCGCCGCCAGAATCTGCGCCGCCCCCATGGCAATCGCCATCGCCCAGGTGACATCCGCGGACGATGGCCGCGACTTGATCCATCGTTCGACGATCACGAACAACACGCCCCCAACCAACGTGGCCACGGCGACGGGCGTGTCACTCTGCGGAAGACGCATTCCCAGCTTCTTGACCGTAAGGCCTCCCACCCCTGTGATGACGAAGGCCAAGGCGAGCTTCAACAGGTAAGCCTGGGCATCCGGACTGCGCCACCGGACCGCAAGATCCAGCAGCCTTCTCCAGAACAACGCCAACACCGCCAGAACCGCACCCGGTTGGATGACAACCGTGAACAAGTCCGAGCGGATGAACTCGGATCGTATCGGAAGCCAGTGCTCCGCAAGGAGCAGATGGCCCGTCGACGAAATGGGCAAAAACTCGGTGATTCCTTCAATGACCCCAAGGATCACAACCGCCAACCAGTCAGGCATGCGCGACTTCGTAGGATCCACTGGCGCAACTCAAGGCGGAACTGCCGTTCCATGACGATGCGGCGCAGGGGATCACGGGTTCGTGGTCTGTCCATGAACCCGGCCGGTCACCGGACCTCGCCGCGGAAGTAACGACGCGCACCCCCGGCGGGCAGGTTCCGGACCAACTCCTTCCCTCGGAAAACACGGTGCGACCCGAGGTCTTCCCACGATGTCAGGTCGCTCGAACCCGTTAAGGTCACCTCCTGCCCCGCCCCGCCCTCGATGCCCAATTCCAACCCCACGCCCGGATCCACAGCGCGCAGGCTCAACACCGGCGCCGGCTCGATCCGACGGCCCAGTCTCAATCCATTGCCATAGCTCGTGACCCAGATCTCATTGGCATCGCACGGATTGAAATACACCCGGGTAGGAAACCTGAAGGGATATCCCGCCACGGAAGCGAAGGTGGGATTGGCATCGCGGCGGTTGCCGGAAAACCAGAGACCCTGGTTCTCGGTCGTGACGTACATCTCGTCAGGATGCAGCGGATCGATGGTGCACGAACTGACGGCCTTGAGGCTCGACGTCACTCGCGTCCAACTGATTCCACGGTTGGTGGTCGCATACAGCCCGCCCAACCCCGCGGAGGCACCCCATTCACCCCAGACCCCCGCATACCATCGGGCCTGGGCGGGATCGTGAGGATCCAAGACCAGGTCCTTGGTGTAATACTTCATCCCGGGGGCGGTCCGATCGGCCCAGGCCGCACCATCGTCGGTACTCACGAACACACCGGAGCTGGGTTGGAAACCACCTCCATTGATCCTTGCCGAGTAAGCCGCGACCAGGGTCCCGTCGTCGAGGACCTGGATAAGACAGGGATGTCCCTGCGTCCGAGGTGGGGCAGCCAGGCGGGTCCAACCCGCGGCAGTGCCTGCGTCGAGGTTGGTCGTCCGATAGATCCCACCGCTGGTGCTGTTCACCATCGCGGCATAGAGCCGGGCAGGGTTTCGTGGATCCAGGGCAACGCCGACGACGGGTTTGCCAAGGTTCCTCAGCCGCCCCCAGGTCAGCCCGCCATCCGCCGACATCATCACCTCGCCGCTTCCGCCGTCGATGGACGCGTCCTGACAGTAGCGATCCCAGGTGTAGAGATCGTGCACCGATGACATGGCGCCATACACGACCCCACTTATCGGATGTCGCACGGTCTGGTAGGTGCTGTTGTAGGTCAGGGACGCCGGAGACATCCAGGACACCCCGGCGTCGAGACTCAGCATTCCGCGGACATCAGTGTAACTCGCGAACACGCGGTTGGAGGAAATCCAATTCAACGACCAGCAGGACGTGTCTTCGGCACCATTACCGGTGACGAACCTGTTCTTGGGGGTCGGAGTCCCCGCGGCGGTCTCATCATTCTGCCAGGCATAGGCCTGACGCCAGGTCGCGCCGCCGTTCGTCGACACGTGGATGAAACCGAAGTCGGTGATGACCAATCGATCCGGGTCCGTGGCGCACACGGCGAATCCCATGGCACACTCGCCGAAAGACCATTTCTTCCAGTTCCACGGTCCCGGGTCATCACCCGTCCATCCGGTGCGGATGTTCTTGTTGCCGGTGCAATTCATGACCTGGACCCAGGTGTCGCCGGCATTCGTGGACTTCAACACCGAGGGCTGGCCGCTGCCGTCCGAACCGGCGAGATAGACGACACTGGTGTTGGCGGGTGATGTCGCGACGAAGAAGGGCCTGTTGCCGCCGACACCCTGGGGGATGGGCACCCAGGAACCACCACCTGCACCCGTGCCGCCGGCGAGGTCGAGGCGATAAATCCCTTGGTAATTTCCGTAGTCGGATCCCTGCACGCCGGGATAGACATCGCCGGAACCCAGGGTGACGCAATAGAGCCGGACCAGGGATCCCTCCCGGCTGCCGGCGAAGGAGACAATGGCTTCGGTTGCGGGGATCCCCGGCAGACCCGCGAGCAGGAACGAAGCTCCACCATTCGTGGAAACCACGAGCCCGGGCCGGGTGCCGACATAGATGGAAGGCCCGTCCCAGAAGGCCCCGGCGATGAAAAGGTCATCCGCGGAATAGGCCCTGGAGTACGTCGCCCCCGAATTCGTGGATACCCTCAGCGTTGAGTAATCACTGACCAACAGGCGCTGCGTGGAACCCGGATCCGAGAGGAGGCAGTAAGCCGATGGCGCCTCAGGATCGGCCGGGATAGGGATCCAAGTCGTGCCCCCGTCCGTGGATCGCGCGGGCACATCGCCGTTGAGCGCGTAGAAAACGCGCGGATCACGGGTGAACGCCATGCGACCCGGCTGACTCCCTCCCTGGAGAACGCGGAAATCCACGGTCTCCCAGGTGCCGCCAAAATCCACGGAATGGAACAGGTCCCCCATGTCCGAGCCAACCCACGCCTCGTCGGGGCGATGGGGGTTGATGGCCGGGGCGAAGAACGCGCCGCCACCGCCGGGGCCACGCGAGACAAAGCGGACGGGTGGTCCGGCAAGGACGGAACACAGGTCGCCAGCCAGCAGAAGCATGGCGAGAAGCCCTGTTGAGAACGGGGAAGCGACGGTGCGGTTCATGGGTGGGCGGTGGTTCAGCACGACGTCGGGACCTCCTGCAGCACTTCCACGCAGTGGGGAACGGCGGCCGCCACGATGCCGAGACACTCGACCGCGCCCTTGGGCTTGCCGGGAAGGCAGATGACCAGCGCGCGCTCAACGACAACGGCGAGATTCCGCGAGAGGATGGCGTTGGGGGTGATCTTGAGGGACTCCATGCGCATGGCCTCGCCGAAGCCCGGCAGTTCACGGATTGCGATTTCGCGGACAGCCTCGGGCGTGACATCGCGGAGGGCGACCCCGGTGCCGCCTGTGGTGAGCACAAGCTGACAGCCTTTGGCGATGTGCTCGCGGACGGCGCGTTGGATGTCCGTCTGTTCGTCGGGAACGACGCTTTCCGCGATCACGTGCCAGCCATGGCCCTTCGAGGCCTCCCGCAGGGCGGGCCCACCGAGGTCGTCATACAACCCCTTCGAGGCTCGGTCTGACACGGTGATGATGCCGACTTCGATCTCCATGAAGGGAGTGTTGCGTGGAACCTGACGACTGGGAAGAGCTCCGTCATGGAGGGCTGGCGTATCTCAGATTTTAGGAAGGGAATGGATGAGGGAGGAGCGGGGCGCGAAAGGGGATTGGGAGAGGAGGTGGGTTTGAGGGGTCGCCGTTGCGATCCCGCGCGCGGTGGGCGCTAACCGAACAGGTTGAGCTGCAGGTCGCGGAGGACGAAGAGGGGGATGTCCTCGAGGCCTTTCATCTTCCGGGCGCCGGTGGTTCGTTTCGCCCCATATCTTCCCCGA
>CAIMTB010000243.1 GCA_903844265.1 uncultured Verrucomicrobiota bacterium
CGACCCAACGACCTTGGGCGCATCCCGACCCAGTGGCGGGAAGCCCCGGGTCGTTCTGAATACCGATTTATGGCTGAACTCACCGGAAACCTGTTGGTTGCCCAGTCGGGCGGCCCGACCTGCGCCATCAACGCCAGCATTGCTGGCGTCATCACCGAGGCGGGCAAACACGAATGCATCGAGGAAATCTACGGAGGCCTGAACGGCATCCTGGGCATCCTCAATGAAGAAATCATCGATCTCAACGACGAGCGCCAGAAGGCCATCGAGGGCCTCCGGTACACCCCCGCCGCCGCACTCGGCACCTGCCGATACAAAATCGATTTCAAGAAGAAGCCCGAAAAGGCAGCCCAGGACATGGACCGCCTGTTCGAGGTCTTTGCCGCCCATAACATCCGTTACTTCTTCTACGCCGGAGGCAACGACTCCCAGGACACCTCCCACAAGATCCACGAGGAAGCCCTCAAGCGCGGCTACGACCTCCGCGTCGTCGGCGTCCCCAAGACCATCGACAACGACCTTCCGTTCACGGACAACTGCCCGGGCTACGGCTCTGCCGTCAAATACTCCGCCACCACCGTCATGGAGGTCGGCATCGACGTCGGCGCCATGGCCACCGATGACGGCTCCTGCTGCATCATCGAAGTCATGGGCCGTTCCGCCGGATGGATCGCCGCCGGTACCGTCCTCGCCAAACGCGGCAACCCCGCCAACCCGCCCCACATCATCCTGGTCCCCGAAATCCAGTACGACGTCGACCAGTTCGTCGACAAGGTGAAGTCCGTCATCGACACCCACAAGTACTGCATCGTGGTCGTCGGTGAAGGCGTCCGCGACAAGTCAGGCGAGGAAATCGGCGCCGACAAGACCCGCCTCGACGACTTCGGCCACCCGGTTCTCGCCGGCGCGGCGGAGCAGCTGAAGAAGGCCGTCCAGGCCAAGTACAAGATCAAGACCCGCACGGTGCTGCTCGGCTATGCCCAGCGCGCCGCGGGGCACTTCGCCAGCCTCACCGACACCACCAACGCCTCCGCCTGCGGCGAGGCTGCTGTGCGTGCCGCCATCAGCGGCAGGTCCGGCAACATGGTCACCATCGTCCGTGAAACCGTCGACGGGAAGGTCCGCTGGTCGACCGGGCTCCACCCGCTGTCCGGCGTCGCCAACGTCGAACACTTCGTGCCGCGCGAATGGATCAGCGAGGACGGCTACCTCCCGAATGAACAATTCGTCGCGTATGCCGCCCCGCTCATCGAGGGCGAGGTGAAGGCCCCAGTCGAAGCCGGCCTCCCGAAATACGTCGTGCTCGAGAAAAGCCCCGTCGAAAAGAAACTCGGAGCACGGAGCTGACACGTCGCCGCCTCTGATCCTTGAGGGATCCCAGAGGGCAACCGGAGGTGGCGCCCGTCGCCGCCTCCGGAAAGAGGATCCGCGGCGGGTGCCTCCCGATGGAATGCCAGGCCTCCGTACTCCACAAAAAACCCCGGCGTGGGTTGTCCACGCCGGGGGCGATTCGAAACCAGGTGTCGGGGCAGCTCAGCTCGGGATCTTGAACCCGTTCTGGTAGGTGCGCTTGACGAAGGCCTGGGCGTCCTTGTTGCCCTTCACCTTCAGCTTCTCGCTATCCCACTCGATGCGACCACCGGCGCGTATCGCCAGGTTGCCGAGCAGGATCGACTCCGTCATGTCCGCGGCGAAGTCGAAGTTCGAGTAGGCCTTCGGACCGCCCTTGATGGCGGCGACCCACTCTTCCTTCTGACCGAGGTCGTCGCGTCCGTTGCGGGGCAGCGTCGGGGCCGGGTCCTTCCAGTTCTCGAAATCCTTTTCCGGGAGCAGCATCCACTGGGAGCCGTAATCGTTCGGGGAGTACATGACTCCCTTTGCGCCGACGAGCAACGAACCGGATCCGGGGGGTTCCTGGCCGTGGAAGAGTTCCTTGGGCGGAAGGTTCTTCTGGCCGTTCGCCAGCTTGCCCTCGTACCAGAAGAGCTTCACCGCACCGCGGCTGCCAACAGCCGGGAAATGATAGATGACGGAAGCCCATCCGGGGTAGGTCTCGGGATTCAGCGCCTCGCTCTGGGCCTCGATGAGCGTCGGGGTCGTGAGGTTGAGGGCCCGGTACCCGAGGTTCATCGTGTGACACGCCATGTCGCCGAGGGCGCCGGTGCCGTAGTCCCACCAACCGCGCCAGTTGAATGGCTGATACGCCTTATGATACGGGCGCATCGGCGCGGTGCCGATGAAGTCGTTCCAATGGACGTTGGCCGGTATCGGCATCACTTCCGTCGGACGGGCCTTGATGGTCGGGGACTGCGGCCAGACCGGGCGGTTGGTCCAGACGTGCATTTCGGTCACCTTGCCAATGACGCCAGCCTGGATGGCCTCGACACCGCGGCGCAGGCCGTTCGAGGCGGAACCCTGGTTGCCCATCTGCGTGGCGACCTTGTATTTGCGGGCGAGGGTGCGGAGATGACGGGCTTCCCACACGTCGTGGGTCAGCGGCTTCTGCACGTAGACGTGCTTCTTGTGCGTGATCGCATACGACGCGGCGATCGCGTGCGTGTGGTCGGGCGTCGACACCGTCACGGCGTCGAATTCATTCGACATCTTGTCGAACATCTCGCGGAAGTCGTGGAACTTCTTCGCGTTCGGCCATTTCTTCAGCTTCTCGTTGATCGAATTGTCATCGCAATCACACAGGGCCACGACGTCGCCCATGGTGCTCGCATTGTCGATGTCACTCGAACCTTTGCCGCCCACACCGATGCCGGCAAACCGCAGGCGCTCATTGGCGCCCCAGATTCGGTTCGAAGCGATCGTGAAAGCGAACGCAGATGCGGCCGACGTCTTGACGAGGAACTCTCGCCTGGTGAAATTCTTGCTCCAGGTTGGTTTCATGTTTTCGAGGAATGGAATACCGGGTCGGCACAAAGTCTCCGGAACTCCAACGCGCCCTGCAATCGCAAAGCCGCCAGAGTTTGAAACCCGTGGGACGCCTCGGCCCCGGAAAAGCCCCTAACCGGCGATCCTGACGCCGCCCCCCCCTTCCGCTGGGCCCGAAGGATTCGTCCCAAGTCTGGTGCGAAACCAAAAGAAGGAGCACTAGCGTCCTTCTCGTTCAGCCCCAGATGGCTTGGACCCAGGTTTTCATCGAATCCCCCGAGCCAATGACCTCCCCCATGAATCCCATGAAGCAGTCCTTACCGGTCCCAGCTTTGTCGCCGGCCAGTCCCCAGAAACGGTCCGACCACGCCACCCAGCCCACTGCTCCCCTGGCCTACGCACTCCTCCTTTCCCTCCTCTTCATCGCACCGACCTCGCCCAGCGCGTCCGCAGCCTCGGCCTGTGCACAACCACCCGCCGGCCTGGTCGGATGGTGGCCCGGCGACGGGAACGCGTACGACCTGCAGGGAAGCCGCCACGGCATGCCGCAGAACGGCGCGAGGTTCGACCCCGGCAAGACCGGCGCCGCGTTCCAACTCGATGGCGATGACGATTACATCGACCTGGGGGGGTGGAGCCCCGGGACCTCATGGACGCTTGAGGCCTGGGTCAACCCATCGGCCAAGCCCGCCGGCCGCCACACGATGGTGGGCGGCATGAACGAATGCCGCGACTGGGGACTGACGCTCACCGACGGGCAGCTCGGGCTCACCATCAAACCCCCGGGCATCTGCACCGGGACCCTCCTGGACACGAACACCACGGTGGCAACCGGGAATTGGTACCACGTCGTGGGGACCTGCGACGGCACGAATGCCTGGTTCTATGTCAACGGAGTGCTCCGCTCCTCGGGCAGCGTCGAAACCAACTACGTGCCCTCCACCGCGGGCACGCGCATCGGCGGCGGGTCCTGCTGCACGGGCGAATCCTTCCCCGGCCTGGTGGACGAAGTCGCCATCTACAACCGGGCGCTCTCGGCCAGCGAAGTCCAGACCCAGTTCGCCGTGGGCGATGCGGGCAAGTGCCGCCCCGAACTCACCGGCCCTTCGGAATTCGCGCGCTGGTCGAAGAACGGTCACTGGTACAACGCCGAGGTCGTGGGCCCGGCCGGCATCACATGGACTGCAGCCCAGGCCGCCGCGGAACGCGCGGGTGGCTATCTGGCCAGCCTCGGGTCGGCCGATGAGAACGCCTTCGTGTTCAACCTCGCGAAGTTCTCGCCGGACGTCTGGTACAGCTCGAACGGAAGCGGCTACGGCCCCTGGCTTGGCGGCACCCAGCCCGCCGGCTCGACGGAGCCGGCCGGCGGCTGGAAATGGGTCACCGGCGAATCGTTCGGATACACGAGCTGGAGTCCCGCCGAACCCAACAACGGCGGCCCCGGCGAAAACTCGCTGCACTTCTACGCCGTCTCCGCGCCCATGGGCCCGACGTGGAACGATGCGCCCAGCGACTTCCTGACCCGCGGCTACATGGTCGAGTTCGATACCACGCCGCTGCCCCGGATCGTGAGCCCGACCGAGGTCTCGGCGATCGCCGGAAGACCGTTCGTCCATCCGTTTTCCGCCCTGAACCACGCCTTCGGCTTCGCAGCCACCGGCCTGCCCGCGGGCTTGAAGCTCGACCCCGCCACCGGTGAGATCTCCGGCACGCCGTCCGCACCCGGCACCTACTCCCTGACCCTCCAGGCCACCAACCGGATGGGCACCGGTTCCGCAGGCCTTCGACTGACGGTCCAACCCTCGGGATACGTCGCGGGCAACCTCCTGGTCACCGAATCGTTGAGCCTCTCGGAATCCGACTTCGCCCATGAATGGAAGAACGTGACGGTCAGCAACTGCACCCTGACGCTCGCCGGCACCCACCAGTTCAACACACTCACGGTCATCTCCAACGGCGTGGTCACGCATCCCGCCACCACCGGCTCCACCGCATCCTCCCTCTCGCTGGTCGCCGCCAACTCCCTGGTCGTCGACGGAACATCGAAGATCGACGTCACCGGCAAGGGCTATCCCGCCGGGCGCACCGCCGGCAACACCGCCCGCGGAGCCGCAGGACGCAGCGGTGGCAGTTACGCCGGGTTCGGCCAACCGGATGCCCTGGCGAACCTGAACTGGACCTATGGCGACTTCCGCAACCCACAGGAACCGGGCTCCGGCGGTGGAACCGACCTCGGCGGCGCCGCCGGCGGCGGACTGCTCCGCATCGTGGCCGGGTCGGTGACCCTCGACGGCAAGTTGACCGCCAACGGCGCCAGCGGGTTTGATTATTACAACCGCGCCGCCGGCAGCGGCGGCGGCATCCGACTGGAAACCAGCCGGCTCAGCGGCACCGGCACGATCACCGCCGATGGCGGTGGGGGCGCGCTCGACGGCGGCAGCGGCGGCGGCGGCCGAGTGGCGCTGTACTACTCCGACGCCACGGGCTTCGTATCCACGAACATCTCCGCCCGGGGCGGAATCAGCGGCCGCGGCGCGGGGGCGGCGGGAACCGTCTACCTGCGCACAGCCGCTGGCGATGGCACCCTGCGCATCGACAGCCAGGGAAGCCTCACCGCGATGTGGACTCCCTTGGGCAAGGCTTCCGACGAGAAGGTCGACCTCACCGGTGAAAACCTCGTCATCACCGGCACCAACGTGGTGGTGAAACCCGAACACCAGATGCCGGTGATCGCCCGGAATCTCTCCGTCACCACAGGCGCCGTGCTCATGCACCAGCCCACCACGGCATTGCAGGAGTACTCGCTGACGCTTTCCATCACCGGCGAGTTGGCCGTGGACGCCTCGGCCCGCATCAACGTCTCCGGCCTCGGTTACGCCGCGGGATTCACCCAAGGCAACACCCGGGCCGGTGGCTCGACCTTCCGCGCCGGCGGCAGCCATGGCGGACTGGGCTATCCCAATGGGGCTCCCAATGGCTCCTACGGCGACTTTCACAACCCCAATGAACTCGGCTCAGGCGGTGGTTCCGACCTCGGCGGCGGCAACGGTGGTGGATTGCTCCGCATCACCGCCAACACCCTCTCCCTCGACGGCCTGATCACAGCCAACGGCAAGGACGGCTTCGATTACTACAACCGCGCCAGCGGCAGCGGCGGCAGCATCTGGGCCCAGGTCGAAACCCTCAAGGGCAAGGGCACCATCCGCGCCGACGGCGGCGAAGCCTACCTCGACGGTGGCAGCGGCGGCGGCGGCCGCGTCGCGGTCTATTACACCACCGCCAGCAACTTCGACCTCGAACTCGTCACCGCCCACGGCGGCACGGCCGGTTCAGGTGTCGGCGCCGTCGGGACGGTCTACCTGAAGCCCCGCGTTGGACAAGGCGTGCTGCGCATCGACAACCACGGCGGCATCAGCGGTTCGTGGACACCCCTCGGCATCGCGTCCGACACGTCGTTCGACCTCGGCCCGGACAAGCTCGTCATCTCCGGCACCAACATCATCGCCAAGCCGCGGCACCAGATGCCAGTGCTTGCCCATGACCTGACCCTCCAAAAGGAGGCGACCCTCACCCATCTCGCGACCACCGCAGACAAGGTCTACTCCCTCACGCTCTCGATCCCCGGCGCCCTGACAGTGGACGCCTCCTCGCGCATCGACGCCGTCGGCCTCGGGTATCTCCCCGGCACGACGCAGGGCAATACCAACGCGGGTGGGACCACCTTCCGCGCAGGCGGCAGCCATGGCGGACTCGGCTACCCCAATGGCGCCCCCAATGGCTCCTACGGCAACCTCCGCAACCCCGCCGACGCAGGCGCCGGCGGTGGACCTGACCTCGGCAACCAGGCGTCGGGCGGCGGCGTGCTCCGCATCACCACAGGATCGCTCACCGTCGACGGCTTGATCACCGCCGACGGTCAATCGGGCTTTGACTACTACAGCCGCAGCGGCGGCGCAGGCGGCTCCATCTGGATCACCACCGACTCCCTGTCGGGCACCGGCCACATCGAGGCCAACGGCGGCGAGGCCTACCTCGACGGTGGCTCCGGCGGCGGCGGACGCATCGCGGTCGAATACCGCAGTGCCGGCGACTTCAACCTCGATTTCGTCACCACCCATGGCGGCCATTCAGGCAGCGGCTTCGGTGCGGTCGGCACGGTCTACCTCAAACCCAGCACCGCACAGGCGGTGCTGCGCATCGACAACCACGGCGGCACCAGCGGTTCGTGGACACCCCTCGGCATCGCCTCCGACACGGCGTTCGACCTCGGCCCGGACAGGCTCGTCATCTCCGGCACCAATGTCATCGCCAAGCCCAGGCATCAGATGCCGGTGCTGGCTCATGATCTCGCCATCCTGAACCAGGCCTCGCTCACCCACCTGGCAGCCACCACCAACCGGGAATACTCGATCGTTCTCACCGTGCCCGGGGTCCTCACCGTGGACGCCGCGTCGCGCATCGATGCCATCGCCCTCGGCTACCTCCCCGGCTACACCCTCGGCAACACCACCACCGGCGCAACCACCTACCGCGCCGGTGGCAGCCATGGCGGATACGGCTACCCCAACGGGGAACGCAACGCGGTCTACGGCGACTATCGTGATCCCAACGAACTCGGTTCCGGCAGCGGCACCGACCTCAGCCAGGGCTCCGGCGGCGGCCTCGTCCACATCACCGCCGGCTCGCTCGTGCTCGACGGCCTGATCACCGCCGATGGCCGGTCCGGGTTTGATTATTACAACCGCGCCGCGGGCAGCGGCGGCAGCCTGTGGATCTCGGTGGATTCCGTGTCAGGCTCCGGTTTGATCCGGGCCAACGGCGGCAACGGCTACATCGACGGCGGCGGCGGCGGCGGCTCCGGCGGTGGCGGACGCGTGGCGCTCTACTACGGCACCAACAAGGGCTTCAACTTCGACAAGGTCCTCGCCCACGGCGGCTCGGGCGGATCCGGCTCCGGCGCGGCGGGCAGCATCTACCTCAAGGACCGCAACGGTGAAGGCATCCTGCGCTTCGACAGCCACGGCGCCCCGACCGGCAGTTGGATTCCCCTCGGGATCGGTGGCCTGGCCAGCTTCGACAGTGGCAACGATCGGGTCGTCATCTCAGGCGAGGGCATGGTGGCCAAGCCCGAACACCAGATGCCGATCGTCCTCCGACATCTTACCCTTGAGAAAGGCGCGGTCCTCACCCATCTGCCCACCACACCCCAGTCCGAGTACTCACTCCAACTCACCGTGCTCGGCACCCTCACCGTCGATGCCACGTCGCGGATCGACGTCTCCACGCTCGGCTACGTCGCAGGCCGGACGCTCGGCAATGTCACCGCCGGCGCATCGACATCCCGGGCGGGCGGCAGCTACGGCGGACTCGGCGGCCACAACGGCACCCCGAACGCCACCTACGGAGACTATCGAAATCCCAACGAGCTCGGCTCCGGCGGCGGACCCGATCTCAGCAGCACGACCGGTGGCGGCCTCGCACGCATCACGGCCTCCTCCCTCGTCCTCGACGGCGTGATCACCGCGGACGGTCAGGATGGCTACGGCTACTACACCCGGTCGGCAGGCAGCGGAGGTGGCGTCTGGATCAGCGTCGAGGACATCCGCGGCCGGGGCATCATCCAGGCCAACGGCGGCAAGGGCTACAGCGACGGCGGCAGCGGCGGCGGCGGACGCGTCGCGCTCTACTTCACCCGCAACACCGACTTCGACCTCGACCGGATCAACGCCCATGGCGGCGTCAACGGCGACCTCACCGCGGCCGTCGGCACGGTCTACGTGAAGGCCCAAGGACAACGCGGCCTCCTGCGCATCGACAACCATGGCAATCCCTCCGGCTCCTGGACCCCGCTGGGAATCGCCGGCGACGAGGTGTTCGACGCCAGCGCCGATGTCGTGGCGATCTCCGGCACCAACGTCGTCGTGAAGCCGGCCTTCAACCTCCCGATCCGAGCCTACTCGCTCGCGCTCGCCAAGGCATCGCTGCTCACCCACCGACCCACCACGGCCACCGAGGTCTTCTCACTCAACCTCCAGGTCACCGACCGCCTCGAGGCCGATGCCTCATCACGAATCGACGTCTCCAGCCTGGGCTATACCGCCGGTCGCACCGCGGGCAACAGCACTGAAGGCGCCGCCACCGGACGGGCCGGTGGCAGCCATGGCGGCCTCGGTGGAACGACAGGCTTTGGCTTGCCCAACGCCATCTACGGCGATCCCCGGAACCCGGCTGAACCCGGCGCAGGCAGCGGCACCGACCTCGGCGGATGCACCGGCGGCGGCCTCGCCCGAATCTCAGCGGCGACCTTCCTGCTCGATGGCGCCCTCCGCGCCAACGGTGACACCGGCTCCGGATATTACCTCCGCCCTGGCGGCAGCGGCGGCGGCGTCCTGATCAGCGCCGGCCGACTGCTCGGTCAGGGCACGATCACGGCCAACGGCGGCGGTGGCTACAGCGACGGCTGCTCCGGCGGCGGCGGCCGGGTCGCGATCTACACCTGGCAGGAGAACGCCATCCCCCTCACCAACATCACCGCGCTCGGCGGTCAGGGCGGCCCCCGGGCAGGCGAAACCGGCACCGTGTTCTACGCCACTTCTCCCCTCTTCTTCTGGGATGACCCCGAGCAAACCCTCACCCACGGAGTCTGGCCGCTCCAGTGGTCCGCCTTCGGCGTCAACCCGGCCGGCGTGGCAGTCGATGTGACCGCATTCGGCGGCGGCCTCGCCTACCCGATCCTCGCCAACCAACCCTTCCAAGGCCGGGCCGATTGGGACACCACCACGGTACCTGATGGCACCTTCCAACTCCGCGCCGTCTTCCGCGATGCCCGACAGGAAGTGATCGGCGAGGCCGTGCGCACTGTCACGGTCCTCAACGCCGCCCAGTGGCACACGGGCACTGTCTCCGGCACCGAGACCTGGGCACCCGGACTCGCCCACGTGGTCCAAGGCAACCTCCGGGTAGGCGACAAGGCCGTCATCACCCTCCCCGCCGGAGTGGTCGTGAAATTCACCCCGGGCTCCCGCATCACCGTCCTCAACGGCGGCAAGCTCGAGGCCACGGGCACCACGAGCGCAAAGGTGATCCTCACCGCTCTCACCGACGACGCCGCGGGCGGCGATGACAACCTCGACGGCAACAAGTCCCACCCGCAACCCGGCGAATGGGCCGGCGTGGGCGCCGAACCCGGCGGCACTCTCACCTACAACGAGTCGGTCGAATTCCGCTACCTCCGCACCGAGCACAGCGGCGCGATCGCAAAATCGGAGACCTGGCTCGGCACCTTCCTCCACCAGATCACCGGCGACATCGTCGTGCCCAATGGCGTGACCCTCACCATCGAAGCCGGTGCCGTGGTCAAGTTCGGTCAGGGACTCGGGCTCAGCGTGGAGTCCGGCGGCCAGCTCGTGGCCCGTGGCGGAGTGGCCCTGCCCATCACCTTCACCTCGCTGCGCGATGACGCAGCCAGCGGCGACACCAACGCCGATGGCGACAAGACCCAACCGGCCGCAGGCGACTGGCACTGGATCCTCCTCAACGGCGGCAAGGCAGACTTCGACCATTGCCAACTCCGCTACGGCGGCGGCCCCGCCGAAGGTGGCTGGGGCCCGTCCGGCGGCCCCGGCAAGGCCAGCATCAAGACGTCGGGCAGCGCCTCGCTCACCTTCGCCAACAGCGCGATGACCGACTCATTCTATGATGGAATCCTGTCCTGGGGCGGCCCCGTACGGGTCGTCAACAGCGTGCTCACCGGCATCGACCGCGCCATCTGCGCCCACCCCGGCTCCGTGGTGGAAGTGGTGAACTGCACCCTCGACGACAACCGCGTCGGGCTCCTCATCCACGGCGGCGAACTCCGCGTGACCAACACGATCGTCACCGGCAGCTACACCGCCGGCATCCTCCACGACTATGGCTCCGATGCCCTGAGCATCCGCTCCTCCGACATCTGGAACACCAACGCCGTCTCCGGCAACTACAGCGGCACCGCCGACCAGACGGGTCGCGACGGCAACTTCTCGGCAGACCCCGGCTACAAGGACTCCAGTCGCGGCAACTTCCGCCTCCGATTCCTCTCACCCTGCGTCGACGCCGCCCACGGACCCGCCGCCCCTGCAACCGACAGCATGGGCGCACCGCGTTACGACGACCCGCGCAGTGCCAACACCGGCACCGCCGTGGCCGGTGGCGCCTTCGCCGATCTCGGCGCCTACGAGTTGGTGGAGACAGCCGACTCCGACCTCGACCTCGCAGTCGAATGGGTCGACGGCCCCACCGAAGCCCAGGCCGGCGAGCGCGTGAAGGTGCGCTGGCAGGTCGCCAACATCGGCACCGGCAAGATCAATGGCGGCTGGCATGACGCCATCTCGCTCATCCCCGACTCCGTGTCCCGCGGAGTCGAAAAAATCGCGGTCCGCGAGGTCGCATCCGCAGGCCCGCTGGCCCCCGGCGAACGCCGCGTGCTCGAGGCCGAGGTCCGCGTGCCGGGCGGCACCCAGGGCCCCTGGCGCTGGCAGATCGACGTCAACGTCCAGGGCGAGGTGTTCGAGGGCCGCAACTGGCAGAACAACCTCTCTCCCCTGTCTGCACCCACCCAACTCACCGTTCCTGAACTGACCCTCGGCACGCCCGCCCGCGGCCAGTTCACGGGAATCAATGAACCCGCATGGTTCGTCCTCCATCAGGACGCGGGAACCGACCTCCTCCTCACCCTCGACGCCCGCGCCACCGAGGCCCGCAACCGCGTCTACCTCGGCTTCGATTCGATGCCGACGGAATCGTCCTTCGACCAACGCGGTACGGAATGGAACTCGCCCGATGCCCGGCTCGGCATCGCCGCGTCGGCCACGGCAAGGACGGTGTACGTCCTGGTGATGCCCGAGTCCAACGCCGGCGGTTTGCCGGACTTCGAACTGCAGGTTGCGAAATCGGTCTTCACGTTGTCCGGCCTCGGGATCCCCGGCGCAGGCAACGCCGGATCGGCAACCGTCCCGCTGCACGGCAGTGGATTCACCACCGCGCTGGCTGTGGAACTCCGCGCCGCCACCGGCCCGACCGTGATCCGCCCACAGAAGATCCGGCTCCTCGACTCCGCCAACGCGCTGGCCACCTTCGACCTCACCGACGCCCCGCTGGGCGTGTACCACGTGGCTGCGTCCCAACAAGGTGTCGCGTCCACGCTTTCCAATGCGTTCACCGTTCGCCGCGGTCTCGGCGGCCAACTCGACGTCCGCTTGGTCATGCCTGAACGCGCCCGCCTCGGGCGGCCGTTCAAGGCCTACGTGAAATTCTCCAACACCGGCGATGCCGACCTCCCACCCACGATGCTCACGATCCGCAACTCGGCCGAGGTCCCCATGTGGCTCGATCAACCCGCAAAGACCACGCTGCTCCAAGTGGTGGCCCTGTCCGATTCGGACGAGAAACTCGAGTTCCTCCGACCGGGCGACGCCGGCAGCATCCGCTTCAATTCCTCGCTCACGAGCGGCCGGGTCGACTACTGGGTGGAATGGGAAAATGCCCGCTCGACCAACAAGGTCGACTGGGCCGCCGCCAAGGCCGCCGCCAAACCCGATGGAGCCCCCGCCTCCTGGGATGCCCTCTGGGACGCAATGGTCCGCTCCGTCGGCAACACCGAAGGCGCCTACATCAACGCCGCCGCAACCGCCGCCGCCGAAGCCGCCCGCTCCGGGCTCACACTGGTCGGCAACGCGGAAGTCCTCCAGTACCTGCTCGGCCGCCAGGCCCTCGCCGCCAAGGGCTCAACGGTCCTCGGCCGAGCCATGTCGAGCGACTCGCTCCAACCCCTCGGCGAGGAGAATGTCCTGCTGCGCAACGTCGCCACCGGCGAGGATCTCGTCTCCCAATCCTGGCCCGATGGCCGGTTCTCGTTCGCCGACGTTCCCGCCGGCACCTACGCCGTGTCCCTCGATGGCTATGCCGCCGACGGCAACTTCCACGTCACGGTGCCCACCACGGCAACCGACGTGGTCGCGGACTACCCATTCCACCGCGGTGCCGGGATCAACGGACGCATCGTCAACGCCCTGGATCAGTCGCCGATCGCCGGAGCCCGGGTGATGATCGCCGACCCCGAAACCCTCGAAAGAACCACCGTTCTCTCGGGCGCCGATGGCAGCTACGCCATCCATGGCCTGGCCGCTGGTTCCACCGCCGTCGAAATCGAGGCCGACGGCTTCATCGCCCCGCCGGTCGCCGAGGTGGTCCTCCAACCCGACGCGCCACAGACACTCAGCGTCGAGTTGCAGGAGGGAGGCACGATCATCGGACGCGTCCTCACCCCGACCGGGGCTGCCGCCTCGGGTGCAAACATCCAAGTCACCCTCGACGATCAGGCAGCCCGGATCGCCTTCGCTGACGACGCCGGCAACTTCCGCGTCTCAGGTTTGGCGGCCGGCTCCTACACGGTCTGGGCTGCGCGGGCAGGCAACGGCGCCGGCAGCGCAGCAAGCATCACCGTCGCCCAAGGCAGAACCGCAACCGCCAACGTGACGCTCACGTCCCGCGGCCGGGTCTCCGGCGTGGTGACCGACCGGGCCACGGGCGCTCCGGTCCCGAACGCCTCGGTGATGATCGAGGCCTTCACGACCCAGCAATTCTATGCCACCGACTCGTCCGGCCGTTACCAGATGGACGACGTCGCCCCCGGCACCTACCGCGTCATGGTGGTGGTGACGGACTACATCCCCGCCTCCAAGCAGGCCATCGTGACCGCGGGCGGCAACGCGACGCTGGACTTCCACCCCCGCAAAGCCGGGCTCATCGAGGGCCTGGTCAAAGCCAATGGCTCGGCGCTCCCCGGCGCCACCCTGGTCCTGAGTTCAACGAACGCACTCCCCATCCAGCAAAGCAGCGGCGCCGATGGCGGCTTCCGCTTCGCAGACCTGCCCGATGGCCACTACCTCCTCTCGGCCTTGCTGCCTTCGGGCCAGTCCGTGGGGCAACAGGAACTGGTCCTGGACCGGAACAAGAACCGGTACCAGACCAGCTTCGATCTCAAGCCGGCGCAGGTCCGCGGCCGCGTGCTCAACGCCACCGGGCAACCGGTGGAGAAGGCCAAGGTCAGCCTCGCGCTCGACGGCCTGACCGAGCACGACGCGGCCACCGATGCGTTCGGGCGCTTCAGCATGCTGGTCGCCAAACCCGGGACCTACCAACTCAGCGCCGCCGCCACCTCGATCGGGTTCATCGTCCGCCCCAACCTCGCACTGACCGCGGGCGCGACGCTCGATGTTCCCGACCTTTCGCCCTCCGGCCCCACACTCACGGTGCAGGTACGGTCCACGAGCGCCGGTTCGAACGTCCTCGCCTACGCCGCGGTCCGGGTCACCCCAGCCTCTGCGGCCGGCTTGGCGCACTTGCTGGATTTCACGGACGTGAACGGCCAGGTCCCGCTGCGCTTCATGGCCCCGGGCGACTATGTCGTGACGGCAAGCCGCACCGGGATGGCCACCTTGACCCGGCAAGTCACCCTCGGCACGACCGCCGCCAACCTGACCCTCGACCTCCCGCTCGCCCGCGTGCTCCGAGGCCGGGTCATCGATCACAACGGGCCCGTCGAGGACGCCATCCTCTACGCCGTCGACAAGGTCGCGCAGACGATGACCTCCACCCACACCGACGCCACGGGCGGGTTCAGCTTCGATGCGCTTTCCCAGACCGAGTATGACCTCTGGGTGGTGGCACAGGGGCGGAGGCCCCAGGCCGTCAACGGCGTCCACCCGATCGGGCCCAGCACACTCCTGCCCGACGTGGTCCTCGAAACCACCGGCATCCGTCTCTGGGGCAAGGTACGAAATGCCCAGGGCCTGCCGCTCGCCGGTGTTTCCCTGACCCTGCTCGCGCCCGGAGGGCAGATGCTCGACGCCAGCACCACCGATTCGCTGGGCGAATACCTCCTGCCGCCGCTGGCCGCCGGCCCGTATGTCCTGCACTTCGGGCTGACCTCGACCGTGGACCTCGAGTTCCCGATCGCGGCGGTGTCGGATCAACAGCTCGACACGGTGACCCTGAACGTCACGGCCACCCGCGTCCCCGCCGGCTCCAGCCTGCTCGGAACGAGTGGTATCCCGGACACGGAAGATGACATCAGCTGGTGGCACAACTGCGGCTTCGCCGCCGGAGGCGCCATCCCATTCCCGACCAATGTCGCGTGGGATACCCAGAAATGGCGCGAGAAATGGCAGGCCGACCGGACCCGCTACAACGCCTCCGGCAAGAAGTGCGACAACGTCCTGGAGCTGTTCGAAGCCTGCCGCTTCAGCCAGGCCAACATCCTGGAGACCCAGAAGGGCCTGCGACTGGCGTTCCTCGCGCTCCGCCAACTCGACAGCGGGGTCTCGCTCCAGACGGTGAACAAGGGAGTGCTGCTCAGCGGCAAGATGATCCAACTGCTCATCAAGCTGCAGGGGCTCACCCCGGACGCGGGCTCCCTGGGCGGCCTCGTGAATACAGCCACCGCCACCCAGGACCACGACCCGGCGAAGGCCGCGCAAATCATGGTCAAGGCCTACAAGGACATCGAAATCTTCTTCAAGCTCGGCGTCGACCACGCGGCCAACCTCACCGAACTCGCCATCAAGGGTGACCTCAAGCAGGCGAAGTTCGTGAAGAAGGAACTCAAGGCGACTGTCAAAGCCCTGGCGAGTCTGGTGGACCTCGTCGGCAAGGATTACATCGGCGGCGCCACGGGCCACTTCGCCTCGAAGAAATTCTTCTCCACCGCCTTCGCGATTGTCACCACGTTCAACGACCTCCTCGACTACGTCGAGCAACTCGAGAAGATCGAGAAGGACGTCGGACTCGGGCTGCGCCTCTACAGCACCGCGAGCTTCCAGTACGCGGGCGCCCTCCGCCGGCACGCGCTGAACATGGAGGCGCTGTCCAAGGCCGTCGACCAATGCGCCGGCCCCAAGCCGCCCCCGCTCCTGCCCTCCGACCAGAACGACACCCACAACGGCACCGACAGCGGCGCCGGCCAGGGCAGCAGCGTCAACCCGGTCGGCAGCATCGACCCCAACGACAAGCTCACCGTCGGCTTCGGTAAACAAGGCTTCGTCGCCGCCGACACCGTCCTGATCTACACGATCCGGTTCGAAAACAAGACCAACGCCACCGCACCCGCCCAGCGCGTGACGGTCACGGACCGCCTCGACCCGAAGCTCGACTGGTCCACGTTCGAACTCATGAGCGTCGGCTTCAACCTCGTCGACGTCCCGTTCCCGCCCGGCCTGACACGCCACACCGCCACGACCTCCGTGGCCAGCGACCCGGCGAACGACGTCGCCATCCAGGCCGCCTTTGATCCCGCAAACGGCCTGATCCAATGGGTCATCGAATCGGTCGACCCGATCACGGAGGGACCGCCGGAGGACCCGCTCGCGGGCTTCCTGCCCCCCAACGACATTCTCCACCATGGTGAAGGTTACGTGATGTACGGCATCCGCGCCCGGGCCGACGTTCCGAACGGCACCGTGATCACGAACATGGCGCGCATCGTCTTCGACGAGAACCCGCCCATCGACACTCCCATGGCCACGAACATCCTGGACCTCATCGCGCCCGCCAGCGCGGTCGAAGCGCTGCCCGCGTCGTCACCCAGGACCTTCACCGTCCGGTGGACGGGCACCGACCTGACCGGCGACTCCGGCCTGAAGGGCTTCGATGTGTACGTCTCGCGCAACGGTCAGCCCTACGCGCTCTGGCTGGCAGGGACTGCTGACGCCAGCAAGGAATTCGCCGGCGAACCCGACACGGCCTACGCGTTCTTCTCGATCGCCACCGACTCGGTGGGCAACCGGGAGGCCGCCCCGTCCGCCGCGGATGCCACGACACGGACCCAGGCTGACGGACCCGCCCAGGGACCCGTCCTCGACTACACCTACACCGCCAACACCATCACCCTGTCCTGGCCGGTCACAGCGGCGGGTTTCCTCCTGGAAACCGCCACCGACATCGGCCCCGGCGCGGCATGGGCTCCGGTCCAGAACCCTGTGCTGACCCTGGGCGGCCTGAACATGGTCACCCATGGACTGGTCGGGGATCACCGGTTCTTCCGGCTCCGCAAACCGTAGATCCTCCATCGGGTTCCGTAGCGAACCGACACCCGGGGGGATGGGCTCAAGCCTGTCCCCCCGCTTCTTTTCCCCGGGGACCAGGGTTGGCGGAACGCGTTCCGCCTGCTATCCCGCTCGCCCCGATGGCCGCCCCAACGACCCCAAGCCTCGACGACACCCTGCGTCGCGACGCTCCCAATGCGCCGCCCTGTGTGCTCGCCCTGGCCCCCATGCAGGACGTCACCGACCTGCCGTTCCTCCGCATCATTGCGGCACGCGGCAATGCCGACCTCTATTTCACCGAGTATTTCCGCGTCCACACCACCGCCCAACTCGAGCGCCACACGATCCGCGCCATCACCGAAAACCCAACCGGCCGACCCATCATCGCCCAACTCATCGGCAACGATCCGGCCGCACTCGCCCGAAGCGCCCGGGAGCTTGAGAATTACCCGGTCGCCGGCATCGACCTCAACCTCGGCTGCCCCGCACCCATCGTCTACCGCAAGTGCGCCGGCGGCGGACTCCTCCGCTTTCCCGAACGGATCGACAAAATCCTCGGCGTCCTCCGCGACTCGATCCGGACACGATTCACCGTCAAGACCCGCGTCGGATTCGACAATCCCGACGTGTTTGAAACGCTTCTCGAAATCCTCGCCAAACACCGGCCCGACATGGTCACGGTCCACGGCCGGACAGTCACCGAGATGTACCGCCCGAAAGTCCATCACGACCTGATCGCCCGGGCGGCCGCCGTGCTCCCCTGCCCGGTGCTTGCCAATGGCAGCGTCGATTCCCCCGAAAATGCAGCGGATGTCCTCCGCATCACCGGCGTCCGCGGACTCATGATCGGCCGCGGAGCAATCCGCAATCCGTGGATCTTCGCCCAGATCCGATCCCACCTCGCAGGGGAAACGCCCTGGCTCCCGAGCGGTCGCGATGTGCTGGCGTACGTGAGAACACTCTGGGAGACGACCTCCCCCGACAGCCTCAACCCGCCAAAGCAGGTCCAGAAGCTCAAGAAATACCTGAATTTCATCGGCGAAGGCGTCGAGCCAACCGGACGCTTCCTGCACGACGTCAGGCGCGTCACGACCGAGGATGATCTGTTCCGGGTCTGCGGCGCCTGGCTGGATCACACGGAACCCATGTCGTTGCGCCCGGTCCCGGGGCAGGCGCCTGCGGGTGTCCTGCGATGATCGGACAGGGAAAGAACGTGCCGCTTTGCCGCTTTTTCCCACGACGGTTCCGCGTCACATTCGCCCCGCATGTGGCTGTCCACCCCACTCGCCGCATTCGTCATGGCGGCGCTGATGAGCCTGAGCTTCCTCTGCGCCCTCGCGGAGACGGCCCTGTTTTCCCTGGGCCGATGGCAGATCCGCAGGATGCAGGAGGCGGGTGGCACCGCGCTCCAGGCCGCAGGCTTGCTCGAGCATCCGGAGGAACTCCTCTCATCCCTGTCGCTGGCAAACAATCTCGCCAACGGCATGTTCGTGGTGACGGTCCTCACCCTCTCGTCCAGTCATGACTGGAATCTCTGGATCGCGCTCCCGCTCGCCTTCGTCGGAATCCTGATGATCGGCGAAATCCTGCCCAAGACCCTCGCCGTCCGTGCACCCGAACGCTGGGCGGCACGCTCCGCATCCGGAGTCCATCTCCTCCATCGCGTGGCACGGCCCATCCAGCAGTTGTTCCGCAAACCACTCGACACCCTGCTGCACAGGATCATCCCCGGATCGTTCCAGCCGCTTCCGTTCACCGACGAGGAATACCGCGAACTCCTCGAGATGGGCGTCCAGCAGGGCGCGCTCGCGCATTCCGAAAAGGAGATCATCGCCGAACTCATCACGCTGGATCGCAAATGCGCCCGGGACGTCCTCCGCCCCCGCGCCACCATGGCCTCCGTCTCCGACGCCGTCTCAGGAACCGAACTCGTCGACGCCGCGCGCCGCCTGCGCCACCGTCGCCTGCCCATCTACGACGAGTCGCCCGACACCATCGTCGGCGTGCTGAATGCCCAGCAGTTCCTGCTCGACCCCGACCATGAGGCCGAGTCAGCCATCGAGTTTCCGTCGTTCGTCCCGGAAACCATCAATCTCCTCCAGCTTTTCCAGGCACTGCAGCGTCAGAAGCGCAACCTTGCCATCGTCCTCGACGAATTCGGCACCGTCACGGGCGTGGTCCGGATGGAGGATATCCTCGCCGAGGTGCTCGGAAACATGTCCGCCGAAAACACGACGCGCGGCTTCGTCTTCGAGAAGCTCGGCGTCGGCCGATGGCGGGCCAGCGGTTCCATGAGGCTCGAGGATTTCCGCCGCGAATATCCCGCGCTGCCGGAGGTCGCCGATACCGAGACCCTCGGCGGCCTCATGCTCGCCCAACTCGACATCGTCCCACCCCACGGCGCCTCCGCAACCATCCACGGCCTCAGACTCACCGCCACAGAGGTCGACGAGCGCCGGATCCGTGAAATCCTCGTCGAAACCGTGAGCGGCCGATGAACACGTGGATCGACATCTCCGTCGTCGCCGCAGCCTCCGCCGTGGCCTTCCTCCTGTCCGGCATGGAAGCCGGCGTCTTCGCACTCAGCCGATTCCGCATCCGGCGACTCGCCCGACAGGGCGATCCCCGCGCCGCCCGCCTGCAGCGTTACCTCGACCATCCCGAGAACTTCCTCTGGACGATCCTGGTCGGCCACACGCTCGCGGCGTTCGTCGTCGTCGCCCTCATCACCCGGCATTTCCAGAAGCACCTCGCCGCCAGCCCCATCGCCTTCACCGCGACGGTCGTCGGCGCGCTCCTGGTCTTCTACGTCTTCGCGGACCTCCTGCCCAAGGTCCTCTTCCGGCGTTTCCCAAATCGCTTCTCGCTCCTCTGCGTCGTTCCTTTCCGCGCACTCCACGTCCTTCTCGCCCCTGCCGTCGAAGCCGCAGAATGGGGCTCCCGGCACCTGCTCCGACTGACCGGCGGACAGGCCTTCACCGGCCGGCTTTTCGCCAGTCGCGCCGAATTCCGCCAGGTCATCGAGGAAACCGCACAGTCCCTCTCCCGCGAGGAACTGGTCATGATCAACCGGATCCTCGACCTCCAAAACATCCGCGTCCGCGATGTCATGACCCCCATCGACCGAGCCGCCTGCCTCGATGGCCATCGATCCGTGAAGGATCTCCTCGAACTCGCCCGGCTCCGGCACGTGTCCAATGTGCCGCTCTGGAATACAGGGCCCTCCGGACGCCGCATTCATGGGGTCGTCTCCATCGCCGATGCGCTCTTCGATCCGTCGGTGACCACCGACCGGTCGCTGGCGTCACTCGTCCGACCGGCGATCTTCGTCGACGAAGGCATGCGGCTCGAGGACGCCCTCAAGGTCATGCAACGCGGGCGCCTCCGCCTCGCCGTCGTCCTCAACGCACCCCGCCGCGAGATCGGCATCGTCACGCTCAACGACATCCTCCGGGCGATGTTCGGAGAGGTGGGGGTATGATCGACTGGAATCACGCAGGCACACTTCTCGGAAATTCCGCGGCGGCGGTCGCCATCGTCGCGGTCAACGGGTTCTTCGTCGCGGCCGAGTTCGCCCTGGTCCGGATCCGAGACACCCAGTTGCAGCCGCTCGCCGCGCGGGGCAGCCGCCGAGCCGTCCTGGCCCGGCACATCATCCACAACATCGACGCCTACCTCAGCACGTCCCAGCTCGGCATCACGCTCTGCGGACTTGGCATGGGCGCGCTGGTGGAACCGCTCTTCAGGGAGTTGCTCGAGCCCGTGTTCGCCGCAGCCGGTGTGGCCTCGATGGAGGTCCGACGCACCGCCTCGTTCGTGGTCGGGTTCCTCGTCAATGCGTTCGTGCTCATCGCCATTGGCGAAATTGCCCCGAAATCGCTCGCCCTCCGACGCACCGTCCCCATCGCCCAGGCCGTCGCCCACCCTCTCTGGCTCGTCTACTGGGCGTTCTTCCCGTTCATCTGGATCCTCAACGCCACCGCGCAGTGGGCCCTCCGGCGCATCGGCATCGATGGACCCCACTCCTCAGAGACGGAACATTCCGACGAGGAACTCCGTCTCATGATCTCCACTTCCAAGCAGCACCCTGGGGGCTCACACGCCGGCAGGGACATCGTCCTCAACGCCCTCGACCTCCGGCGCCGCCACGCCCGCGAAGTCATGCAGCCCCGCCCCGAAATCGTCGCCATCGACACCGACTCCTCCATCGCCGAATGCCTCGCCATCGCTGAGGATACCCGATACTCACGATTCCCGCTCTGCGAGGCAGGAGATCCCGACCGGACTCTCGGCGTCGTCCACATCAAGGATCTCTACGCCCAGCGCGATCGCATCAAGACCGCGGCCGACCTGCGCCACCTCGCCCGCCCCCTGATCTACATCCCCGAGACCGCCCGGCTCGAACGCGTCCTCCAGTTCCTTCTCGATCGGCGGCTCCACCTCGCCATCGTCGTGGATGAACTCGGGTCCACGGTCGGACTCGTGACCCTCGAAAACATCCTCGAGGAGGTCGTCGGGCAGATCCAGGATGAGTTCGACCAGGAGAAGCCGCTCCAGACGCGGATAGACGACAACACCTGGGAAATCGCCGGAAACCTGCCCCTCCACGACCTGTCGCAGACCATCGGTGAATCCCTTCACCTCCCCGGAGTCAGCTCCGTCAGCGGCTGGGTCACCCAACGCCTCGGAGGCTTCCCCAAGTACGGCGACAACATCCCGGTCGGCGACTACGTCCTCCACGTCGAGGAGATGCACGGCACCCGGGTTTCAAGACTCCGCCTGTCGCGATCAGCCACCACCCCACGACCCGATGAGGGGCTCTGACCAAGGGCGGGAACCAAGGGATCTGATCTGGTGTAACTCATAGAGGGACAGGTCTTTCGTTCAGGTTGAACGTATAAGGGGACGGGTCTTTTGTTGGATACCTCGGCAGTTGTCCTGCATCCCGTCGCGAGGTGGCTTCAACAAAGACTGGCTTCCTTCGCGGATAAGGTTCCTCATTAGGCACCCCATGCGGAACCCCACCCTGGCTCATTCCATTCCTCCGTACTCGGCAAATTCATGATCCGCCTGGTTCTCTTCGACATCGACGGCACGTTGATGGCCACAGGCGGGGCTGGGGTCCGCGCATTCGCTGCGGTGGCGCGCAACGTCTTCGGCAGACCCGACGGAATCGTCGGAATGAGTTTCGCGGGCCGCACCGATCTCTCGATCATCCGCCAGTTCTTCACCCACTGCGCGATCGATCCTTCGCCTGAGAACTTCACGCGATTCCTGGATGACTACGTCTTCTGGCTGGATCACCTGCTGGGCGAACGTCCCGGCCGAGTGCTGCCCGGTGTACGGCCCCTGATCACCGCGCTGCACGGGCTCCGAAACCCGCCCCTCCTCGGACTGCTCACCGGGAACATCCGACTCGGCGCGGAAATCAAGCTGCGTCATTTCGGACTGTGGGACGAATTCACGGTGGGCGCGTTCAGCGACGACCATGAAAGCCGCAACCATCTCGCGGCAATTGCGCGCGATCGCGGCGAGGGACTGCTGGGCACCCCCCTCCGTGGCGAAGA
>CAIMTB010000244.1 GCA_903844265.1 uncultured Verrucomicrobiota bacterium
GTAGCGGAAGTCCACCTGGACTCCCGCGTAGGGATTGGGTTCCTGCTCGCTGGGGAGCTTGATGTTCAGCCCGACGCTGAGGTTCCGGTCCACCTCGGCCGCGCCGCGGTTCGCGGCTTCCATGATGCCCGGGCCGCCTCCCGTGATGACCGCGAAACCCTGCTTGGCCAGCTTGTGACCCATGTCCGTCGCCGCCTGATAATAGGGGTCCGTCTCCTTGAGCCGCGCCGATCCGAAGATGGTGATTCCAGGCGGGACCTGGGACATCTCCTCGAAGGAATCGACAAACTCCGACATGATGCGTAGCACGCGCCACGGGTCGTCCTCCCAGAAGCGGGTCGGGCTGTTCGATTGCAGGGGTAGATTCATGGAGTGTCAGGTCAGCTGTTGCCGCCACCGAGGAGCCGCCCAACCCCGCCGAGGACCGAACCTTCCTCGCTTCCGCGACCGCCCGCTTGGGGTGCCGCGGCGAAGATGCGACCGGCAAGCCGGCTGAAGGGCAGGGATTGAAGCCAGATCCGACCCGGCCCGCGAAGCGTGGCATAGAACAGGCCCTCGCCTCCAAACAGCGCCGTCTTGATCTTGCCGACATACTGGATGTCGAAGGTCACGAACGGTTGGAAACCCACGATGCAACCGGTGTCGACGCGGAGGGTTTCACCCGGTGCGAGGTCGCGCTGCAGGAGGGTTCCGCCCGCGTGGATAAAGGCGAGTCCATCGCCCTGCAGGCGTTGCATGATGAAGCCCTCGCCGCCAAAGAGGCCGACGCCGAACTTCTTCTGGAACGCGATCCCGATGCTCACGCCCTTGGCGGCGCACAGAAACGCGTCCTTCTGGCACAAGATCTCCCCGCCGAGTTCCGACAGGTTGATGGGCACAATCTTGCCAGGGTAGGGCGCGCCAAAGGCCACCCGGCGCTTTCCGACGCCCTGATTGTGGAAGACCGTCATGAACAGGGACTCGCCGGTGAGCAACCGCTTGCCCGCGCTCAGGAGCGAACCCAGGAAACCGCTGCTCTGCTGCGAACCGTCTCCAAAGATGGTCTCCAGCTCGATGCCTTCCTCCATGTACATCATGCCGCCGGCCTCGGCGACGACCGCTTCCTGCGGATCGAGTTCAACGGCGACGAACTGCATCTCGCTGCCAAAGATTTCGTAGTCGATTTCGTGCATGCCGGCCATGGGACCATCCTTTCCTGTTCTGCTCCGGGGTGCCCGCCCACCGGGCCCCGGGCAGGGCGGAAGTCAATCGGACGAACGGACGGACGTGAAGCATGAAGACTGCCGCCATCGCCGGTTTTCGACGCCCTCGCCAGGACGATCCATATTGAAGACCTGTCCCTCTATCGGTGTCCCGGGAGTCTCGCAACAACTCCGCCGGGTCCGCACGTTGTTCAGCCGGCAAAAAGCTACGGTCAATTACGAGTGCGGCAATGCCACCGACAAAGGCGCCAGGCGAAAATGGATCCCACAAGTTGAAGCGCGATGGAGGGCTCCGGGACGGTACTAATCTGCATTCCGACGGCCTGCAGCGTGGCAGCACCGCCACCCACGGCGCAGTCCGCCAGAAACAAGGTCCAGGCTCCATTCATGTCGGCACCCGCGAGCCCGGAGAGCAGGTTCAGGCCGCCCGTGGTAGGCGCAGAGTCGAACGTATGGCCATCCGACTGAGGGTCGATATCCCTACCATCAGCAGCCCACGTCCCCGTGACCTGACCGTTGCTGTTTAGAGCGAAACTTAGGCCATAGCTGTGGACATCCTTTGCCGCGGCCATATCGAAGGTCACGGCGAGGCCGGAATCCCCATATCCAAAGGGATTGGTGCCGGATATTCCTGGCCGATTCAGCAACACTGCCCGCTGACCTTGAGGTGACACGAGGTAAGCGTAGAGGTCGCCATTGTACCCGCCGGTGATATCCAGAGTCACTTGGACGCCCGATACCTGCCCGGAGGTCCCGGTCACGTTAAACTGTCCCATCCAGCCCACGGGATTTCCGTCCGGGATCGTAGCGCCTGGGTTCAGGCCAAAACTGCTACCCAGCCCTTGCGCGGAGGCGCAATGGACCAAGCCCGCCAATCCAAGTGTCACGAGCGCGGTCTGTGCTTTTTTCATGGCTCCAATTCACCTCTTCAATTCGCCAACCAAAGTCCATCGACGTCGTCCATCACCCAAACCCGCCGCCGCCTGCGCAGCTGCCCGCCCCATGCGCAATCATCCTCTTCCGGAAGCGCATATCCCACCGCTTCAACCCCATGCACCCGGATGGCACTCATGCACCGCTTCAGCCCGCTTTACATCAGTTGCCATTCCACAGGAGTCGATAATATCCAGCCGGCTGCGGCGGGCTGGAGTCCTGGTACTGAAACAAGCCGGCGGCCGGCGCATTGGTCGTCCACAGCGTGTCCCAGGTTGTCAGATCCACCGAGCGCTGAACCCGGTAGCGATATCCCCCGACCCCGGCGAATTGCAGAAGCACCTTCTCACTTTGAACATCAAGCGTGATATGCTGCCCAACAAGTCCTCCTGCAGGAAGATCCTTGGCACTCCCAAGCAGGCTGATCGTCACCTGCCCCAGTCCACCATACCCATCGCTCACGACGCAGGTGAACCGGTCGTCGACGATGTTGGCGTTGTAGTACTGCAAGTACCCGCTCATAAGCACAAGCGCGATGCCGTTCGAACTCGTCCCTACTTGGGAGACCGTCAAGGAATCGTTGTCGGGATCAGCGACGTTCGCGAGAAGGTCGCCGATGGCGATTTTCCATCGGTTGAGCCCTTGCCTGCTGTAGCCGAGGCTGCCCCCTTGCGGCGGATGGTTGGTGACGACCTCGAATAGGAAGTTGGTCACCCCCTGATAATTTGCGTCCCCCGTGTACACCGCGAGCACGACGTTCGTTCCTCGGGGCAACGAGCTCAGGCGGACATTCGCCGCCCCGCCCGGCATAATGAGGACCTCCTCGGCGCTCACCCCGTTTGTGATGAACTGAACCGACCCGGTGGCATTGCCCAGCAGGGCGGACACCACGACCTCGTCCCCATACCCGGCGGGATTCGGGGAGCAATCCAGCGTGAGCCTACCCGGCGCCCTCACCGCACTGACGGTGGCGATCACGCTCCGCGGGCCGTACAGCGCGTCGCCGGCCCTTGTCGCGCTGAGCCGGACGTCCCCTGCGCCATTGGTCACCCACAGCTGGTTGTCGTTCACGATCATCCCGGGACCGCTCAGGACCGCATAGCTGAAGTCCCCAGTCCCGGAGCCGCTGCTGGCGACCAGCGTGTTGGTGGTCCCGAACGACTGGGGTGACGCCGGATGGAACACGATCTCTGCCTGCGCGCTGGCTCGCACCGTAAAGCTGTTAGTCACTGTTTCGGCAGCCAGATAATCGCCATTCCCAGATTGCGCAGCAAACACCTGTACCGTCCCCGTCCCGATGAAACTCAAGAGATCGCCCATGAGTGCGGCCGGTCCGGACACAAGCCCGAAGCTCACGGCCAGGCCGCTGGAGGCGCTGGCAGCCAGAGTGACGGTGGACGTGCTTGACTGATCCGAGATGCCCAGGAAATCAATGGTTTGGGTCTCCTTGACCACGGTGATCTCCGTAACGACCGCCAAGGAGGTATTGTTGGAATGATCTGGATCAAGCGTGGATGCGGCGACCGCCGCCTGGTTCGTGATCGACCCGCTGTGCGGAGGGCGCACCGAAACCAGAACATTGCTGACGGAGCCTGCAGCCAGGGTGCCGAGTTCCCACGTGACCACACCGGCGTTCGTCGTCCCACCGCCTGTCGCGGATACGAAGATCACACCCGTGGGCAGCACATCCGTCACAACGACATCGCTGGCACTTGACGGACCCAGGTTCGTCACCGAAATCAGGTAGTCCAAGATATTCGTGGACTCGGTTGTCACGGGCGAAGAAAGCCCAACCCAAAGATCCGCCAACCCGATGACCGTCGTCAGCGTTGGGAGAGTGCTGTTGTTGGATGCAACGGGATCAGCACTGCTGGCGCTTAGACCCGCGGTGCTGGAGAGCACCCCTGAGGCAGGCGCGGTGACAGTCGCATGCAGGACCACAACCCCGCCAGCCGCCAATTCCCCGAGCTTCCACGTGGCCGTCCCGCCGGCTTGGACTCCACCCGCATCGGTGGAGACCAGGACCGCCCCGTGCGGCAAGGACTGGATGACCTCGACCCCGCTCGCGGTCGAGGGGCCGGCGTTGGTGACGACGACGGTGTAGGTGAGATTGCTTGAGGCCACCACCGAACCAGGAGCCAGGAGCCTCAGACCGACGTCTGCCAGGGCGCTGGTCGTAATGGATACCGTGCCAGGGACCGACGTCCCACCATGCGAGTCCGCCACCGCATAACGGATGGCGCCGATCCCGAGATTCGTTGCCACAAACGCCAGGCTGCCACCTCCCTCGGCGATCATCACGGTTCCATCGGTCGAAGCGGCGCTGACGATGGTGAGGGTGTCCCCATTAGGGCTGACGTCGTTGGTGAGCGGATAGAGGTTCAGAGGTGTCCATTGGAACGCAGCGACCGAATCCGCAACCGCAACCGGCAGCAGCCGTGTGTAGAAATCGTTTCCTCCCGAGCTGACCCCGTTGGTCGCTGAGAAGATAAGCAGATCCCCGCCCGCGCCACCTGGATGCTGCGCATTTCCGGTGACATAGTAGCCAAAGCCGACCGACTCCCGGATCAGGTAGTCGCCCGGGGAGACCGCGGAGAACGAGTACGTTCCGTTGGTGTCGGTGAGCGTGCTCCGGACTACCGGCTCCCCCGCATCCACCAGGCGGTTGGAGTTGAGGTCCAGAACCAAATCGACCGCCACATTCTCCACTCCGGCCTCTCCGACGGTGTTGGTTCCATCACCATTCTGATCGTTCCAGATCGTGCCCGAAATGGTGGAGTATGCCGTTGCCGCCGGCTCGTAGGAGAAGAAGCTTATATTTGTGTAGGCCGTAAGACCCGTGATGGTCACCGGCAGACTGACCGCTGAACTCGGGACGTGCCCAGCCGACACGGTCTCGACGACCGCGTACGCACCGGCGGCCAGGTTCACCAGCTCGTAATAACCCGAAGCCCCCGTGGTGGTGACCTGTAGCACCGCTGCAGGGATGTTGTTGCTGGTCGCATACAGCGTGACAGTGGCTCCTCCGATGCCAACGTCGGTCCCGATGTACAAGCCCGTGTGATCGGCGGTGCTATCCCGGTAGACGTAGCCGCTTACGGAGGCCGCAGCCGTGGTGATGTTCAACTGGCAGGAGGCGGACGGCACAGTGTTTCCAAAACTGTCGACAGCGCCGTTCACGGTGCTTTCGCTTCTGGCCGGACTTCCCTGCCCGAGGACACGCATCGTGACATCGTTGGTAAGGCTACCTCCGACACCGAGCCCTGCCTGCGAGACAAGATTCGTCCAGACCAGGGCCCCGTAGCCGGCCCCGGCTGGAGGTAGCGTCGCGGAAACATATTCAAAGCAGCCACCGCTGAAGACATCCTCGAGCGGCAGCGACGCCAGAGACGTCGTTCCCGTGTTGGTGATCACGATCCTAAAGACCACGTTGCTGCCGATCGGCACCGGTTGACTGCCCGGGCTGAGCAACGTCTTGCTCACTCCCACGCCAACCTGGCTGACGACAACGCTTGTGGTGTCGGTGCTGGCTTGACCGCCACCTGCGGCCCATGTCCTGTGGACCACGGCGGCCCCGGTGTGGGTGGCGATGAACGTCACCGTGAGGTTGGTGCTCTGGCCGGAAAGCAGCGTGCCAAGGGCGGACCAGATGACGACGCCAGGGCTCGTCACCGTCGGGGACACGCTCGCGCTGAAGTAGCTTAGCTGAGACGGGAAGGAACTCGTGACCGCTAACCCGGACAGTGTGGTGCTCCCCACGTTGATGACCTCCACATCATAGGTGACGAACCCGCCCACCAGTACCTGACCGCTCGCTGGCGAGGCCACGGTTTGTCGGCACAGGATTCCCGCCACGCCAGGCGCGGACTGGATGATGGCGGTGCTCGTACTCTGATCCGATGCGTCTGTGGGGTCTACATAGCTTGCGGTCAGGACGGCACCAACAGTCGCAAGAATCCGCTCCCCGTTGCCCGTCACGAAGCCTACGACATTCGTGGTAGTGGGCAGGTTGTTCGTGAAGACGCCGCTGTTCGTGCCGCTCTCGAAGAGGGTGAGGGGTTCCGAGTCACCCGAGGAACTCTTCACCGTGACGGTGACGGAGTCTACCGTGGAGTAGTTCGTGTTCCGATTCAGGTCCTGCACCCAGACACTCAACGGGGTATTAGCCGGGTAACTGTTCGTGACGCCTCCATCTGGCCCCGTTGTAAACAGGAGGGTACTCGGCGTCCCGAGATCCAAAAAGGTGGTTGTCATCCTCGTGACGGCGGTGGCTGTCACGCCTTCTGTGCCCTCGTAGGCGGTGGCCACCACGGTGCAGGTTCCGGGCTCCACTCCAGCCGACCACTGGTATTCGACCACCTCGTTCGTGGACGTGGTGCTGACCACGTTCGCGGCGACGGTGGCGGTGCCTCCCGATGGGGTGGTAAGATCGAGAGTTACGTGGTCTATGTCGTAGGTTCCGAAGGGGTCGCTGACCGTGGCGCGGACGTAGACAGGCGATCCCGCGATGGGGGCCGTGACCAGGCTTCCAAACGGATAGGCCGCATCGTAGATGCCTAGGCTGTCGATGCTGATAATCGTGGCAGCCGGCAAATAAATGGCAGAGGGCATGTTCGTACTGCCATAATTAATATGAAACGTGAGCCCTGAAACCCGGTTTGATACAACGAACCCCAACGCCTTGCCGGATGCCACCGTCACGTTCGTCGTCAAGATTCCACTCCAGACGATGTTGGTATTGACGCCCGGACCCGCGTTGAGCACTGGGTTGCCCAACGTCAGGACGTCAATGCCATCCACTTGAAGGCTCGCCGTCACGTTGCTGCTGGATGTGAACGTGCCATTCGTGACCGTGATGTAGTTGGTGATGTAGATCGGGCTGTTGGAGGCCAGCAGGAATGACGAGCTGAAGGCCGGCGCCTGAAGAAAGGAGACGGCATTTGTGGCGGGACCGCTGCTGCCGATGACTCCGGCAGGCCTGATGGAGACGCCCAGGGCGGCGAACCGCCGCGCCGATGAGATGGTCCATGTGTTCGTCGAGGCGACCTGGCCTGTCTTGTAACTCGCGCCGAACACCACCGCGTTGGCCGAATTTGTCGTGGTGTAGTTCGGTCCGGGCGGGGCTGAATTCCAGAGCGTGGTCTGCCCCGTTCCTGCGGTATTGGTGTATCCGCTGCCATTGCCATCCCAGCCGACGACCTGAAGCACAAGCTCCGTGCCGGCGGAGGCCACCATATTGGTGGCCTTGGTGTAGGTGTTCGCGGTCAGTGCATTCGTGGCCACCGTCCCGAAAGTGCTTGTCTGGGCGACATTTGCGAAAGTCGCGACCCCGGCGACGATCTCCTGGGTGCTATTCGTCATGAGGACCGAGACGCTGTTGCTCCCGGAGGGAGGGTTCAGCAGATACCAGATCTCGGTCTGGACTCGAGCGCTGCTTCCGTCCACGAGTTTCGCCAGGCGGGTCAGCGCGCTGGCGCCGTAGTACACATTGGTGACCGCCCCGAGGCCTGTGTTGTTAGCGGGCGCACCGTAGGCCACGCCCACGACCATGAGACGGTTGGGATTGGATCCGGTCGTGAAGGGTATCGTGAGGGATTTGTTGGTTGCCAGCGAGTCCCGCATCGCCGAGGCATCGAAGATGACGTTGCTGCCGCCACCACTGCCCACACCGATGTTTTCGGTGGCCAAAGCCGGGCCATAGCCGTTGTGGACGGGGTCGTAACGATTCAGCGCGTTTGAAAGCGTGTTGAGATAGAGTGCGTTCGTCGCCAGAACGCTCGAGCCGCCGCCGCCATGTCCGCCGCTGGAGCCGGTGAGGCTTGCAGACGCGCCGTAGCTGCCGCCGGTCCGGTCGACATAATTCGCGGTGATCCCGTCTCCTCCGGCGACATAGAGCGTGCCATCGTTGACGGTGAATCCGCCGGTGACGGAACTCGGCAGTCCAGCGCCGTTCCGGAATATTCCCGTGTTCAGCCCGGTTTCTCTGAGGACAACCGTCTCGCTGTCCCCGCTCGCTGCGTCCGACACAGTGACCGAGAGGGTCTCCGCAATGCCAGCAGCCTGATTTGCGGCCGCGTCGTTCACGCTGACAAACAAGTTGGCGAGTCCCGGCGGGTAGGCGTTGGTGGCAGATCCGCCCGCTGCCGTAAATCCGATCGTGGGGGCCGAGTAGGTCGCAGCCGA
>CAIMTB010000245.1 GCA_903844265.1 uncultured Verrucomicrobiota bacterium
ACCCAAATCCTCTGGCCTTCGTGATCTTCGTGACCTTCGTGGTAGATTCCCCGCGCAGTTCATGGTCCCGACGCGTGTCCAATTTATGGAAAACCTGGCTCCATGAACGGAGTCGAACCACGAAGAGCACGAAGGACACGAAGGAACACAAATCCTCATGCCCAAGGCTCTCCCGCCTCCCGAGTCACTGCAACCTTCACTCGCCCCTCCATCCCCGATACGCTCCCTCATGACCGCCGCCGACCGGTACCTCGAAATCGCACTCGAACAAATCCGCAACGCCACCGACACCCAGCGCGGGGCCATCGACGCCTCCGCCGGCCTCGTCGCGGAAGCCCTCGTCGCCGGGCGTTTCCTCTACGCCTTCGGCACCGGCCATTCCCACATGCTCGCCGAGGAACCGTTCTATCGCGCCGGAGGACTGGCCCGCGCCGCCGCCATCCTCGACCCGCCACTCATGCTCCACGAAGGCGCAGCCGCCAGCTCACAACGCGAACAACAGACGGGCTACGCCGCGCAGGTCCTCGACCGCTACCCGGTCGCCGCGGGTGACGTCCTGGTGATTGCCTCGAACTCAGGCCGGAATGCCGTCCCCGTCGAGATGGCCCTCACCGCCCGCGAGCGCGGCCTCCGCACCATCGCCATCACCAGCCTCGCCCACAGCCGCGCCTTCCCCTCACGCCATCCTTCCGGCAAACGCCTCTTCGAGCTTACAGATGTGGTCCTCGACAACTGCGGCGTGCCCGGCGACGCGGTCCTCGACCTCCCGGGTCTCCCGCGCAGGATCGGCCCAACCTCAACCATCGTCGGCGCCTTGCTCCTCAACATGGTCGTCGTGCGTGCCGTCGAGATCTCCATCACCCGACGCCACACGCCGGACATCTACGCCAGCAGCAACGCCGATGTCCCAGGCTGGAACGATGCCCTGATCGCGAAGTACCAACCCCAGATCCGGCATCTTTGACGGTAAATCGAGTTCCGGGATTGACACCCCTTCACCGCGCAAGATGTCATCTCCGGATTCAACCGCCCCTGAAGCGAGCCGGGATCGGCATTTATTGTCGGGTCCGAACCGTGACCCGAAGCGTCGGGGGCCATGGATTGGATCTGTTATGAGCGAGCGGAAGATCAACGTCGCGATCGTCGGCCTCGGGTTCGGTGCCGAGTTCATCCCGATCTACCAACGGCATCCCAATGCCCACCTGTATGCCATCTGCCAGCGTTCCCAGGAGAAGCTGGACGCCATCGGCGACGCCTTCGGGATCGACGAACGGCACACGGACTTCAAGCAGTTGCTGAAGGACCCGAACATCGACGCGGTCCACATCAACTCGCCCATCCCAGACCATGCGTGGATGTCGATCGAGGCGCTCAAGGCCGGCAAACACGTGGCCTGCACCGTCCCCATGGCCACCTCGATCGCGGACTGCAAGAAGATCGTCGAGCTGCAGAAGAAGACAGGGCTCAAGTACATGATGATGGAAACCGTCGTGTACGCCCGCGAGTTCCTCTACATGAAGGAACTCTACGAGAAGGGCACGCTCGGCAAGCTGCAGTTCCTCCAGGCCAGCCATCAGCAGGACATGGACGGCTGGCCCAACTACTGGCCCGGCCTTCCCCCGATGTGGTACGCGACCCACTGCGTCGGCCCGGTCTGCGCGCTCGCGAATCTCACCGCGGAATACGTCTCCTGCTTCGGGTCGGGGACGATCCGCGAGGAACTCGTGAAGAAGTACGGCTCGCCGTTCTCCGTCGAGACCACCCACATCAAATTCAAGGACAGCGACCTCGCGGCCCGCATCCACCGCTCCCTGTTCGACTGCGCCCGGCAGTATCGCGAGAGCATCGACGTCTATGGCTCGAAGGCCTCCGTGGAATGGCCGCTGGTCGAGCACGAACCGCTCATCCTGCATACCGCGAAACGCCCCGAATCCAAGATCCCGAAGCCGGTCAAGGCGCCCGATTACGCCAACCGCCTCCCGAAGGGTATCCGCCCCTTCACCACCAAGGGCGTCTATGACCTCGGCAAGAAGACCCACCTGAGCTTCACCCAGGGCGCGGGCCACGGCGGCAGCCATCCGCACCTCGCCCATGAGTTTATCAGCGCGCTCGTCGAGCAACGGGATCCCTTCCCCAATGCGCGGCAGTCCGCCAACTGGACCTGCGTCGGCCTCTGCGCCCACGACTCCGCGCTCAAGGGCGGAGTCATCGTCAAGTTACCCGCCTTCACCCATTAGCCCGGCAGATCCCCCCTCGAATCGACTCCCTCGGAAAGCTTCACGCCTGATAATAACAACAACTCAATTATGGAAAACGGTATAGCACCCAATGCAAAGCGCCTCCTCTGGGCGGGCTTCATGGCCATCCTGGCCGCCGGTGTCGGATTCTCCGTCCGCGGAGGCATCCTCGGCCAGTGGGCGGAACAGTTCGGATTTACGATGACCGAATTGGGAACCATCACTGGCGGCGGACTCACGGGCTTCGGCATCGTCATCATCATCACGAGCCTGTTCGCCGACAAGATCGGCTATGGCAAGCTCATGGTCGCCGCGTTCCTGCTGCACTTCGTCTCCGCTGTGCTCACGCTCGCGACGCCTGCGTTCTTCGCCTCCGGCGGAAAGTCCGCTGCCTATTGGTGCCTGTTCTCCGCGATGTTCATCTTCTCCATCGGCAACGGCGTTTGCGAAGCCGTCGTCAACCCCCTGGTCGCCACCCTCTTCCCGAAGGAGAAAACACACTACCTCAACATCCTCCATGCAGGATGGCCCGCAGGACTCGTCCTGGGCGGACTCGCATCCACCTTCATGTCGGCCACGACCGACGCCGCCGGAAAGGTCCTCTCCCCGGCCATGGACTGGAAGATCCAGATGTCGCTGTTCCTCATCCCGGTGGTGCTCTATGGAGCCATGCTGCTCGGCCAACGCTTCCCGAAGTCCGAGGCTGCGTCCGCAGGAATCACCCTCGGCCAGATGATCGGCACGGTCGCAGCCCCTCTCATGCTGGTGCTCCTGGGACTCCACACCCTGGTCGGCTATGTCGAACTCGGCACCGATTCGTGGATCAGCAAGATCACCGGGAGCATCATGGCAAGTCCGGCGAACGGGCTGAAGCTCTTCGTCTATACCTCCTCCCTGATGTTCGTCCTGCGCTTTGTCGCCGGGCCCATTGTCCACCGCATTTCACCGCTGGGATTGCTCTGCCTCAGTGGCATCCTGGGAGCCACGGGACTGACCATGCTCGGCGGAGCCCAAGGGGCCTTCATGTGCGTCGTCGCTGCAACCGTCTACGCGCTCGGCAAGACATTCCTCTGGCCAACCATGCTCGCCGTGGCTTCCGAAAGATTCCCAAAGGGCGGCGCCGTGGCGATTGGCTTGATGGGCGGATTCGGAATG
>CAIMTB010000246.1 GCA_903844265.1 uncultured Verrucomicrobiota bacterium
TGACGGTGCAGAATGTCCAGTAGGGGGGCTGAAGGTGCGGGAGCTCCGGTCGGTCCCGGACTCACCGGCCGCCGGCCCGCATTTCCCGGAGGTCCCGCCGCTCCGAGGGCGGGAAGGCCGTGTTTGGAGCCTCGGAAATGCCCTGAAAAATGTAGCGTTAGCGAAAGTGACCAGAAGAATGCGCTTTCATAATGCGGCATGGCCATTTCTTGGTAAAGTCGACTCGTCTTTTGGCCGGCCTCCGGGCGATTGCGGTGGGCCGGCAGGGATTGCGTCCCGAATCGGGGGACCTGACGAGTCGTGATCCCTTGTCCTGCCGCGGGTATGGTCGCTGTCGGTGCCTTTCGACTAAGTGTTTGCACAGGAGGATGGTGTGGCGGGACGTGACGGTCGCCGCCCGATGTCTCTGGCAACGTCGTGAAACTCGATGAGCTTGATGGGTAATAAGGTCAGGAAATGGAAGGAGTTAAGGGTGTAGTGTCTCGTATGGTCCATTAGCTGAGTGCCAACTACCCCCATTTGCGTGGACATAATCTAATGTCAGTTCAGCGTGCCCACGTCCCGGAAATGCATCGTCATGATCGGTCAACGGGAACGACAAGCCGGGAGCGGTCGCCGCACGCGTGGGAAGCAGGTCAAGTGCGTGTGCGAGGACGGCTCCGGGCGGGTTCGCAAGAGACGATGCGACTGAAAACTGCAGCCCATGAACCTACGCACTCTACCCAGACTACTCGCGTTGCTAACGGCCACGGCCCTCATAGGAGGGTACGCGACCAGCACTCCAGCCCAGACCGCCGCGCCTGACATTGTCGGCCTCTCCCGCCCTGTTGCGGGACAAATGCAGCTGGTCTTCCACGGTAAAAACGGACCTTTCCGGATCCAGAGCAAGACTTCAGGCGATGCCGCGGCCCCTTGGTTCGACATCCCTGCCGCGAAGGTCGCGGAGGTCCAGACCGGCGTCTTCATGGCTTTGTTGCCGATCCAGACGCAGGACGACCTCGGTTTCTACCGTGTGGTGAATGAGAACGAGACCATCGCCGAGTTGAAGGGGTGGACCTATCTCGTGCAGGCCTCGGCTCCGGCGAACAAGAGTCACTTCGTGGCGGGCGAGAGCCCGGTCATCACGGTGACCATCCTCGACAACTTCGCCCAGGGCATCACCCGCAGCAGCATGGGGACCCTGAACCTGTACATGTACGGCCCGCAGGATCCGGTCCTCACCAAGACCGCGGTCAAGCTCCTCAATGCGACGACGGACCGGACCAAGACGCCGCACCACTACATCGACCTCAAGACGAGCGCCGATGTCCAGGTGAGCAACAACGTCATCACCTACACCCTCAAGCCCATCACGGATGAGGAACCCGGCACCTACACGGTCAACGTCTACGCGGTCCGCGGCGACGACCTGGTCCAGCAGATGATGAAGTTCGCCGACATCCAGATCGGCACGGCGACGGTTGAGAAGCCGGTGTTCACCAAGGCCAATTGCGCCACCTGCCATGAAGGCACGATCAGCGGCAAGATGTACATGCACCACGTCGACGTGGGTCGCAGTCCCGTGGGCAGTTGGTCGATGGACTACCAGCCCGACAAGAGCTGCAAATCCTGCCATAACAACGAAGGCTATGCCGCGTTCAACGACGCCGCCGCTCCTGGCGGCAAGCGTCCTGACCACATCGTGATCCGCGCCCACGGTCTGCACATGGGCGAAGGGCTCAAGTCGGCCTTCAACACCAACAGCGCCACCGGCATCTTCAAGGCCTACACGGGCGTGGTGTTCCCCTCGGACGCGCGTAATTGCACCGCCTGCCATGCGGATGACCGTTGGAAGACAGCTCCGAGCCGCCTCGCTTGTGGCACCTGCCATGACGGCAGTTGGTTCGGGCCCAAGGCTGACCTGCCCGTCGGCATGACCCTTCACGTCGGTGGGCCCCAGACCCGGGACACCACCTGCGTTGTTTGCCATCTGCCCGAGGGCCAGGATGGTGCAGGCGCTTCGGTCGTGGACGCCCACAAGATCGTGCCGCCGGCCTGGAAGAACACGCTTCAGATTTCGCTGTCCGCGCCGGCCAACGGTCAGTTTTACGCCAACGGCGACAAGCCTGTGGTGACGGTCAAGGTCCTCGACCTGGCGACGGGCAAGGCCCTGAACCCGACCAACCTTGTGGAA
>CAIMTB010000247.1 GCA_903844265.1 uncultured Verrucomicrobiota bacterium
TGCATCTTCCGATTGACGCAATCCGGGAGTGGGAAAAATGGGGGGAGGCTGACATGCGGTCATTCCATATTTCCACCAGAATCTATCTCGTGTCCTTCGTGTCCTTCGTGGTGCCACTCTCTTCACGGGAAGCGCACCCATCTTTCGTGTAGCCCCGACAGGGCGGCGGGCAAGGGACTGCCCGCCCTACCTTTGTGGTTCATGGAGATTGTTCAAGGATCACCCAACGCCCGCGATTTCTGGCGTCAACACGCCGCACCGGGTAGCATCTCAAGCATGGAACCGGTGACCCGCCTAGATGGGCAGAGCGCGTCGGTAGTCGGAAGTGTTCCCGGAATCCTCCCCTGTATTTCGTATGAACACGCGGCCGCCGAGACGGGACTTGAGTAGCCAATTCTGAATCCCCCTATGGACGAATCCTCCCTGCGGGAAGCTGGCATTCTTCGTGCCGCCCGAGCGCTATTGGTCGAGGAACGGGCTCGGTATCTCGATGCAGCCTGCGCCGGGAACGATGTCCTGCGCCGCGAGATAGAGGAACTCCTGGAGGCTGACCTGGCGGCTGGACCCTTCCTCGCTGAGCTTGGGGCGGGAGTCCAGGGGGGCGTGCAAGTCGGGGCGGGGCTTGACCCTCGGGGGCATCCGGGATCAGTGGTTGGCAGGTCGGAACAGCCGGGCGACACCATCGACCGCTACAAGCTGATGGAGATCGTCGGCGAGGGCGGCTTCGGGGTGGTGTATGGAGCCCAGCAGAAGGAACCGGTGAAGCGCCGGGTGGCGCTGAAGATCATCAAGCTGGGGATGGACACCAAGGCGGTGGTGGCACGGTTCGAGGCTGAACGTCAGGCGTTGGCGATGATGGATCATCCCAACATCGCCAAGGTGCTCGACGCCGGTGCGACCCAGACCGGGCGACCTTACTTCGTCATGGAATGGGTCCGGGGCATTCGCATCACCGAGTATTGTGACCAGGCGAATCTCACCACGCGGCAGCGGATCGAACTGTTCATCCAGGTTTGCAGGGCGATCCAGCATGCGCACCAAAAGGGGATCATCCATCGGGACATCAAGCCGTCGAACATCCTGGTGACCCTGCACGACGGGGTTCCGGTGCCCAAGGTGATCGACTTTGGCATCGCCAAGGCCACCGAAGGTCGGCTGGCTGACCACACCGTTTACACCCAACTGCACGAATTTGTGGGCACCCCGGCGTACATGAGTCCGGAGCAGGCTGAGATGAGCGGGCTGGACATCGATACGCGCTCGGACATCTACAGCCTGGGGGTGTTGCTCTACGAATTGCTGGTGGGTCGCACCCCATTCGACACGAAGGTATTGTCGGTGTTGGGCATCGACGCGATGCGGAAGACGATCCGGGAACAGGAGCCGATCCTCCCGAGTACGAGACTGGCGGCCCTGTCAGATGAGGAATTGACCACAGCGGCCAAGCGGCGCTCGGTCGAGGCGTCGCGTCTCATCCGCATGGTTCGGGACGATCTGGACTGGGTGGTGATGAAGTGCCTGGAGAAGGATCGGAGCCGGCGCTACGAGACGGCGGCAGGATTGGCCGCGGATCTGAAACGGCATCTCAACCACGAGCCCGTGGCTGCCCGTCCGCCCAGCGATTTGTACCGGTTGGGGAAGATGCTACGCAGGAACAAACTGACCTTCGCGGCGGCTGGAGCAGTGGCGGCTGCGCTGGTTCTCGGCCTGGGGGTTTCCACGTCGCTGGCACTCCGCGAATCCATGGCGCATGACCGGGCCCTGGCTGCAGAGCGCGAGCAGAGCCGGTTGCGTGAGGCGGCGCAGACCGCACAGGCGAACGAAACCGGGCAGCGCCAACGAGCCGAGTTGGGCGAGCAATCGGCCCAACGGCTTCTCTACGCCGCCAACATGAGTCTGGTTCAGCAGGCCTGGGATCTCAACGCTGTCGGGCGGGTGCGGCAGTTGCTTGAGGAAACAGCAGCCTGCCCGGGGCGCGGGTTCGAATGGGACTACTGGCAGCGGCAAACCCACCTGGAGCTCAGGACGCTCCGCGGCCACAGCGGGGGAATCCTCAAGGTGGCCTTCTCCCCGGATGGCCGGTGGATCGTCACCGGCAGCGAGGATCGGACGGCGAAGGTGTGGGAGACCGCCACCGGCAGGGAAGTGTGCACTCTCAAAGGGCATGGCGCCGGGGTCTGGGCGGTGGCCTTCTCCCCCGACGGCCAACGGGTTCTCACCGGCAGCGGGGACCTGACGGCGAAGGTGTGGGAGGTGCCCAGCGGCAGGGAATTGTTCACGCTCAATGGCCACGCCGGGGGGATCGGTTCCGCCGTGTTCTCCCCGGACGGCCAACGGATCGTCACCGCCGCCGGGGATCTGACGGCCAAGGTGTGGGAGGCCGCCACCGGCGTGGAACTACTCAACCTCGCGGGGCGCGGGAATTTTGTGCATCGCGTGGAACTGTCCTCGAACAGCCAGCGGATCATCACCGGCCTCGCGGATCAGACCGCCCGGCTCTGGGAGGCGGTCACCGGCAAGGAACTCCTGACCCTCGGAGGGCACGGCGCTCTCATCAGGTCGGTGGCGGTCTCCCCGGATGACCGCCTGATTGCCACGGGGAGTGATGACCAGACGGTCAAGCTTTGGGAAGCCTCCAGCGGAAAGCCACTCACCACCCTCGAAGGGCACAGCGGAGCCGTGGTGTATGTGGCGTTCTCTCCCGATAGCCAACGGGTTGTCACAGCCAGTACGGACCAGACCACAAAGGTTTGGGAGGTCGCCCGGGGCAAGGAACTCGTCACCCTCAAAGGCCACAGCGGACGCGTCAACTACGCGGCTTTTTCTCCCGACTGTCAGCAGGTCGTCACCGCCAGCGCCGATCAAACCGCCAAGCTGTGGACCCTGCTCCCCGACCGCGAACCTCGCACCCTCGACGGACATGGCGGTGGGATCAGGTCGGTGGCCTTCTCCCCCGACGGCGTCCATGTGGCCACGGGTGGTGCCGATCAGACGGCGAAAGTCTGGGCGACGGCAGGCGGCAAGGCACTGCGCTCTCTCACCGGGCATGGCGATCGGGTCAACTCGCTCGCCTTTTCTGCGGACGGCCAACGGATCGTCACCGCCAGCGCGGACCATACCGCCAAGGTCTGGCTGTCCGTCAGCGGCAGGGAATTGTTCACGCTCACCGGGCATCGCGCCGCGATCTCGTCGGCGGCCTTCTCCGTGGACGGCCGGCGCATCGTCACCGGAAGCGCGGATCAAACCGCGAGGGTCTGGGATCCGGACAGCGGCAGGACGCTCCTTACCCTGGAAGGCCATGGCGCCGGGATCAGTTCCGTGGCGTTCTCCCCGGACGGCCGGTGGATTGTCACCGGAAGCGGGGACCAGACGGCCAGGGTATGGGAGAGTCACAGCGGAGAGAGACTTCGCACGCTTTCGGGACACGACGATGGGGTCAGCTCCGTGGCCTTCTCCCCGGACGGGCTGAGGGTCGTCACCGGAAGTGGGGATCAAACGGCAAGGGTGTGGGAGGTGGCGACTGGCGAAGAACTGCTCACGCTGAAAGGCCACCGCGGCGGACTCAGGTCCGTGGCCTATTCTCCGGACGGCCAACGCATCCTCAGCGGGAGCATGGATCAGACCGTCAAGTTGTGGGATGCCGTCAGTGGCAAGGAACTCCTGACCCTCAAAGGGCATAGCAACTGGGTCAACTCGGTGGCCTTCTCCCCGGACGGGAAGAGCGTGGTCAGCGGAAGTCTGGATCAAACAGCCAGGATCTGGGAGGGGGCGACGGCAGGCCAGATCGCCGAGTGGCGGAACGAGGAAAGGGCGGGCGCCGAGCGCCAGATCGTTTTGCGGCGGGAACAGGAGTCGACCGACGCCCGGGAGCGGGCACTGCGCGCCCAGGACCCGGGGGCGATCAAGCAGTGGCTGGTGTTGGCGCCGATCCCATTCACAGGTCGTGACGGCCCGGCCGCATTGGCGCAGGAACAGATACCCGACGAGGCTCATGTCCGTGCACGGGCGGGTGACCGGGTCAGGGTGGGCGTGAGCGAACTGGTCTGGACGGTGTCCGGGATGGAGGATTTCCAGATCGATTTCAACCAACTCCTGGGAGAGGAGACTTATTACGGCGTGGCCTACGCTGTGTGCTACATCCAGAGTGAGACAGACCAGACCGGGCTGCTCATGAAGGTTGGCAGCGACGACCAGGCCAGGGCTTATCTCAACGGGGTGGAAATCTACAGCCACCGACAAGGCCGTAGCTACATTCCCGACCAGGATGTGGTGACCGGCGTCCATCTGAACGCCGGAAACAATACGCTGCTATTGAAGGTGGTTAACGAAACCTTGGATTGGAAGGCCTCGGCTCGGTTCACGGACGCGGCGGGCAAGCCGGTGAAGGGACTGAAAGTCACTCTCGATCCACCCTGACGAATTCGGTCATGGACTACGGTGGCGAGGCGGCGCAGTCCGTATCAAAATCCCAGGCGGTCGTGTGCGTTGTATTTGGACACGTGTTGGGACCCTGAACCACGCGTCGATCTACCACGAAGGTCGACTGCTGCGGGTTTTTGACGGGCTGTTAAGGAAGGGCAGGATGGATTGGGTGTCACGGACTTACCACGATCGCCCGGTAGAAGCGCGGTTGGCCTGGGTCGGGGGTGTCGGTGGCCGAGATCGTTCCACTGGGGGGTTTGACAGGGTTGCCCAGGTTGGTCCAACTCGCCGAGGCCAGGTCCGAGGTGTATTGCACTTGCACTGTCTGCCCTGGGGCCGTGTTCACCATCAATTCCATCCGGTCGTTGGCTGCCGTCACACTTTGAAAGATCGGCAGGGGAACGCCTTTGCGAATCGTGTTGTTGCCAATGTCCCCCACATAAAGGTTGCCGTGGTTGTCCGCCGTCAGGCCCCCAGGCTGATAGAAGCGGGCGACGCTGTTGGTGCCGTCGGCACTGGCGAAGCCCCCCGCCTTTCCGCCGATGGTGGTCGTGACCCAGTTGGTTCCCTTCGCCGTGAGCTTGCGGATCATGCCGCCATCCATGTTCGCCACATAGAGATTACCCACGCTGTCCACCGCGATGCCTGCGGGGTTCGTAAACCGAGCAGCGCTGTTGGCACCATCGGTGTTGCCTGGGACCCCTGCCTTCCCGGCGAGGGTGCTCGACACCCAGTTGGTCCCATCAGGCGCCAGCTTGCGAATGGTGTTGTTGTCACAGTCCGTCACATAAAGATTGCCGCCACGATCCGCCACGAGGACCTCTAAGCCATGACCGAAGTTAAAGCGCGCTCCACTGTTGGTGCCATCAGCGCTGCCTGGACTTCCCGCCTTTCCGGCAATGGTCGTCGTCATCCAGTCCGCCCCTGTCCTCGTCATCTTCCGGATGGTGTGACTGCCATCGGCCACGTAGAGATTGCCCGCACTGTCCAGCGCGACTGCATTGGGCAATTTAAACCGTGCGGCGGCATTGGTGCCATCGACGCTGCCCGCACTCCCCGCCTTTCCGGCGATGGTTGTGGTTACCCAGTTGGTTCCCACGGGCGAGATCTTCCGGATCGTGTGGTTGACGTAATCCGGCAGGAAAATGTTGCCGTCGCCATCGACTGCCGGCTGACCGAAATAAGCTCCGCCAGAGGATCCAAACCGTGCGGCGCCGTTGGTGCCATCGACGCTGCCGGAACTCCCTGCCTTCCCCGCGATGGTACTCGATACCCAGTTGGTTCCCTCCTGCGCAAGCTTGCGGATGGTGGCATTGCTCCCATCCCCCACAATGAGATTGCCGTCTCGGTCCAATGCTACGCCCCAGGGATTGCTAAACCGGACGCCGCTGTTGGTACCATCGGTGGTGCCTGCACTCCCAGCTTTGCCCGCGATGGTGATCCATTGGTAGATGAGTGGCTGTGTGCTGGTGGAGGCGGCCCCCATGGAGAAGCTCACGGTGCTGTTCGGCGCCACCGGCCAGTTATTGGCATCCCTCAGGTTGTTGACAGTCAGCGTGTAAGCCGTGACTTCGGCAGTCGGCTTGGCGGTCGTGAGCGTCACAGCGTTGCCCTTCACAGCCACCCCGATGATCGCCAGCGCGGGACTGATTGAATAGTTGGCCAGGTTCGTGGCGATCGTCGCATCCCGAGGATCATTGGGAATCAGGGAGCCGCTGAAGATGGGCTTTGAGAACGTAATTACCACCTGGTTGAGCAGAGAGTTGGCGACTGCCGAGCGGATCGTGGGTCGGGTGGTGTCACCGGGATCCAGGGCGGATTGGTATTCCAACAAGTTGCTCAACCCATTGCCGTTGGGATCCTTGACGGCATCACTCGGATCCTGCGGGTTCAGGCCCCACTGGGCTTCCCATTCATCCGGCATGCCGTCGCCGTCGCTGTCCACCCAGGAGCGGATGATCATGCCGCTGATGCCGCCAATACCGTCCTCCATGTGGGCGTACCAGAGAGAGTCACCCGCCTTGATATTCACGACCAGGGTTTGCGGGTGTCCCAGCGGATTCCTCACTCGAGGTGAATTGGGGTTGTTTGGATCGGACAAAGGATTGGCGGCATAGTCACCGGTGTTTTGTGCCGCGGGCTCGTTCCGGCCGTCGATGTCATCGATCCAGAGCTTGCCATATTGCCCATTGGGATCGTCGACGCGGTCGTTCATCAACGTGACGTGATATTGACCCGGGGCGAGATTGGCGAAGCGGAACAGCATTTCGGTTCCCGCCGTGTCCGGGTCCCGAAACAGATAGTCGTCCTTGACGACTGCGGGCACTTGGATTCCGTCATAGACCACATCCAATCCTTGGGGGTCCGGGTTGAAGTTGCCCATCCCGAGGGCGGGCGCGCCGACTTGCGTGGCCAGGGGCGCGTTGTCCATGATCGTCAACGCCACGTTGGTGTTCCTGTCCGCTGATGTGGAGAAGTCGGTCAGTTTCCAGGTGGCGACGCCATCGGGGAAGTCCGCGAAGGACCAATCCGCGAAGGTGTCCCAGTCGGACAAGGTCACGTCCTCCGATCTGTTTTGGGACATGCTGAAGTCCAGCTTGAACAGTCCGGCGTGCGACTGCACGGCGGCGAGTGAGGCGACTGAGACCAGGGCGGCGGCGAGGATCCCTTTGTTGGCTTTCTTCATAGGTGGCTCGTTGAAGGTTTTGGATGTCGATGGGAGGCGGGCATCGCCCCACCACGTCCCAATGCGAGGTTCCGGGGCGGGTTTCGGGAACTATGTTGAGAATTTTTTCGACGGGCACCGAGCGCTCCCCCAGGGTTGCCTCGGCCCCTCGCTGCGTCTCGCGGTCCTGCTCGTTGCCCACCGAATGGCCATCCCAGCAAATGAGGGGCCGCGGCCCGGGTAACCGGGGGCTGTGGGACGGAGCTTTGGGGTTCCCGGTCGGGAGAATCCCAAGGGGATTCACCCATGAGGAGGGACCGGGCTTATCGTTAAGATTGGCAGCGATGACCCGTCAAAGCTCTCCCATGAACCGCACTCGACCCAGGTCCCTCGCCCGCCCACAGCGGGAGAGGGTGGCCGTAGGCCGGGTGAGGGATTTGGCCGGCGGTTCATGGTCCCAATGCGTGTCCAAATTTTGGAAAACCCGGCTCTCCATGAACGGAGTGGAACCACGAAGAGCACGAAGGACACGAAGGAACA
>CAIMTB010000248.1 GCA_903844265.1 uncultured Verrucomicrobiota bacterium
CAGCATCCTCGATCCCTCGGGGGTAGGGCGGCCTCTCCGAGGGCGCCGTCACTTTCCGCCGCTCGCAGAACCAACGGACGGCATCAGTTTCCAGCCCTCCGCGGTCACCTCCAGCGCACTATGACCTCGGTATTGGTCATAGACGTTCTCCATCTCCTCGATGCTGTCGAACCAGCCGACGATATACGCCGCACCAAAGGACTCGCCCGCCTTCACCGGGCGCTCGCCCACTTCATGGATGAAGCACACATAACCCGTGCGCTGATGGCACCAGGCCTCCGAAGTGTCCGCGGGATTGAGCGTCATGCCCGCGAGCCACGGGCCATCCGCGCCGGTCTTCGGGTCGCGCGTATGGTAGGCGCGGATCATGCGCCGCGGGACACCGTCGCGGTCCCGGCGGTAGTTGAACTTTTCGTCCGGAGGAAAGTCCGTCAGGAACTCAGCGGCCGGGATTTTCCCACGATAACTCAGGTAGATCTCACTGAAGGCATCTCCCGCGCGATGCCGGAGGTGACCCGGCATGTCCTGCCTGAAGAACAGCGCATCCCCCGGGTTGCGGGTAAGAATACGGTCCGAGGAGATGAAGTACCGTTTGCCGGCGGGAAAGACGAGCGTCTGCCTCCACTCAGAGCCGGCCTGCTTTCCGGGTGCCGCCAATCTGTAATTCCAGGCCTGGTCGATGGCGACGAAGTCCCTGCCCTCGATGAGGCGGGGCTTGAGTTCCTTGGCCTGGGTGCAGATTTGAGGTCCCTCGATGCTGCGCTTGGCGGTCTTGCCGTGGTAGGCGTTGTTGAAGTCATAGGGGAGGTCGCCGGGGAGCTGGCCACGCCAGCCCGCGTCGCTGCCCGGCTCCATGATCCAGTCCTGGATATCCAGCCCGAAACCGAGATCGCGCGCGCCCGTCTTCCGGTCAAGGAAGCTTCCCGCCTCGACCCCGCTCACATAGCCCTTCTTCCTGATCGAGGCCTCGATGGCGGCCCCCCGCAAGGTGATGCGCTCCGCCGTCTCCTCGATTGCAAAGGGGCGTGAACCCTTCTCCTGCGCCAGGACCAGCGACGGCGTGCCGCGAAACCCCACCACGGCGCCGCGTCCGTCACCGGCCGTGACACGGGCTGCGGCGGGGAGCATCCACCCGCGAGGCTGCTCGGAGTCCTCGAAGGACAACGCCGGGCATGTGCCTGCATTCGCCAGCCACCCGCACAAAGCGGCAATGATCTTCCAACGGAATATCTGCATGGCCATGGATCGTACGGTCGAAGGTATGGCCACCGGCAGCAAGTTGGAAACTGCCTGATTTCAGGCGGAGGCGAGCGCCGTGCATTCCGAAGTTGTGGGCGGCAGGGCGCGCCCTCCGGTTCATCGCCTCTGAGACCGCCAGCCGGCGGGGCGGATGGACAAGAATAGGTCAGCAGTGACCAATAAGTGGGCAGCCACATTTGTGGTGCGAAGCTAGGAAGCCGTTGGTGGCGTCTGTTGAGCCTGTCGACGAGCCAGGCATCGGGTGCCCCGAGAGATTCCTGCGATGACCTCTGCATCTGTCCAACCTCCGCGCCAGAGCACAAAATCCACGCTTGACCACGCCAGTGGCGACAAGCGCTTCAGGATTCTCGAGGCGCACATGAAGAAGCATCAGTTCCGCCACGACGCCCTCATCGAGGTGCTGCACAAGGCGCAGGAACTGTTCGGTTTCCTGGAAAGCGACCTGCTGTTGTTCGTCGCCCACAAACTGCGGCTGCCTCCCAGCCGCGTCTACGGCGTCGCGACGTTCTACCATTTCTTCACGCTCAAGCCAAAAGGCGAGCATACCTGCGTGGTCTGCATGGGGACCGCGTGTTATGTGAAAGGCGCGGACAAGGTCCTTGCCGCCGTCCAGGAACACACCCGGATCAAGCCCGGTGAAACCACGCCGGACAACCAGCTCTCGCTTCTCACCGCCCGCTGCATTGGCGCCTGCGGCATCGCGCCGGCGGTGGTCTACGACGGTGCCGTCGCCCCTCGTCAGACGCCTGAATCGGCCCTCGAACAACTTGGGAAGTGGGAGGCCAAGTGACCCTCAACGACCTGCACCTGATCCAGGCCCGGGAACTCGCCGGGAAGAAAAAAATCATCCTTCGCTGCTGCATGGCCGCCGGCTGCATGTCCTCCGGTTCGGCCAACGTCAAGCAACGCCTCGAACAGGCCGTTGCCGAGGCCGGGCTCGGGCAGGAAGTGGAAGTTCGCGGGGTCGGTTGCCTCAAGCTTTGTTGCGAAGGGCCACTCGTCCAAGCCGACCCGCAGGAGGTGCTCTACATCAAGGTCACGCCGGAAAATGCACCGACCATCGTCGCCACGCTCCGCGGCGAACCCGCCGACCTGCCGCAGACCGACCTCAACGCCCCGTTCTTCAAGCGGCAACTCAGCGTGGTGCTCGCCAACAGCGGCGTGATCGACCCCGAGCGCATCGAGGACTACATCGCGGCGGAAGGTTATCAGGCGCTGCATGAGGTCCTGACCGAGGCCACTCCCACGGAAGTGGTCGAGACCATGGTCAGGAGCGGGTTGCGCGGTCGCGGCGGCGCCGGCTTCTCCACCGGCATCAAGTGGGGCACCGTCGCCAAGACACCGGGCTCAAGGAAATACGTCATCTGCAATGCCGACGAAGGCGATCCCGGCGCGTTCATGGACCGCAGCGTCCTGGAGAGCGACCCACACAGCGTCCTCGAAGGCATGGCCATCGCGGCCTATGCAGTCGGCGCCGACCAGGGCTTCATCTACGTCCGCGCCGAATATCCGCTCGCCATCTCGCGCCTGCAGATCGCCATCAAGCAGGCCAAGCAACTGGGGGTGCTCGGCAGCGGCATCTTCGAGTCGCCCTTCAACTTCAGCATCGACATCCGCATCGGGGCCGGCGCGTTCGTGTGCGGCGAGGAGACCGCCCTCATGGCCTCCGTGGAAGGCAAACGCGGCACGCCGCGGCCACGCCCTCCGTTCCCGGCCGAAAGCGGGCTCTGGGGCTGCCCCACACTGATCAACAACGTCGAAACCCTCGCCAATGTGCCGCCCATCTATCGCAAAGGCGCGGCTTGGTTCGCCGGAATCGGCACCGAGAAAAGCAAGGGAACCAAGGTCTTCGCCCTCGCCGGCAGGGTGAAAAACACCGGCCTCATCGAGGTGCCCATGGGCACCACCGTCCGCACCATCGTCGAGGAAATGGGCGGCGGTGCCACAGGGGGCGGTCACATCAAGGCCGTGCAGACCGGAGGACCCTCCGGCGGCTGCATCCCCCTGCCACACCTCGACACACCCGTGGATTACGAGTCCCTCGGCCGGCTCGGTTCCATCATGGGCTCCGGGGGAATGATCGTCATGGATGACACCACCCATATGGTGGATGTCGCCCGCTTCTTCATGGAGTTCTGCATGGACGAATCATGCGGCAAATGCGTCCCGTGCCGCACCGGCACGGTCCAGATGCACCATCTGCTCTGCAAGATCATGGCCCGCAAAGCCACCCCCCGGGATCTCGAGAAACTCCAGGAACTCTGCGACATGGTCAAACACACGAGCCTGTGCGGACTCGGCCAGACCGCACCCAACCCCACGCTGAGCACGCTCCGATTCTTCCGCCACGAGTACGAGGCCCTGCTGCAACCGGATACCTTCGGCCCACACCGAACCGCCGACCACGCCTCGCTCCCCGCCGCCGAAACAACATTGCTGCATCTGCGGCAAACCTATCGGGCGCGGGCCGTCGAGGCCACCACACGAGCCGCCGCCGAAACAACGACCACGCCCACGACCGCGAAGTGACCTGAACCCGTTATGGCCGCCAAGACATTGACCATCGATGGCCGTCAGGTCAGCGCCGAGGAGGGCGCCACGATCCTGCAGGCCGCAGAGGAGGCAGGAGCCAAGATCCCAACCCTCTGCCATCTCGACGGCATCTACGATGTCGGCGCCTGCCGCCTCTGCCTCGTCGAGGTCGCCGGGGTTCCCAAGCTGCTTCCCGCCTGCACCACGAAAGTGGCCGAAGGCATGGACGTCCGGACCGATAGCGAACGAATCCGGAGTTATCGACGGATCAACTTCGAGTTGCTCCTGGCCGAACGGAACCACATCTGTGCCGTGTGCGTGGCGAATGGACATTGTGAGTTGCAGACTCTTGCCTATTCGCTCGGCGTCGACCACGTCCGCTATGACTATCGCTTCCCCAGATGGGAGGTGGACACCACGCATTCCCTGTTCGGGATGGATCACAACCGCTGCGTCCTCTGCTCACGTTGTGTCCGCGTCTGCTGGCACATCGAGGGCGCCGGCACCAAGAACGTCGCCGGTCGCGGCGCCCAATCCAGGATCATCACCGACCTCAACATGCCCTGGAAACACGCCGATTCGTGCACGTCCTGCGGCAAGTGCGTGCAGGCCTGCCCCACCGGCGCCCTCTTCCACAAAGGCTCCACGGTCGGAGAAATGGAACGTGACCGCAGCAAACTCGAATTCATCGTCACCGCCCGCGAAAAAGGACAGTGGATCGCTCCCGATTAGCCCCTGAATGAATCCCATGAAAACACGCCTGGCGACCGTCTGGCTGGGTGGCTGTTCCGGCTGCCACATGTCCTTTCTCGACCTGGATGAGTTTCTCATCGACCTCATCCAACAGGTGGACGTCGTCTACAGCCCCGTCGTCGATGCCAAGGAATATCCGGAAGACGTGGACGTCTGCCTGATCGAAGGCGCCGTGTGCAACGAGGACCATCTGGAAATGGTCCACCGGATCCGCCTGCGCACCGATAAGGTCGTGGCCTTCGGGGACTGCGCCGTCACCGGCAACGTCGCCGCCATCCGCAACCAGCTCGGGCTGGGGAACCATGAGAATGTCCTGCAGCGCGCCTACGTCGAGGCGGCCCAGTTGAACCCCCGCGTGCCCTCGGAACCAGGCATCGTTCCACCCCTCCTGGAACGTGTCATGCCGGTACACGAGGTCATCCACGTGGACTACCACCTCCCCGGCTGTCCCCCTTCGGCGGCAAGGATCCGGACCTTCCTCACCCAACTCCTCGCCGGAGAAGAACCACGACTGACGGGTGAGGATATCAAGTTTGGCTGAAAAACCCGGACGCCGGGCCGTGGCTGGTGCCCAGGACTTATGACACATCGCATCCTCATCGATCCGGTGACCCGCATCGAGGGTCACGCCAAGATCAGCATCCTCCTCGACGAAGCGGGCAATGTCTGGGACGCCGAGTTCCACGTCGTGGAATTCCGGGGCTTCGAGAAGTTCTGCGAAGGCCGGCCCATGAGCGAGATGCCCGGCATCACGCCTCGCATCTGCGGCATCTGCCCCGTCAGCCATCTGCTCGCCTCCGCCAAGGCCGGTGACGCCATCCTCGCCGTCGCCATCCCGCCCGCCGCGGACAAGTTGCGCCGCATGATGAACCTGGCGCAGATCGTCCAAAGCCATGCCCTGAGTTTCTTCTATCTCAGCGCGCCCGATTTCCTGCTCGGCTGGGACACCCCGCCCGCCGATCGCAACGTCTTCGGAATCGTCAGGAGCCACCCCGATCTTGCCCGCGCCGGCATCCGCCTCCGGCAGTTCGGCCAGGAAGTCATCGAGATACTCGGGGGCAGAAAGATCCATCCCGCGTGGGCCGTGCCGGGAGGCGTGCGCAGCGCGCTGAGCGAGGAAGGTCGGGATCGGATCCGCTCTGGATTGCCGGAAGCCTTCCGGACCTCCCGGATCGCGCTGGATCTCTTCAAGAAGACCCTCGAGACACACCATCAGGAGACCGAGATATTCGGAAACTTCCCGTCCCTGTTCATGGCCCTCGTCGCCGACGACGGGACCTGGGAACATCACGGCGGCAATCTCCGGTTTGTGGACAGCAGCGGCAGCATCATCGCCGACAGGATCGAGCCGCATCGGTATCAGGAGTTCATCGGCGAATCGGTGCAGAACAATTCCTATCTCAAGTCCCCCTATTACCTTCCCATCGGCCTGCCCGGCGGCATGTACCGCGTCGGCCCCCTCGCCCGCCTGAATGTCTGCGAACACATGGGCGTGCCCCAGGCCGAAGCCGAGCTGCGTGCCTTCAAGAAACTGGGACGCGGCGCGGTCACCTCGTCGTTTCTCTATCACTATGCCCGGCTCATCGAGATACTCGCCGGACTCGAATATATCGAGCGCGGCCTGGATGACCCGGATCTCCTGAGCGATGACCTCCGCGCCGACGCCGGAATCAACAGCCTCCGCGGGGTCGGCGCGAGCGAGGCCCCGCGCGGCACGCTCTTCCATGATTACACGGTGAACCGGGACGGCATCCTCCAGAAGGTCAACCTCATCATCGCCACCGGGCAGAACAATCTCGCCATGAACCGCACGGTCGCCCAGATCGCCCGGTTTTACGTCCGGGGCAAGGAAATCCCCGAGCCGATGCTCAACCGGATCGAACACGGCATCCGCTGTTACGACCCGTGCCTGAGCTGCTCCACCCACGCCATCGGCAAGATGCCCTTGCACGTCCAACTCATCGCCGCCGACGGCACCGTGATCAACGAAGTGACACGCGGCTGACGATACGCCCGGAAGGATCGTCACCCGACCGAAGGGCACACCGGGGACCGCAACACCCCAACAAACCCGCCGTTCAACCCCGCATGACGGCCCCGCACGGACTCCTGGTCATCGGCTTCGGCAACACCCTGCGCCGCGATGACGCCGCCGGGCCCGCTGTCGCCGAGGCGGTCGCCGCGCTCAACCTCCCCGGAGTGTTTGTCCTCGTCCGCCACCAACTGACTCCGGAGTTGGCGGAGCCCGTGTCCCATGCGGCAGCCGTGGTTTTCGTCGATGCCACCACCCGCACGCGGGACGGCGTCGAACTCCAGGAAACCCACCCCCGGGACGGCCTTCGGACTCTCGGTCACGTGACCGATCCCGGCTCGATCCTGACGCTCGCAAGGTACCTGTTCGGGCGATGCCCACGATCCTGGACGCTCACGATTCCGGGCGAGGATTTCGGTCTTGGCGAGGAATTGTCGCCTCTTGCCCAATCCGGCATAGGGATGGCGGTGAAGGAAATCCAACGGCTGGCCGACCAACCCAATCTCCACGGCCACTCCATTCCGTGAGGTCCTGTCGGTGGCGGCCCTGCCCTCGAGCGGCGCATCCGGTAGTGCACCCGAGTCAGGAGGTAGGGCGGGCAGTCCCTTGCCCGCCGCGCGATCGTCGTCACCCGATGGCGCAGCGAGGGGTGCCGCGCCTGGGTGCATCCGCAAAGGACGGCGCGCAGCGGAGTGCGCGCCCTACCGTCAATCTGTGGATGCACCGCCGCCCATGAGACGCAGGTTGCGCTCGCTCGCGGCGGGCCTTCGGGTACGCTGGCCGTCATCCCGTGAAAATCACACTCCTCGGCGCGGCAGGCGGAGAAGTCACCGGCTCGTCCTACCTGGTGGAAACGCGGTCGGCCCGCGTGCTGGTCGACTTCGGACTGTTCCAAGGCGGACACCACGCCGAGGCGCTCAACCGGCCCTCACCCGAGCTCCTGGGCGGGCACTTCGACTCGGTCCTGCTCACCCACGGTCACCTCGACCACACGGGCCGCCTTCCCCTGCTCGCCAAGTCACGCTTCGACGGCCCTATTTTTGCCACGCCGGCGACCGTGGATCTTGCAGCGTTGATCGTCCGCGATTCGGCGAAGATTCACGCCCAGGAAGCGGAGCGCGAAAACCGAAAGCGGGAGCGCGCCGGCGAGGAACCCGTGAAACCGCTCTATTCCCCGGCGGAGGCGGAATCGATCGTGCAGCGGTTTCGCGCAGTGCCCTACCACCAACCCGTACCGGTCGCGCCCGGGATCGAGGCGGTCTGGGCCGAAGCCGGGCACATGCTTGGTTCTGCGAGCATCCTGATGACCGTCACCGAGGACGGCGCCACCCGACGCATTGTTTTCTCCGGCGACCTGGGACCCAAGGGCGCGCCGATCCTGCGGGATTACGAGCCGTTCCATGCTGCAGACTTGGTGTTCCTGGAATCGACCTACGGCGACCGTGACCACCGGCCATTCCGGGAAACCGTCAACCAGTTCGTGGACATCGTGCGCGCTGCCGTCGCGGACAAGGGAAAGATCGTGGTGCCGACGTTCGCGGTCGGTCGCGCTCAACTCCTTTGTGTGCTCCTGGGCTCGATGTTCCGATCCGGCCAGGTCGCGCCCTTTCCCATCTTCCTCGACAGCCCGATGGCGATCCAGGCGTCGCTGATTTATCAGCGTCACCCCGAGCTGTTCGACGAGGAGATGACCGCATTCATCCAGGAGCATCCCCTGGAGGATGACCTGAGAAGCCTGAAGACCACGCCCACGGCGGAGGAATCCAAGCGGATCAACGACGTGCCCGGCCCCTGCCTGATCATGGCCGGCTCAGGAATGTGCACCGCGGGCCGAATCCAGCATCACCTCAAACACAACCTCTGGCAGCGTGGCACCCGGGTGATCATCGTCGGTTTCCAAGGCAACGGCTCGCTCGGACGCCGCCTGATCGACGGCGAGAAGGAGGTCTCCATTTTCGGCGACAGGATCGCCGTCCGCGCCGAGGTCCACAGCCTCGGCGGATTCAGCGCACACGCGGGACGAACCGACCTGCTCACTTGGTTTGACGCGGTCGCACCTTCGCGTCCCCGGGTCGTCCTGACCCACGGTGAAGACAAACAGCGCACCGCCCTCGCGCAGGCGATCGAGCAACGTCACGGACTGAAGCCCCTGCTTCCAGCACTGGGCGAGTCGATCGAGCTGTGAGGGAGAGGGACGATCCGGAACCCGTGCATCCACAGATTGACGGTAGGGCGGGCAGTCCCTTGCCCGCCGCCCTCCCAAGGCACCTCGAACCGGAGCCCCTAAAATGCCGGCGCGCAGCGGAGTGCGCGCCCTACCAACAACTCGTGGATGCACGGGGTGACCGGTCACTGCCCACTGGCCTCAGGGAAGAGTCATCGCTACCCTTGTCGGGTCCGGTGTTTTCACCCCGGGCACATTTCCCGTGACCCCCTTTGATCATTCCCGACTCCGTGTGTTCCCGCTCGCCGAGCGGCGCAGTCTCACCCGCGTGGAGGACATTCTCATCGCCACGGATGCCCCGGTTCCATCGCTGCCCGGACCGGTCATGGAGGCCGTGGACCGGACGGCACGCGACATCCGGCGCGCCCGGGAACACGGCGCGTCCGTGATGCTGATTTACGGGGCGCACCTCCTCCGCAACGGGGCCGCGCTCCTGCTCGACCAACTCATGGCCGGCGGCTGGCTCACTCACCTCGCCACGAACGGGGCGGGTACGATCCATGATTGGGAATACGCGTGGCTCGGACGCTCGACGGAAAAGGTCGAGGACAACGTGGCGACCGGAACGTTCGGCGCATGGGACGAGACGGGGCGGAACCTGCATCTGGCGTTGCTTGCGGGCGGGCTGCGACAGGAGGGCTACGGCCAGGCACTCGGTCGCTTCATCGCCGAGGATGGGTGCACGCTGCCGCCCGCCGAGGAACTGGCGATGATGATCTCGAGTTTTCCAGCCGATCCCGTGGCGTCCGCCGCCGTGGATCTCTACACGGCGATGCACCGGCACTCCCTGGAGCCGGGACGGCACGAGATCGTTCACCGATGGAAACAGGCGTCCATCCTCGCCTCGGCCTTCCATCACGACGTTCCGATCACGGTCCACCCAGGCATCGGCTACGACATCGTCGCCTGCCATCCCATGTTCAACGGCGCGGTCATTGGTCGCGCGGCAGAACTCGATTTCAAGCGGTTCTCGGCCTCGGTCGACGGACTCGACAACGGCGTCGTGCTGAGCATCGGCTCGGCGATCATGGGCCCGCAGGTGTTCGAGAAGAGCCTCAGCTGCGTCCACAATCTCCGCCGTCAGGACGGACGCCCCAACGTCACCGGCCACAGCCTCCACGTCGTGGATCTGCAGGATGGCGGCGGTTGGGACTGGACGCAGGGTGAACCGCCGAAGTCCAACCCGGCCTATTACCTGAGGTTCTGCAAGAGCTACTCGCGCATGGGCGGGACGATGCACTACGTCCAGGCGGACAACGCGGCGTTCGTCCACGCGCTGGCGCGGGAGTTGACGAGATAGACCGATGGAGGATGGAACGTCCCGCGCTACTTCCTACTTTCCAAAATCTTCCGCCAGGGCGAGCGCGTGTCGCATGGCCTTCGACTTGTTCACCGTCTCGAGGAACTCCCCCTCGGGCGTCGAGTCATGCACCCACCCACCGCCGGCCTGAACGTAGGCCTTGCCGTCCTTGAGGAGCGCCGTCCGGATCGTGATGCAGCAGTCGAGGTTGCCGCTGAAGCTGAAGTATCCCACGCAACCCCCGTAGGGCCCCCGCGTGGTCTGCTCCAATTCCGAGATGATCTGCATCGCGCGGATCTTCGGAGCTCCGGTCAGCGTCCCCGCAGGGAAGGTGGCGCGCATCAGGTCGTAGGTGGAACAATCGGCGCGGAGCCGCCCCTCGACCTGCGACACGATGTGCATCACATGACTGTACCGCTCAATGATCATGAGGTCATTGACTCGCACCGTTCCAAAATCACAGACCCGCCCGACGTCGTTTCTGGCCAGGTCGATGAGCATCACATGTTCCGCGCGCTCCTTCGGGTCCGCGAGCAGTTCCTTCTCGAGCGCCTGATCTTCCTCCGGCGTCTTGCCCCGGCGACGCGTGCCGGCGATGGGACGGATCTCCACCCGATGACTCTCGCAGCGGACGTGGATTTCCGGTGACGCGCCCACCAGGGAGAACCCCTCAAGTTCCAGCAGGAACATGTACGGCGAGGGATTCACCGAGCGCACGGCCCGGTAGACGTCAAGCGGCTGCGCGTGGACCGGTGCGCTGAAGCGTTGAGAACCGACCACCTGGAAGATGTCGCCGCTACGGATGTAATCCTTCGATTTCCGGACGCGCTCCTGGAACTGCTCGGGGGTCTGGTTCGAGACAAACGGCAATTCGACCGCCTCGGTCAGGAACGAAGCAGGCCGGCCCTGGATCGGCTGCTCCAGCAACGACACCAGCCGTTCGATCTCGCCGATGGCATCCTCGTACGCCTCATCCACCGAGACACCGTCGGTCGAGGCGTTGACGACAATCGTCAGCGTCTGGGCCGTCCGGTCGAACACCAGCACCTCGTCGGCGATGAGGTAATAGAGCGTGGGCGTGTCGAGTTCGTCGACGGGCGGACGCGGGACGGTGGGCTCGACGTCATGGATGAACTCGTACCCGATGAAGCCGATGGCGCCGCCGGTGAAGCGGGGAAGGTCGGGAACGTCGACGGGACGGTATCGACCCATGACACGCTCGACCACGGCGAGTCCATCGCGGACCAGTTTCGAGGACAGATCCGACACAGGCGCCGCGGGGTCCACGGTGAACGTGTCGACGACACGGCCCTGTTCAAGGACGTCGACGCGATGACCCTTCTGGCGGACGACGGAGCGCGGGCTGCAGCCGACGAACGAGTAGCGGCCCAGATGCTCGCCGCCCTCGACGGACTCGAGAAGGAACGATTCGCCCTGTCCTCGGATCTTGGTGTAGGCGGAGAGCGGGGTCTCGAAGTCGGCGAGCAACCGACGGCAGACGGGGATGAGGTTCCCCTGCGTGGCGAGGTCCCGGAATTGTTCGCGCGACGGCTGGTACATGGCGCGCGGAGTTAAGCACACCCGTGGAGGCGGGCGAAAGACCGGAGGCGAGTTGCGGGGGGTGAACCCGCTTCAATGGAGAATCGAGCGTCCGCGACGACCATTCAGCGCGTGGGCTTGGGAACCGGGAGCAGGGCCTCGCCGGACTCCTCGCCCGGCGTCGGCTTTTCCCCCGGCTTTTTCTTGGTCGTGCGTCGTCGGAAGAAGCGGCCGTGGGACCAGTCGTCGAAGATCGAGTAGCTGACCGGTGTGACGAGCAGCGTGAGGAGGAGGCAGAGCATCTGTCCGCCGATGATGACCTTGGCCATCGACGCGCGGCCGGCGGCGCCGGGGCCCACCCCGAGGGCGATGGGGATCATCGATGCGATGAGCATCATGGTGGTCATGAGGATGGGCCGGAGCCGGGTCCTGTTGGCCTGGATGATGGCGGCCTCACGTTCCACGCCCTGGGCGCGAAGTGTGTTGGTGTAGTCGATCTGCAGGATGCCGTTCTTCTTCACCATGCCGAACAGCATGAAGAGTCCGAACACCGCGTAGATGTTCAGAGGTTCGTTGAGGACGATCATCGTGATCAACGCGAAGGGCAGCGACAACGGCACCGCGAGGAGAATCGCGATGGGATGGATGAAGTTTTCGAACTGCGCCGCGAGGATCATGTACATGAAGACCATCGCGAGACCGAACGCGACGAGGAAATTCTGGGCGGTCTCCTGCAGCGTCTTCGCGCGTCCCGTGAACACCGCCTCGTAACCTGCCGGAAGATTCAGGTCCCGGATCACCCCTCGCACATCGTCCATCGCTTCGCCCAGCGCCTTGTCGACGAGGTTCGCCGCGAGGGTGACCTTTCGCTGGCGTTGGAAACGGTCGATCTGATTGGGCCCGCGCGCCTCGTGGAAACGCACGCAGTTCGCCAGTTGCACCAGCATCGAGTTGGTGCCGCCGGTCCTGAGGGTGACGTCCTCAAGCGATTCCTGCGTGGAACG
>CAIMTB010000249.1 GCA_903844265.1 uncultured Verrucomicrobiota bacterium
CGCCGAGCGGCAACTCCAGGATCTTCAATCGTGGCTGGATTCCGGCCTCAAGGGGGGCCTGACCGACGGCACCCTTCCCGATCGTTCCAACGACCTGCCACGGCTCCCGCGGCTCCAACGCGACTTCGGCAGCGTCTGCGAAACGATCCAACTCCTCGCGACCCCGGAACGTACCGCCCGCCTCGCCATTCTCCGGCAACACGAGGACCGCAAGACCGTGCTCGACGGCGACGTCGCCGTGCGCAAGACGCGACTCGAGCAGTTCAACCTCATCGCCCGCCCCATCCGCGACGCCCTCGTCCGCACGGAAGCCGACGCGCAACAGGCCGTCCTCGACCGCACCGCCAGCCGTGTCCAGGTCCCCACCTCGATCCTCGATCGCGCCCTCGAGACCCGGCTCCAGGAGGTCATCGAATCGCTCCCCACCTGGGAACGACGGAAGGCAGCCGTCGAGGCGCAGGAACGTCAGGCGGGCGAAACCGCCCTCGCAGCACGCGGCACGCGGGACCGCGAACGGCTCGCCCTATGCTCCGTCCGTGATCCCGTCGGAAACCTTCTCCACCCGCAGTACCAGTCGGATTTCTCCACCGACGACGACACCAACGACGCGTGGGCCTCGCGATTGCAACTCCTCGAGGCCGTCGAACTCGCGAGCTCCCGGGCCCTTGCCGCCGAGCGTCGCAAGGACTGGGAACGCCGCCTGCAGGAAGGCGTCCTCGACCGCCTCAACGAACGCCTCCACGCCGCCGACCGCACGATCCGCCAACTGCGCGAGTACCTCAACCAGCCCATCGGCAAGCACGTCTACCGCATCGCGCAACGTCGCGATCCCGCGTTCAACGCGCTCTGGAGCCTCCTCGATTCCGGACTCTCCCCCGCCGATCCGCTGACCCTGGCCATCAAGTCCGACGAGGTGGAACGGGCCAAGGCGGAACTCATGGCCGCGGTCGAGGCCGCGGAGCGCACCGACGAACGCGGCCGCCGCCTTCTGGACTACCGGTTCTACCACCGATACGACCTCGAGATGCTGAACGCCGAGCAACCCGATGCCCCCGGCATTTCGCTCGGGCGAAGCGGACGAAGCCTCAGCGGCGGCGAGAACCAGGCGCCGTTCTTCATCTCCATGCTCGCCGCGTTCCGCCGGGTCTACGACGTCGGTTCCCACCGCTCGCCCCACCTCGGCCTCGTGGTCATGGATGAGGCGTTCTCCAAGCTCTCCGGCGACGGCGTCGAGGATTGCCTCGAGCTCGCCAGCCGCTTCGAGTTGCAACTCCTCATGGCTTTCCCAATCGATCGCCTCGGCGTCATGGCCCCCTACGCCGACACCGTGGTCATCTGCCGCAAAAAAGTCGTGCCCGGCCCGGATGGCTACCCCGCGCAGATCGACAACATCCCGGTCCTCCTCACCGCCGGGCAGGCGATGGAATCCCTGACGTGACGACTGACGACCCACGATGGCGTGCCTTCCCGGTCCTGCGGGAACTGCACGACCAATGGTGGCGGGCCCGTGGCAACCGGCTCGGGGAATCGACCCGTCCGTTTTCCAGGGACTGGGATCAGCTGCTCGACGACGCGGGCCTCATCTCCGCCGAGGACCGGGGCGAAGCCCAACGCGATGCCAAAACCCTCGCAGGCTCGGATCTGGTCCGGCTGCGATGCCCCAGATTTCGACCTCATCTCATCGAACGCATCCTGATCCCGGTGGAGGCCGAACAGCGTCTGGCCGGCCTGTTCGGGGATCCCCTCGCCTCCGACCGCGACACCGTGGACCTGGCAACCATCCCCTGGGAACCCGAGCTGCTGTTCCTGCGCGAGGAGCGCGTGAACGTGGCCACGCAGGACCTGCTGGCCATGAACCAGTTCCTGGCCGAACACTCCCGGAATCGTCCGACGGTCCCCATCAAGGAACGATCCCTTGAAATCTTCGGCGACGAAAAACGCCTCGATGCCCTGGCGGTGACGGCGTTGTTCCGTCCGGGCCGACTTACCCTCGCCCACCTGCGCTGCCGCCTCGTCATGGAGCCTCTCGGCTGGCGTCGGGGTCCAGGCCCGGGACAGCCGGTGATCGTGTTGGAGAACGCAGCCACCTGGGATACCTACTGCCGCTGGAACGAGCGCTCCGCCCAATTCAGCGCCGTGATCTACGGCAAAGGCATGGTCTTCGCCGAGGCCGTGGCCGGATTGTCCGAGATCTTCCGGGAATTGGGTGGCATCCAACCGATTCTCTACTTTGGCGACTTGGACCCTCCCGGTCTCGAGATTCCCTGGCGCGCCAACCGCCGGGCCGAGGCGGCGGGACTGCCCCCTGTGACGCCGCATGCCTGGAGTTACCAGCGCCTGCTCGAGCTTGGGGCCGGTCGGGAAGGGACTTGGGAAGGTGACGCGGTCGGCGAGGAGGCCCTGCAATGGCTCGGCGAATCCTCCCCACCGGCCCGGCGCCTCTTCGATCGCCGCCGACGCCTCGCCCAGGAACATCTGAGCTGGGAATTCCTGTCGGCACAGCCCACATCATAGACCGATGCCAAAGCCCCTCGCCCCCCACCGGGCCTGGCAACATGACCGCCTGAAACAACCCCATGGCACTCAAAGCCACCATCTACAAAGCGCAGATCCAGTTCTCTGACATCGATCGCAACGTGTATACCAGTCACTCCGTGACCATCGCGCGTCATCCGTCCGAGACAGACGAACGCCTCTTCGTCCGCCTCCTCGCCTTCGCCCTCAACGCACCGCCCATCGGCGACGAGGACCCGCTCGAGTTCGCAAAAGACCTTTGGGAACCTGACGAACCCAGTCTCTGGCAGAAGTCTCCCACCGGCCGAATCACGCACTGGATCGACGTCGGCCAACCCGACGAGAAGCGGCTGACCCGGACCGCCGCCCGCGTGGATCGCGTCAGCGTCTACAGCTACAACGCCAACACCCCGGTCTGGTGGAAGGAACTGGAACCACGGCTCACCCGCACACGAAACATCTCGGTGTGGCAGATCCCGTCCCCGCAAAGTCAGGCCCTCGCCGCCATGGCGCAGCGGACAATGCAGCTGCAGGTCACCGCCCAGGACGGCGTCCTATGGGTCGAGGACGAGACCCGGTCCATCGAGGTCGCACCCAGACTGCTCTGGAGCCCGCCCGAGCCGTGATCCTGCAAAAACCCGGCGGCGGAACCCGACCGTTGCATTTGCAAAGGAGAATACAGTGACCATCACGCGAGAAATCATATCCGGAAATGTAAGGATTGGTAACAACCGCCCACTGGTGTTGGTGGCCGGTCCCTGTGTCATCGAGAATGAGACCTCGACCATGAGGCATGCCGAACGCCTGATGACCCTCTGCAGCGAACTTTCAATCCCCCTCATATTCAAGGCATCCTACGACAAGGCAAACCGCACCTCGATCAACGCCTACCGCGGGCCGGGAATGAAGGAGGGGCTCGCCATTCTGCGCAAGGTCAAGGAAGCACTGGGTGTCCCGGTGATCTCAGATGTCCACTCGATTGAGCAGATTACACCGGCTGCCGAGGTGTTGGATGTCCTCCAGATTCCCGCCTTCCTCTGCCGTCAAACCGATCTATTGGTGTCGGCTGCAAGGTGCGGCCGTGTCATCAACGTCAAGAAAGGACAGTTCCTGGCTCCCTGGGACATGAGGAATGTCGCCGGGAAAATTGCAGCCAGTGGCAATGAGGACATCATCCTGACCGAGCGCGGGTCCTCGTTCGGATATAACAATCTGGTCGTGGATATGCGGAGTCTTCCGATCATGCGCTCCACCGGTTATCCGGTGGTTTTTGACGCCACCCACAGCGTGCAGCTTCCAGGTGGACAGGGTGACAGCTCGGGCGGACAGCGCGAGTTTGTGGCGCATCTGTCCCGGGCGGCCGTAGCCACCGGGATTGACGGCATATTCATGGAGGTGCACGAAGATCCCGACCACGCACTGTGTGATGGCCCCAATTCGATCCCGCTCAGCGAGCTTCCCGCGCTGTTGAACACCCTTAAGATGATTGATTCCGTCGTCAAACAGAGGCCTGCCGCATGAGCATCCTCGATGAGGCACGCAGGGTGATCCGGGTGGAGGCGGAGGCGCTCTCAGCAATGGCTGAGCGAATTGATTCTTCGTTTGAGCTGGCCGTCAGACTGATATTGAAGAGTCCAGGTAGGGTGATTGTCAGCGGGATGGGAAAATCCGGCCTGGTAGGACAGAAAATCGCCTCCACCATGGCCTCCACGGGTACCCCGGCCTTCTTCCTGCATCCGGCAGAAGGCATCCACGGCGATCTGGGGATGATCATGGCCGGGGATGTCGTCATTGCCATCTCGAACAGCGGAGAAACGGAGGAGATGCTTAAAATCCTCCCCTCCATCAAACGTCTTGGGGCGCATCTCATTGCCATGAGCGGCAATGCGGTCTCGAACCTCGCCCGTGCGAGTGACGTGTTTCTTGATGTATCCGTCTCGGAGGAGGCCTGCCCGCTGGGATTGGCCCCAACCGCCTCCACGACCGCAACTCTCGCAATGGGGGACGCCCTGGCCGTCGCGCTGTTGGTCGAACGCGGTTTCAAGGCGGAGGATTTCGCCATATTCCACCCCGGAGGGTCGCTGGGCAAGAAGCTGATCCTGAGGGTGGAGGACCTCATGCATTCCGGCGAGGCCATGCCTCTGGTACAGGAGGATACCCTGATGAAGAAGGCACTGTTCGTCATCACCGCCAAGGGGCTTGGCGTAACCGGCGTCTGCGATTCAAGCGGCGCGTTGAAGGGAGTCATCACGGACGGTGACCTGCGCCGTTCGCTGGAGAAGGGGGATGACATTCTCAACCGGCGTGCGTCTGAAATCATGAAGCGAGGGCCGCTTTGCATCAAACGCTCGGAACTTGCCGCAGCCGCGCTGCAGATCATGGAAAAACGCAAGATCACCTCCCTGTTTGTTCATGAGGATGATCAAAGCCCGGCGCCGTGCGGCATCATCCACCTGCACGACATACTCAAGGCAG
>CAIMTB010000250.1 GCA_903844265.1 uncultured Verrucomicrobiota bacterium
GCCGATGAAATAGCGGCTGAATTCGCGGAGGATCCCGACGACCGGTTGGTCCGGATTCCAGCCGAGCGCGCTCCAGACGGCCTTGTTGACGTCGTCGTTGCAGCCCTCGGAATAGCTGATGAAACCGATGCTCGAGGGTTGGACCTTGCGGAAGATGGCGGCCTCGTCGACGGGTCGCGGGTTGATGCATTCGCGGCCCTCGGTGACGGCGAACGCGACGTCCCAGTCGGGCACCGGGAACTGGCATTGGCGGGTGTGGGTGATGTCGGGGTAATGGCGGATGGCCATGTGACCTGGGGCCGCGGCGCGGAGGTCGGGGAGACTGCCGTAGACCTGGGGGCCGAACACGAGGCCGTTCAGGAAATGGGTGTCCTCGTCGTGCAGGATGCCGAGGAATTCGTCGAGCCATTCGCGCTTGAAGCCCTGCGGCGACATCCACATCTGCGCTTTCGGGTGGACCTGCCGGAGGGAGATGGCCTGTGATTCGAGCAGTGCCATCAGGGGTCGTGGCGGGGTGTGGCCGGGGTCGCCGCCGGGGACGAAGACCGCGTCAAGGCGTGGCAATTTTTCGAACACATTCCTCCATTCGCGCAGCGCGGATTCGACGGTGGCGGCCTTGGTGTAATCCGCGTCGAGCGCGGGGTACCAGACCCACACGTCGAGACCGTAGTCGTCGGCGATTCGCGACATGCCGGCCATCATCTCGAGGGGTGGCAGGGGAAAATGGGGGCTGTCGGCATCGTCGTCCGAGCGTGGCGGGATGAGTTCGATGGCGTTGATCCCGAACACCACGAGGTCGCGGATGTACTGTTCCCACTGCGGGAGGTCCCAGGCGTCGTAGGAATGTGTCTTCGGGCGGTAGCCGAGCTGGTGTCCGCGAAGTGGAAATTTCGGCGACGTGGTGATGGCCAGGGAGTCGGGCACGTGAACGCGGCCTGTGCCCATGCGGAGGTTGCGCAGGAGATGGCCGACACCGTAGAGGACGCCGCGCGGATCATGGCCGGCGATGAGGACGCCGGGCTGGGGATGGGTCGGGGTGGTCGTCTCGACGCGGATTGTGAATCCCTCGGCGGCGAGGGTTGGGGAGCCGACGGGGATGACGGGCGAGGAGCCTTCGGGTCCGGCGAACCGGGTCCACGCCGAGTCAAGCCCGACCGCGATGGCGGGCCGGCCGTTGGTGGGCCACGAAGTCGATTCAGTCCAGCGGATCTGCGTCCGTTTTGCGACCTCGTCGATCATCATGGACACGGCCTTACGCTCGACCTTCGTGAGGTCGGCGGCATGGACCACCACGGCGTCGTGGAGATCGAGGGCGTGGGCCGTGGGGACGGCGGCGAGGCCGAGTCCGAGCAGGGCCAGCGAATAGGCGAGCCGGGAAAGGGGTATCACAAGGGAGAGGCTAGGGATTTGGGGGGTGGGGTGTCAGGCGATTTTCTGGGGACCGATGATCCGGGGAGGGGCGGCTTGATTGACGGGGGTGGGTGCCGGGCGCAAGGTGCGGTCATGAAACTGAGCGACATTCGCGCGCATCTTCACAAGGCGCCGTTTCGTCCGCTGACCGTGAGGTTGACCAGCGGTCGGACGCATGTGGTGGAGCATCCCGACTACCTCCTGGTTCCGCCGGTGGGAGACAGTTTTCTGATTGTTGGAAAGACGGGCGATTTTCATCACATCGACGCCGACCAGGTGGAGGAGATCGAGGTGGCGAAGGGCGCGCGGAAGGTGAAGGGCTGAGCGGGGAGGGGGTCGTCGGTTCCGTGAGCTGACGGCGCCAATTGACGAACCGGCGCGGGTGGATAGGCTTGTCCTTCCATGCGACGCATTTTGGTCACGGGCGGTGCGGGTTTCATCGGGTCGAATCTGACCCTCACCCTGCAGGAGCGTTTTCCGGACGCCGACATCACGGTGGTGGATGATTTCAGGTCCGGGGATTTTCGGAACCTGCGGGGGTTTCGTGGGGATTTCGTGGCGGCGGACGTTTCGCGGATGGATTGGTCGGGGCGTTTTCGGGACGACACCTTTGACGCGATTTTCCATCTTGCATCGATCACGGACACCACGGAGCACGGTCAGTTGTTGCAGGGGCACGACAACATCGAGGGGTTCCGTCGGTTGCTGGAGTTTGCGGCGCCGACGCAGGTCCCGGTGGTGTATGCGTCTTCGGCGGCGACGTATGGGATTGCGAGCGGCGTGAATCGGGAGGACCAGCCTCCTGCGCCGGCGAACGTCTATGCGTTCACGAAGGTGCAGCTCGACAACCTGGCGCGACGTTGGGCTCGTCGGAACCCGTCGTGGAGGATCGTGGGTCTCCGCTATTTCAACGTGTACGGCCCGCGCGAGGTCCACAAGCTTGCGGCGGCGAGCATGATTTATCAGCTGTATCGGCAGCTGAAGTCGGGGAAGCGGCCGCGTGTGTTCAGGTCTGGGGAGCACAAGCGGGATTTCGTGTTTGTGCGGGACGTGGTGGATCTCACCATTGCGGCGCGGAACGCTCCGCGCAGTGACATCTTCAACTGCGGCAGCGGCCAGCCGTTCTCGTTCAACGAGGTGATCGTGGAGTTGAACCGCCATCTGGGCACGACCCTCGAGCCCGAGTATTTCGACAACCCGTATTCCTTCTACCAACCGCACACGGAGGCGGACATGACGAAGGCGCGGACCGAGTTGGGTTTCACGCCGCAGTACCCGCCGGCGCGCGGGATTGCCGAGTACGTTGAGACGCTTGAGTCTCTCAAGGCGTGAGGTGCGGTGCGGTGCGGGGCTTGGCCGCGGTGGGTGGATCCCCCCGTGCGCATCGTCGTTAAGATTTCGGTTTGGATTTCAGCATCATGAAAAAGCTGTCAGTCATCGTGAGCGTCCTGGTGGCGCTGTTGCTCGTGGTCTATTTCGTGGCCACGAGCTCGGGTTTCCTCAAGTCGATGATCCTGCCGCGGATTGGCGAGGCGTTGAACGCCCGTGTCGACGCCGAGAGCATTTCGTTGAGCCCGTTCTCCTCCGTGGAGATCCGTAAGCTGACCGTCGTCCCCAACGGTGCCGAGCCGTTGGGCGCGGTCGACGTGGCGCGCGTCCGGTACAGCCTGACCGCGATCCTTGGCGGGCGGATTGCGATCGATGAGATCGTCCTGGGTTCGCCCTCGGTTTCGCTGGTGCAGAAGGCGGACGGCACGAGCAACCTCGACCCGATCCTGAAGCGGTTCGCCGAAGCTTCTGCGAAGCCGCCCGCGCCATCGGCTCCTGGCAAGCCGGTGCAGTTGGACCTGAAGTCGTTCCGGGTCGAGAACGCGACCTTCACATTTCGTTCTGCGGCGAAGGATGGATCCTCGATGGCGGCCGACATCCAGGGTCTGACGCTTTCCGCGCTGGATCTGAAGAACGGCGGCAAGGGCCGGCTGGAGATGGCGGCGGGTTTGAAATTCGAGCAGCGGGCGCCTGCGCCGGGCGCGGCTACGAACACCCTCCAGGCCTCGCTGAAGGGCGCGTTGGAGGTCACGCTTTCGCAGGAACTCGCACCGTCCGCGATCGGCGGCAAGGTGGAGGCCCAGCTCCAGCAGGCGGGTGGAGCGTTCAAGGATTTCCAGGGGTTCGCCACCGCGCTCAGCGCGGACTTCGCCCCGGGTGATCTCAAGCGGCTCCTGGTGGAGTTCTCAAGGCAGGGTGCCGCCCTCGGCTCGGTCTCGGTCAAGGGACCGCTGGACCTCGCGAAGCAGGAGGCGAAGCTTCAGGTCGACATCTCCGCGATCGACCGGAATGTCCTGAACTTTGCAGGGGCCGCGATGGGGTTGGACTTCCTCACGTCGCGTTTCGACAGCACGAACCGCGTCGAACTCACCGCGGGTGGCCAGAGGGTCTCGGTCGTGGGCAGCCTTGCCGGCAGCAGGGTTTCGGTGAAGAAGGCCGACCTCACCATGCCGGCGATCGACTTCACGGATTCGTACGATCTGTTGGTGGATCTCGGTGGAAAATCGGCCACGGTCCGGGCGTTCGCCCTGAGCGGGAATCAAGGCGGTCGCGAGATCCTGCGCGGGTCCCTTTCGCAGCCGCTGCAGTTGAGCTGGGCGACCAATGCGGCCGCGCTGCCGGATGCCACCGTCAATTTCCAGGTCAGCGAACTTCGGATCTCCGACTGGAGCGCGTTCGCCGGCACGCCCTTGCAGGGAAGTCTCAGCGCGAAGGCGGACCTCGGTGTGAAGGGGGGCGGCAAGGACCTCGGCTTCGACGTGGCGGCAGGGCTGGTCGGTTTCTCGGGGACCTTCGCGAGCAACGCGGTCAAGAACCTGAGTTTCGCGTCGAGCCTGAAGGGTTCCGTCGCGAGCTTCGCCGATGCCCCGAAACGGCGCCTCACCGTGGCGGCCGAGGTGAAGGATATCCGGGGCGAGGCGTCGGTGGTGAAGTTTGACGGTTACGCCGTCGGATTGAATGCCGATCTTGGGTTGCCGGAAGGGGAGTTCGTCATCAACGACCTGCAGTTGCGCCCGCGGCAGGCGGCCCAGGAGGGCGGTTCGCTGGGCGTGAAGGGGCGGTGGAACATCGTGAAAGGCGCGGGCGAGATCACCGTCACGGCGCGTGACGTCAACGAGAACGCCCTGCGGCCGTTCCTGCAGGTCGCGCTGGGGGAGAAGCAGCTTCGCTCGGTGAAATTCGTCGGGGAACTCTCGACCCGCATCGACCCGACGGCCGACCTCGCGGTGAAGGGGTCAGTCGAGGTGAAGGACCTCGTGGTCCGCGATCCCTCGGGCGTGGTTCCCGAGTCGCCCCTGGCTGTCGGGCTGTCGCTCGACCTTGGCGGATCGTCAACGAAGCTCGTGGTTCGTCAGGGCGAACTGCGGCTCACGCCGACTCCGCGCGGCAAGAACGTCGCCACGTTGACCGGCGACCTGGATCTCTCGAAGACCAACGCGCTGAAGGGCGGCTTCAAGCTGGCCTCCGAATCGATGGACGTGACGCCGTTCTTCGACCTGTTCACGGGCGGTTCGAAGACCAACGCCGCCGCGCCGACCCAGTCATCCGCCCCGGTCAACGCCCCCGCCGCCGCCGCCGGGCCGCAGAAGGAGCCCGCCGCGGTGAAGCTGCCGATCGAGTTGTTCACGCTGGACGCGACCCTCGGGAAGTTCTTTCTCCGCGAAGTGGCGGCCGAGAACTTCGTGGCCGGCCTGAAGATCACCGGCAGCAAGGTGGAGGTGCCTTCGCTGCAATTCACGTTGAACGGCGCCCCGATCAAGGCCGGCCTGAAGCTGGACCTCGGCGTGCCCGGCTTCGACTACGACCTGAGCGCCTCCGCGACGAATGTCCCGGTCAAGCCCTTTGCGAATTCGTTCGTGGCGATGCTGAAGGACCGCATCGACGGTGCCTTCAACCTCGACGCGAAGGTCAAGGGGGCCGGCATCACGGGTCTAAGCCTCCAGAAGACGCTGTCGGGTGCCCTCGGCCTGTCGGTCACCAATGCGAATCTGAGGGTCAACGATCCCGGCCAGAAGAAGGGCATCCTCACGATGCTCACCGGGTTGCTCGCCAACACGCTCAACATCCGCGAGCTTCAGGACCAGCCGATCATGGACATCGTTGCGACCGCCAAGCTCGGCGGAGGGAGGATCGACCTCACCGAGGCCCGCATCCGGAGTTCGTCGCTTGAGGCCAGCTGCGTGGGCAGCATCCCCATCGCCTCGGACCTGATGCAGTCCCCGTTGAACTTCCCCGTGAACGTCGCCCTCAGCCGTCCGTTGTCGCAGAAGGCGCGCCTGATGCCGTCGGACACCGCCACGAATGTCGCGTACGTCCCCATCCCCACGCTGGCGTCGGTGAAGGGAACCCTGGGTGCGCCGGTGCCTGAAGTGGACAAGATGAAGGCTGGCCTGCTGATGGCACAGGCCATCGCCGGGTTGGTGACGGGCCGGACCGGGGACACCGTGGGTGGCGTCGTGGGCCTCGTGGGCGGCGTAGCCAAGGGCGGGACCAATGCGGTGGGCAATCTCATCCAGGGACTTGGAACGTTGTTCGGTGGGAAGAACCCGGGAGCCGCGGCGGCCGCACCGTCCGGGGCTCCGTCGACGAATGCCGTCCCCTCGAAGCCCGCGACGAATGCCGTGGCCCCCGCGGCTCCGGCGGGTCCGGGCACGAAGGCCGCCCAGCCGACGCCTTCCCTGCTCGGCACGAATGGTCCGATGGCGGATCTTCTCAAGGGTTTGCTGGGCACCGAAAAGAAGAAGCCGTGAAACGTCCATGAAAGCCGTCGATTCCTATCTTGACCAACACCGAGACCGCTTCGTCCGCGAGCTGTGCGACTACCTGCGGTTCCCGTCGGTTTCGGCGCAGCCCGAGCATGCTCCCGACATGCGGGCCTGCGCCGGGTGGTTGGTGGACCACTGCACTCGTCTTGGACTTGAGGCGGAGCTGTGCCCGACAGCGGGCAACCCGATCGTGCTGGTGCGCACGCCGCGCCAGCCTGGATCGAAGAAGCCGCACTTCGTGGTGTACGGGCACTATGACGTGCAGCCGCCCGATCCGCTGGACCTGTGGGTTTCGCCGCCGTTTGAGCCGAGGGTTGAGGGGGATGCCCTGTTCGCGCGGGGTTCGGCCGACAACAAGGGCCAGCACATGGCCCACATCAACGCGGTGGAAGCGCATCTCCGCACCGGCACCGAGCTTCCGTGCGACCTGACTTTCCTGATCGAGGGCGAGGAGGAGGTGGGTTGCACGAACCTCACGCCTTTCCTGCGCAAACGGCGAAGGGAGCTGAAGTGCGAGGCGATGGTGATCTCGGACACAGGCATGCCCAGTCCGCGCCATCCCGCGCTCACCTACGCCCTGCGTGGCATCGCGGCGGTCGAGGTGATCGTGCATGGACCGGATCGCGACCTCCACTCCGGCATCTTTGGCGGGAGTGTGGACAACCCGGCGATGGTGCTCTGCCAGGTCCTGGCCCAGCTTCGCGACCGCAAGGGACGCATCACCGTTCCGGGATTCTACGATGACGTGGTCAAGCTCAGCGCCTACGAGCGGAAGCAGATGGCGCGCCTTCCCTTCAAGGAATCGTCGGAGCGGAAGTTTCTCGGTGTCCCCGGGATGTTCGGTGAGTCGGGGTTCACGTTTGTCGAGCGGCGCAGTGCGCGGCCGACGTGCGAGATCAACGGCCTGACGAGCGGCTACCAGGGAGCCGGCAGCAAGACGATCATCCCGTCATGGGCCCGCGCAAAGCTCACTTTCCGGCTGGTTCCGGACCAGGACCCGGCGACGATCGCGCGCTTGGTGAAGGCCCACCTGAAGGATCTCTGTCCACCCACGGTCCGACTTGAGGTGAACGCCGGTCACGGCGGGTCGCCCTATCTCATCGATCCCACCGGGCCGCTCGCCCAGGCCTCCATGCGGGCGCTGAAATCGGCGTTCGAATGCGAACCCGTGCTCCTGCGGGAAGGTGGATCGATCCCGATCGTCAACGATTTCAAACGGATCCTCGGGGTCGACTCGCTCCTGCTCGGGCTCGCGTTGCCCAACGCCAACGCCCATTCGCCGAACGAGCAGTTCAGCCTCTCGATCTTCCAGAAGGGCATGCGGATGTCGGCGCGGCTGTGGCCCGAGTTGGTCCAAGCCGTGGAGCGGGGGAAGCGGCCGGCCTGAAGCCCGCGACAGGGACAAGCCGCGTCGTGGAATGCACGGCTTGTCCTCCGCCTTGGCCGTGACGTCAGGAGTTTGGATCTGACCCCGTCGTGATGCCCCGGCTGGTCAGGATGCCGGTGAGTGTGGTCAGGAAAGTCACGGCGACGAGCGCGACCAGCGCAGGCCAGGGGGAGGCCACGAACGGGACGTGGAAGACCCAGACGGC
>CAIMTB010000251.1 GCA_903844265.1 uncultured Verrucomicrobiota bacterium
ACTACGGCAGCGGGTTCCGTGCGGTCTTGTCCCCAGGTCAGTGAGCTGGAAGCAGAGCGGAGCAGTCGAGGCGGAGCGAGGGACGAGCGGAGACTGACTGCGTAGCACGTGGCAGTGAGAGGATTTTCGGGAGAAGTGAAGAGCCCCGCGCAGCGGTTAAATATTTTTATTTTTACGAACATGCAGCTAAAAATGTTCGTGGTCTCTGTAAAGAACGTATCTGCCACCGAGGCGGAAATGAACGCGTTTCTGAGAGCTCACCGGGTGCTGGCGGTGAAGAAGGAATTTGTCGGAGACGGTGAGAACTCGTTCTGGGCATTTTGCGTGGAGTACCTGGAAGGCTCGGTGTCCGGCGTGGGCGTGGCACCGGGACGACTTCCAAGAATCGACTACAAGGAGTCGCTGAAGCCTGATGAATTTGAGGTATTCAGTCGCCTGCGCGAGTGGCGCAAGGGGGTGGCCGAGAAGGAGAACGTGCCTGTCTATGTCATCTTCACCAACGAGCAGTTGGCGGAAATGGTCAGGAAGCGGGTGTCGTCGAAGACGGCGCTCAAGGAAATCGAGGGGGTGGGTGAGGCCCGGGTGGAAAAGTATGCGGAGGGATTGCTGGAGCGACTGGTTTTCAACCCTGTGCCCGGATGAAACGCAAAAGCGGGTTGATGGAGCTCATCGCCGACGCTGATAATCTGCGGTTGGCCTTCTGGAAGGCAGCCAAGGGCAAGGCGACCAAGCGGGACTGCCGTGAGTTTCGAGGTGCGCTGGACCGGGAGTTGGACGCTCTGCGGCGCGGGCTGCTTTCTGGGGAGCTGAAGATTGGTGACTACCACTATTTCAAGGTCCACGACCCGAAGGAGCGGTTGATATGCGCGGCGTCTTTTCGGGAGCGGGTGTTGCACCACGCAATGATAAACATCTGCGAACCAGTGCTGGAGCGCGCCGCCATCCACGACAGCTACGCCTGCCGGAAGGGCAAGGGCAGCCTGATGGCTGTGGCGCGCGCTCGGTCGGCGGCACGTTCTCAGGGCTGGTTTCTGAAGATGGACATGCGCAAGTACTTCGACTCCATCGACCATGCTACGCTGCGCGCCCAGTTGGCGCGGAAATTCAAGGAGAGCGCGCTATTGATGCTCTTCGACAGGATCCTGGGGAGCTACCAGTGCCTTCCGGGCCGTGGACTCCCTATTGGCAACCTGACCTCCCAGCACATGGCTAACTTCTACCTGTCGCCGCTGGACCGCCACATCAAGGAAACTTTGAAATGCCGCAACTATGTGCGGTACATGGATGACATGGTGGTATGGGGTCAAACCGGTGGCGAATTGCAGGCCGTTTTGGAGAGCGTCCAGCAGTTTGCCCGCTCGGATCTTCAACTGGAACTCAAGTCTGGAACAGCGTTGAACCGGACGTGCTTCGGCATGGACTTTCTGGGTTATCGAATTTTTCCGGATTCGGTCCGCCTGTCGCGACGAAGCAAGGCGCGTTTCGCACGGAAATTTCGGCGATACGAGGAGGCGAGGCTGGCCGGTGTTTGGAGCGACAGGCAAGCGCAGCAGCGAATGGGCGCATTGCTGGCTTTCGTTCTGCCAGCTCAAAGCTCGGCATTTCGCCGCCGGGTTCTGGAGAGATTTGGGGTGGATGCCAAAGGGCTCGAACCGTGTGTTACGCGGCGGCAGTTGGAACAACAACGCGATCAACTGCCGGTCGGCGAACCGGAACAACAACAACCCGTCGAACAACAACAACAACGGGTTCCGTGCGGTCTTGTCCCCAGCTCAACCGGGTCTTCGGACGAAGGCCGGGCTGACCCGGCAACCATCCCGCCCGTGCGCCTGTCAGGGCACGGCAAACACAACACGAAGGCCCGGTGTCAGTAGCCTGGCAGTAGCCCGGTCGAAAGCTCCTGGCCTTCCCTTTCTTGTCTGGAGTCACAAAGTGCAGCACATGAAATAGGATCGTACGCCTATGTGAGGGAGGTTTCTGGCGCCTGTTTGCTCGGGTTGGCATTCGCGCTGAAGGTCATCCCATCAATCTGCGGCTCACCCCATGAACGCCACGAACCCCCTGGCTCACCTCATCCTCGCCGCGTGCGTGTGCCTCCATACGGCCCGCGCCGAAACCGTGAACTTCGACAACCTGCCCGTCGGCGACATCGGCTTGGGATGGATCTCCACCCAGACTGGGACCGGAAACCCGAAGTGGACGGTGGAGGCCGATGACACCGCCCCGAGCAAACCGAACGTGCTCAAGCAATCCGGCACCGCCACCTTCCCCGTGTGCCTCAAAACCGGAACCTCCCTCAAGGACGGCTTCGTCGAGGTGAAGTTCAAGGCAGTCGCCGGGAAGGAGGACCAGGCAGGCGGCGTCATCTGGCGTGCCAAGGACGCCGACAACTACTATGTCGCACGCGCCAATGCCCTGGAGGACAACGTTACGATCTACCACACCCTCAAAGGACGTCGCGTCGCCTTCAAAAATGTCAGTCACCCCGTCAAACCCGGCGTCTGGCACTCACTGCGGGTCGAGTTCGTGGAGAACCATTTCACCGTGATCTTCGATGGCCAGAAGGTCATCGAGGCGACAGATGACACCTTCAGGGACGCGGGGTGGGTCGGGCTCTGGACAAAGGCTGACAGCGTCACGCTGTTCGACGATTTTGTGGTCGGCAGCAAGTGATGTGAGCCCTGGTGGCGTGCCCGTGCCGGTTCCTGGAGATTCTTGCGGTCAACCGTCCCACCGCTGACGCTCGGCCACCCATCCGTCGCGATCTCCAGATTCCGCGACGTTGCAGGCTGCCGATGGAGGCGTTGGATCAGACTCCACGAACGGGAAAGTCCTGGCGCACGTCCCCATCGGCCAGGGTGTCGATGCCAACGCGTTCGATCCTGGCACCCACCTCGCCTTCAGTTCGAACGGTGAGGGCAACGTGACCATCGCGCATGAAGAAACTCCGGACACGTTGAAGGTCGTGCAGACCCTCAAGACCGAGCGTGGCGCTCGAACGATGACCCTGGATCCCAAGACCCATCGGATTTATTTGGCGACGTCTAAGTTCGAGCCTCTGGCAGAGACAACCCCCGGAGCGAGCAGGCCGCGTCCGAGGCCGGTCGCGGGCAGCTTCAAGGTTCTTGTCTACGGACCTTGATTCGCCACCTGGTCGACGTCGCCATTGAAGGCGCCTCCTGTGGGAATTCAGCCCTCCGCGCCAGGCCAGTCAACGCGACCTGGGGCGGTGGCCGTCAAAGAAGCGCCAAATGACCTCGGCGGTCGTCCGCGTTTCATCGCCGAGATGGCGCGGCCAGTCGTGGCCTCCGACGCCGAGCTCATAGAGTTGCACCTCGGTGTTGTCGCTTCCCGTGGACCATCGGGTGAAGCGGAGGCTCGGAGTCAGATCGGCGCGGTTGCTCTGGCCGAGCGCGAGTCCCTTCACCCACAGATCAAGGACGGCTTCGGTGCCCAGGTAGGCACCCCAGCCATCGCGGTTCTGCATATCCCCCTCCCAGAGCGTGGTCTTGTCGTGCGTCGCGTTGACCGCCATCACCGAGATCCGAGCTGATGGGCGGAAACCTTTCGCCCAGGACTCCATCATGGTACCCGCCACGGGAGCGATTGCGGCCACGAACGGTCGCTGCTGGGCACCCAGAAAAAAGCTCATATCGCCTCCGTTGGAAAAGCCCGTCGCGAACACCGCCCGCTCGTCCAGCCCAAGATCCCGCACCAGGCGGGCGGCCAGATCCCGCGCAAATTGAACATCGTCCACCTTCTGGTCCCGGTGAAATTGGTAGCCGACGTTGAAGAACGGCTTCCCTTTGGAGTCAGGCGTGCCCTGAGGGTAAACCGCCACGAACCCTTCCTTCTCGGTGAGGGCTGTAAACCCGGCGAGCTCGCGGATCCCCTCTGCGGAACCACCGAACCCATGGAAGACCATGACGAGCGGTGCGCCGGGTTTGATCCGCCGAGGCGCGTCGACAATGAAGGTGCGCTCGAGTCCGTCGAACACCAGGTGATGAACGCCACTCTTCCATGGAGCGCCGGTTCCAGCGCTGGGTGTCCCCTCGGCCCCCATCGTGTTCAGGCAGGACACCGCCGCAGCCCAAAGGCAGCCCGCCAAAGCCGAGCTGAACTTTGAATGCATGACACCTGTGCAGTGACGATTATTTTTCACCAGTGCTGCCAACTATAAATCACCAGTGAGCCGGTAGCGTTTTGCGGCGGGCGGACGGGTCGGCCGGATGGCCGAACC
>CAIMTB010000252.1 GCA_903844265.1 uncultured Verrucomicrobiota bacterium
CTTGCCCGCCGCCCTCCCAAGGCACCCCGAACCTGAGCCCCTAAATGCCGGCGCGCAGCGGAGTGCGCGCCCTACCAACAACGCGTGGATGCACGGGTCTTCGGGGGCGGCCGTGGGGAGGGAGCGAGGGTCGGCTCAGTTCAGGCCTGCGCAGCGCTTCAGGGCGTCGGTGAAGGCAGCGGGATCAGCGGGGGAAACAACGATCGCGCAGCGGCGCTCGAAACGCAGGGCAAGGACGTGGCCGGGATCGTTGGCGAAGGATCGGAAGCGGCGGAGCTTCCGGTTCCAGAACCAGCCGGTGATCGACCAGAAGCCTCCATTGCCGAAGAGCCGAAGCCGGAAGGTGGCCAGGCCATCGCCGGGTTCCACTGAGCGCAAGCCGTCGAGCGGAATGCGAGTGCGCCAGCCCGGGCGGAGGATGGTGAGTTCGCCTGGCGCAACCTCGTAACCGCGGACCATGAACAAGGGGCCGCCCGCGAGCAGCGCGACGAGGAGCCCACCGAGCCATCCGCGAAGCTGTGCGGCCTCGTGACGGGTGGCGATGAGGACCACTGACGCAAGGATCAGCGCGGAGACGAGCGGGGTGATGATCTTGAGCGAAAGACCCCACGGAGCGCGGAAGCGGACAGATTTGGAGGACGGTGGCGGGGGGTCGATCTGCTTGGATCGGGGTGTCTCGATCTTCATGCAGGTGGGCCCGTGGAAGGCGGCGGCAGGTCGCCACAGCCCGGAGATCGCTCACGAATGGAGAGTGCCGGCATTGACCACGGGGTGGACTTCAGCTTCGCCGCAGAGGACGACCATGAGGTTGGAGACCATTGCGGCCTTCCGATCGTCGTCGAGCACGAGAACTTTCTTCTCGGCGAGTTCGCGGAGGGCCATTTCGACCATGCTGACCGCGCCGTGGACGATTTTCTGGCGGGCGGCGATGACGGCCTCGGCCTGCTGGCGTCGAAGCATGGCCTGCGCAATTTCGGGGGCGTAGGCGAGGTGGGTGAGGCGGGCTTCCTCGACGAGCACGCCGGCCTTGGCGAGTCGCTGCTGGAGTTCCTCGCGAAGGGCGGCCGAGACCTCCTCGACGCCGCTGCGGAGCGTGACCTCATTCTCTTCGCCGTGGTCATAGGCGTAGCAATTCGCGAGATGGCGGACTGCCGATTCGCTTTGCACGCGGACGTAGTTCTCACAGTCGTCGACATCAAACATGGCCTGGGCGGTGTCGCCGATGCGCCACACGATCACCGCCGCGATCTCGATCGGATTGCCGCGTTTGTCGTTCACCTTGAGGCGCTCGCCGTTGAAGTTGCGGGTGCGGACAGAGATCTTGTTTTTCGGGAACGGATTGGCGGCGGCCATGAGTTGCTTGGCGGCCTCGATGCCTTCCTTGCTGTGGGCGGCATGATGGACCGGCTTGTCGGAGGTGCCGCGACTGTAGAACGGATTACCCCAGTGGAACCCGCTTCTGCGCACGGTTCCCTTGTAGGCACCGAACAGGACCAGGACCCGGGCCTCGTTCGGGGTCAGCGTGAAGAAGCCGTTGAGAGCGATGATCCATAGCGCGATACCGAGTACTGCCGCGCCGAGCCAACCCAGGAGCGGATGCCCGAGGGTGTCGGCTCCTGCCGCTATCGAATAGATGAGGGCCGAAACGCAGAGGGGCAGCGTGAGTATCTGGAAAGGCAGGACAGTCCAGCCACTGAGGACTTCGACCACCTGTTCGTGGCTGGCGCTCAGGGGTTGCGGTGTGTTCACGGATCGATCTGGGCGGCGGCGGATTTGCTGACGGTCCAGACGGAGGCGGACCGTTCGTTGTCGTTGTTCCAGCGGCGATGCCAGCGGTCGTTGTTGGGATCGATGACGTCGTTGCGGCGGGCGGACTCGGCATGGCCGTCGCAGAACATGACCGTGGTCCTCCCGTTGTGCCGGTTGGAGGGCCATTCGGACTCGGTCGTGGGATCGATATTAGCGTCGAAGTTGCCCTGTGTCGTCTTGGTGATCTTGCCGCCGGAGCCGGGTTTGGAATCGGCGAGCATGATCATTTCCGTGGGCTTGAGGACTTTGGATTCCTTGATTTCGCCGAAGACATCGACGTCACCGCCGAGACCGCGTTCGCCGCCGGCGGGGGCTGCGCCCCAGTCGTTATAGCCGATCGAGAAGAGGGTGGTATTGCTGACGCCCCATGGATCGCGACCGACGCCGCTGAGGGTGGGGGCGCCGAGGGTCCTGTTCACATTGGTGTCCCACATCGAGAAGGGGGACGCGGTGGGGCAGGAGAAGACGGCGCGGTTTGTTCCGATCTGGGTGAACAGCCGCGGGGCCCAGACGTAGCGGAAGCCGCCGTTCGCGAAGAGGCAGCCGGGCCACTTCTCGAAATCCTGGACGTACATGACCGTGGCAATGCCGAGTTGCCGCATGTTGTTGAGGCATTTCGTCTGCTGCGCCTTGCCTTTTGCCTTCGAGAGCGCGGGGAGGAGCATGCTGGCGAGGATCGCGATGATGGCGATCACGACGAGGAGCTCGATCAGGGTGAAGCCGCTCGGGCGCGAAGCGGGACGGGCCCGCTGCCGGACGGGATGCGGAGCGGATGCAAGGATGGCTTTCATGCGATGGGGCGTGGACAGCAAGGGTCGCTCGACGTGTTTCCTGACGGGGATGATGGAGACACTGTGTACAGAATCCGCCCGCGAGTCCATCGGATGTTTGGATGGAAGCCGGCTTCAAAAGACCTGTCCCTTGATGGGATGTCTCGGGGTTGCGAGCGGAATGCGGGCGCTGCGTGTGTGGACAATAGGGGGACAGGTCTTTGATAGGTATCGATGGAGGATCCGCGACGGCGCTGCCGTGCCCACTTGTCGTGGGATCCTCTTCGTTTGGGCTTGGCCACCGCGGGCAAGGGCGGCGAAAAACGGGGAGCGCCAGTTCCGATCCCGAACCCACCTCCCCACTCCTCTATGCCCAACCCCTGGACCGGCAAAGGTAATCCCTACACGCGGAAGGAAGTTGTCGAACGTCTTCACGCCACCCTGAAGCGAGGAGATGCGATCCTTGCAGCAGGCGCGGGTGCGGGCATCAGCGCGAAGTTCATTGAGAAGGGGGGCGCGGACTTGATCATCATCTACAACAGCGGTCGGTTCCGGATGATGGGGCACGGTTCGACGTGCGGCATGATGGCGTACGGGGATGCCAACGCCATCGCGATGGAGATCGGCGAGTATGAGGTCCTGCCGGTCGTCGAGGAGATCCCGGTGATTTGCGGCGTCCATGCCACCGATCCGCGGCGTCGGATGTGGCACTGGTTGCTGAAGGTGAAGGAGATGGGGTTCAGTGGGGTGAACAATTTCCCCACGCACACCATCGTCGACGGTCACTTCCGTGGTGTCCTGGAGGAGACGGGCATGAGTGTGCAGAAGGAATATGAGATGGTGGCGCTGGCCCGGCGCATGGATCTGTTTTCGATCGTCTATGTCGGCTGCGCGGAGGAGGCGGTGGAGATGGCGAAGTCGGGGGCTGATGCGATCATCGCGCATGTCGGCACGACGGTGGGCGGCAGCATCGGCGTGAAGAAGGCAGTGGTCACCTGGGACTTCGCGATCGAGCGTACGCGGGAAATTGTGGAGGCTGCGCGGCGGGTCCGGAAGGACATCCTTTTTCTCGCGCATGGCGGGCCGATCAACACGCCTGAGGACGCCGACCGAATCCTGAAGGCGACGGATGTGGTGGGGTTCGTGGGGGCGTCCAGCCTGGAGCGGATGGGAGTGGAACAGTCGCTGACGGATCTCACGCGACGATTCAAGGCGTTGAAGGCGCCGGCCGCGGCCAGGCGCAGGAAGGGAAAGTGAGCTGCCAATGAACTCCGAATCCAGCCGTCGCTTCGTCACCGCCGCCGAGAAGGTGGATTTTCAATCGCCATGGACCCTGGAGGAGTGGCTGTGTCGTGCGGACGTCGTGCCGAACGAGGAGTTGCTGATGGTGCGGGCCAACATGGAGGCCGGGCACTGTCATCCGTTCCATACGCATCCCACCCGGGAAGAAATCATCTACGTCCTTTCAGGTCGGGCCGAGCAATGGATCAACGGGCGGCATAGGATTCTGGGCCCCGGGGAAATGGTCCTGGTGCTGAAGGGCGAGGTCCACGGGACCTACAATCCTTTCCGGGAACGTCTGGTTTTCCTCGCGATCCTGTCTCCGGCGAAAGCGGAGGAGCCCGGGATTGTGGACGTTTCGAAGGAGGAGCCCTGGGCCGGACTGCGGGAGAAGCACGGGCTGCCGGCCTGTATTTGAGCGGGGCCAGGGAGCAGGCGGGGAGGAAGGGCTGACCTTCTGCCGGCGCTCCATCGGGCTAGTTCTTGACGAACCCGGGGTCGTTGCCGGTCACGAGATAGAGGACGGCCATGCGGACGGCGAGTCCGTTGGTGACCTGTTCGAGGATGACGGAGCGGTCGCCGTCGGCGGTGTCGGCGTCGATCTCCACGCCTCGGTTGATGGGGCCGGGGTGCATGATGAGGACGTCGGGTTTGAGGCCGGCCATGCGGGCCTTGTCGAGGCCGAACTGGGCGCGGTATTCACCGACGCCTGGGAACATGCTTGGACGCTGCCGCTCGTGTTGGATGCGCAGCAGATTCACAACGTCCGCGTCGTGGAGTGCCTCATGGACGTCCGAGCAGACGCGGCATCCGAGTTGTTCAAAGACGCGAGGAACGAGGGTGGGCGGGCCGCAGAGGGTGACCTTGGCGCCGAGTTTCTTGAGGGCCCAGATGTTGGAGCGGGCGACGCGGCTGAAGAGGATGTCCCCCACGATGGTGACCTTGAGGCCTTCGATACGGCCCTTTTTCTCGCGCATGGTGAAGACGTCGAGGAGGGCCTGCGTGGGGTGTTCGTGGGCGCCGTCGCCGGCGTTGATGACACTGCATTGGAGAAAACGGGCGAGGAAGTGGGGTGCCCCGGCGGCGCTATGCCGGATGATGATGATGTCGGCATTCATCGCCTCGAGGTTGCGCGCGGTATCCCGCAGGGTCTCGCCCTTCTTCAGGGACGAGGAGTCGGCGTTGAAGTTGACGACGTCCGCGGTGAGGCGTTGCGCTGCGATTTCGAAGCTGATCCGGGTGCGGGTGGAGGGCTCGACGAACAGGTTGATGACGGTTTTTCCGCGCAGCGCGGGCACGGTCTTGATGGCTCGATTGCCCACCGCCTTGAAGCCGCGGGCGGTGTCGAGGACTGTCAGGAGTTCCTCGACGGAAAGTGATTCGATGTCGAGGAGGTGGCGTCGGTTCCAGATCATGGTTTCTCCAGGTAGACGCAGTCGTCCCCACCGTCCTCAACCCAGCGTACGTCGACGCGCTGGGTGGGCCGGGTATCCAGGCGGCGGGCTGCGTAGTCGGGTTGGATGGGAAGCTGCCGGTGGCCCTTGCGGTCGATGAGCACCGCGAGTTGAACGGCTTCCGGGCGGCCGTAGTCGTTCATGGCATCTAGGGCGGCGCGGATGGTCCGGCCGCTGAACAGGACGTCGTCGGTCAGGATGACGATCGCGCCGTTGAGGTCGCCGGGGAGATTGGTGGGATGCAGCGTGGGGGCGGGTCGCTGGCTGAGGTCGTCGCGGTGGAGCGAGACATCGATTTGGCCGGCGGGGACGGGGAGGGAGAGGAGGCTCTCCAATTCAACGGAAAGCCGGGTGGCGAGGTGGATGCCGCCGGTCTGGACGCCAAGGAGGATGATACGCGAGGATCCGGAATGGTGTTCGGCGATCTCGTGGGCCATGCGTCCGACGGCGAGTCGGAGGCTGGCGGCGTTCATCAGCACCAGGCGGGAGGTCATTGTCGGCCGTGGATTCAGCGCGCCGACGTGTCCCGAGGCAACCGGAATTCGAGGGGAACCGCTAGGCCGCTTGGAGCACGCTGACTTGCCGGTGGCGGCGCCATTCGGCGCGATACCGGAGGTTCCAGTCGGTGAGCGCGAACTCAAAGCCTACGTCGCGGCTGGCCTTCTGTGATTCGATCCATTTGTGACGGAGGATCTCTTCCCGCTCAGCCTGGAATTCACGATACAGAGTCGTGTTGGCCAGCGAGAACCGTTGGTTGGAGCCACTCATGACCGTCGTCGGTTCGGGGTCTTCAAGAGTTGCAGGTCCCGGTAAAGCCGGTTCCTGTAACGTTTTGGTAACACTCCCGTGCCGGTGGGGCAATGGCTTTTTCGTGGGCTGCGACGTAAGGTTTGTTCTGCGCCGCTCCGGGAAAAGGCTGGCCGGCCCTCAGGGTGCTCCCTGATCCCTGATCGGCATTCCAGCGGGAAACTGAAATTGCGGGATTCATCGCCGCATTGACGGCCCAGCGGGCCGGCCGTTGAATCCGGGGCGAACCGTTCTCCATACCCGATGAAAAACCTGATCGTCTGCGCCCTGTCTGCCTTGGCGCTACTCCTCGTCACCCACGATGTTCCGGCGGCAGATGCCGACCCTGCAAAGGATGCGCCCGCCTCGAAGGTGGAAAAGTCTGCGGGCGCCGCCAAGAAGGGGAGGGGCAAGCTGGTGCACATGGTCGCTCTCAAGTTCAAGGAGACCGCGGGTGCGGAGGGCGTTCGGAAGGTTGAGGACGCGTTCGCGGCTCTGCCGTCGAAGATCCCGCAGATCGCGAGCTACGATGCCGGCACGAATGTGAGTCCGGAGAAGCTCGAGAAGGGGTTCACGCACGCATTTGTCCTGACGTTCCACTCTGCCAAGGACCGGGACGATTATCTCGTGCATCCGGCCCACAAGGAGTTCGGGGCGTTGCTCGGGCCGTATTTGGCGGATGTGTTCGTGATGGATTTCTGGACGCAGAAGGCGGGCAAGGGCGCCGCCAAGGCTGAGAAGAAAGCCAAGAAAACCAAGAAAACGAACTAATCCCATGAGAGCCGCACTTCTTCTTCCGGCCTGGCTCGGTTTTCTTGTGGCGGTGTTGTTGCCATCGACGACGTGGGCCGTCGAATGCTGCCTCGGTTCGGAGCCGCGGGAGCGGTGGACCGAGGCCCAGGCGACCGACTGGCACCGCCGCCACGACTGGCTGGTTGGCTGCAATTACGGCCCCGCCTACGCCATCAACCAGCTCGAGATGTGGCAGGCCGACACCTTTGACGCCTCGGTCATCGACCGTGAGCTGGGCTGGGCCGAATCGCTGGGTTTCAACAGTCTCCGGGTGTTTCTCCATGACCTGGCCTGGAGCCAGGATCGGACGGGATTCCTGGCCCGCATGGATCGTTTCCTGCGCATCGCGGACAAGCATCACATCGGCGTGGTGTTCGTGCTGTTCGACGGCTGCTGGGATCCGCATCCGAAGGCTGGCAGGCAGCGTGAGCCGAAGGCGCATGTGCACAACTCGGGTTGGGTCCAGAGCCCGGGTGCCGAGATCCTGGGCACCCCCGAGCGCCACGACGAGCTGAAGGCGTATGTGCTGTCGGTGATCGGTCGCTTCCATGAAGACCGGCGCGTCCACGGGTGGGACCTGTTCAACGAGCCTGATAATCCGAACACCACTGCGTATGGATCTGTGGAGTTGAAGAACAAGGCCGATGTCGCGCTGCAGCTCCTGAAGAAGACCTTCATTTGGGCTCGCGAAGCAAAGCCGTCGCAGCCGCTCACCTCGGGGGTGTGGATGGGCAACTGGGGAGACCCCGAGAAGTTGTCGGCGATGGAGCGTCTGCAGTTGGGCGAGTCCGACGTCGTGTCGTTCCACAGCTACGGCAAGCTCGATGACCTGAAGAAGTGCGTGGCCAATCTTCGGCGTTATCGTCGTCCCATCCTCTGCACGGAGTATATGGCACGGCCTGCCGGCAGCACGTTCGAGCCGAACCTTGGCTGGATGCGGGAACAGGGAGTGGCGGCCTACAACTGGGGCTTTGTCGCGGGCAAGACCCAGACGAATTACCCGTGGGATTCCTGGGAGAAACATTACACCGCTCCTCCACCGGTCTGGTTCCACGAGATCTTCAGATCCGATGGCCATCCGTACATCCGCGACGAGGTCCGTTACATCCGCAGGATCACCGGCGCGCCGCAGGATCCGGTGAAGTGATTCCCGTCCCGCATCCCTCCTCAGGCCCGTAGGTTTCGACATTTGTCCGCGGGATTCCAAGCCCCGCCCGGATCTCCGGGCGGGGCTTTTTCGCGTCGCGGCACCGTGATCCGGCGCGCCACCAGCCCGATCAAAGGAGTCTCGGAGGCGCACGGCTGCCGGAATAAGTCGCTTGACGCGGGTCGATCGATGCTATCGCATGGTTTCGCTTTGGCTAATGAGGAGCATCGCCGCCGATGATCTCTTGCGAAGCCAATCAACACGCAGGATGGGGGGCGATGGTCCGCGCGATGCGGACAGAGCTCCTTTTTGATCACCACACAAAATCAACTACGCCATGCCTCGCTTATCACTTCTCACCCTTGTGGTCCTGGCGCTCTGTGCCGGGGACTGTCCATGTTTCGCGCCTCCGGCCGGGGCCGCGACGGCGCCGGCTCCGATCGCCGACCTCACGGATTCGGCCGCCGTATCCCGCATCCACCCAGCGCTTCGATCGGCGGTGGGCGAGGTGGAGGTCACGATCCGGCTGGATCAGCCAGCGTTGGCGGTTGCAGCGGGGGCGGGGGCGAAGCGCAGTGGCGCGCTGCTCGGGCGCCAGCAGCAGCTCGATCATGTTGCGTCGCTTCGACAGACGCAGGACCAGGTCGTTGCCCAGGTGGTGAAGGCTGGCGGCCGGGAAGTCGCGCGACTCACCAAGGCCTTGAACGCGGTGATTGTCCGTGTGGATGCGTCGGCACTTCCGACCATCGCCGGGCATCCGTCGGTCCAGGCGGTCAACCCGATCCAGAACGCGGAAATGTTTCTATCCGAGACCGTGCCGTACATCGGGGCGGCGGAGGTCCAGCGGGGCGGGGTGGACGGCGCGGGCGTGAGGGTCGCGGTCATCGACTCGGGGATTGATTATACTCACCGGAATCTGGGAGGGCTTGGCACGGTGGCGGCATACCTCGCCGCACACGGCGCGGGGCCGCTCGACCCGAGGAATGCCTCGCGCGACGGTCTCTTTCCGACCGAGAAAGTTGTGGGAGGCTATGATTTCGTCGGCGAAAGCTGGCCGAATGGCCCGCTTGCTCCGGATGACGACCCGATTGACCTGATGGGGCATGGCACTCACGTGGCCGACATCATCGCGGGGAAGAGCGTCGACGGGACGCACGTGGGCGTGGCTCCCGGCGCGAAGCTGTATGCCTTCAAGGCCTGCAGTGCGGTCGCGAGTTCCTGCAGTGGCGTCGCCCTTCTCCAGTCCGTGGATGCCGCCCTGGACCCCAATGGCAACGATTCGATCGACGATGCGGTCGACGTGATGAATCTCTCGCTGGGATCGAGCTACGGTCAGATCCAGGACGATCTCACGGCAGCGATTCAGGCGGCGGTCGAATTTGGGGTGGTGGTGGTCTGCGCAGCGGGCAACAGCGGCGACCTGCCTTATGTCGTGTCATCTCCGTCGATTGCACCAGGGGCGATTTCCGTCGCCCAGACCGAGGTGCCGGGCGCGAAGAAGTACAAGCTTGGACTGACGGGTGCGGGGGTGCCCGGTGGAGCGGCGGCGGTTTCCAACACCGCGTCACTGGATTGGGCCCCGGTTTCAACGGGGGCCACCGGGCCGCTGGTCGTCGGTGGGACCGCGTGCAACCCGTATCCTGCGGGGACGGATTTCACGGGGAAAGTGGTGCTCATCGAGCGCGGGACGTGTGCGATCAGCGTCAAGGTTGATCGCGCGGCGAAACTGGGGGCCGTGGGTGTGATCATCGCCAACAGTGTCGCGGGAGACCCGCCGTCCTTTACCTTCGGGGGTTCGTCTGATGGTGCTCGGTTCCGTCCCGTCCCCTCCTTGGTGATCACCGATGTGGATGGTCGGAGGATCAAGGGTTGGCTGGCGTCGGGCGCGGTGGTGGCCTCGATCGATCCCTCGGTGTTCATCTCGGTCGCGGGCAGCGTGGTCGCCAGCTCGGCCCGCGGGCCGAGCAGCAGCTTCAACACCATCAAGCCCGAGATCGGGGCGCCTGGTGCCTCGCTCTCTGCCGAGGCCGGGACGGGGACGGGTGAGACAGTATTCGGCGGGACCTCGGGGGCCACGCCGATGATCGCGGGATCGGCGGCCTTGCTCCTGCAGAAATTCCCGAATCTGCAGCCCTGGGAAGTGAAGGCCCGTCTGATGAATTCGGCGTTCAGCGGTGTGATGCTCAACCCTGTGAAATCGCCCGGTGTCCTTGCACCGGTGACGCGGGTTGGCGCGGGTGAAGTCCGGGTGAATCGGGCGATCTCACTCCAGCTGCTGGCGTACGATTCTGACACCCGGGAGCCGAGCCTTTCGTTCGGATATCTGACTCCTACCGCGACGGGCGGGACGTTGAAGATCCGCCAACGGGTCACCGTGCAGAATCTCGGAACCGTCAACCGGCGGGTCACGGCGTCGAACAGTTTCCGTGACGCCAGCGACGTCGCCCTCGGCGCCGTCTCGGTGTCGATTGCCCCGGCCTCGGTCACAGTGCCGCCGCGCGGGCGGGCGACGCTGACCGTGACGGTCGAGCTGGATCCGACGAAGCTTCGCGATTGGAGTCTCAATGCGGGGTCGCAGGGTGGCAACGGCGAGCTGCTGCGTCAGCTCGAGATTGACGGGGACATCGTGCTTGCGAGCGGCACTGAACGCACCTCCGTGCCGTGGCAGGTCCTGCCGCACAAGGCCGCGGACAACAGCATCGATCGCAAGAAGCTAGAGATCAAAGATGCGACCGAGTCGTTCCGTGTGCGCAATGATCACGGCGCGAAAACCGGATACACGGAGCTCTTCTCCCTGGTGGGCACGAGTGGCGTCGATTTTCCGCAACCGCCCGTCATGGGCATTAACGTGGCCCATCCCGATCTCGCGGCGGCTGGGGTCCGATACCTTGCGGACGTGGATCTCCTGCAGATCGCGATTGCCACGCATGACACCCGGGCGCAGGCCCTGTATCCCGCCGAGTTCGACGTCTGGCTGGACACCAATGGCGACGGCGTCGCGGACTACGTCGCGTTCAATGCGGAACGTGGGGGCTTCGGGATCACGGGACAAAGTGTTGTCTGGGTCCTTGACGCGCGCAGCGGCGTTCCGATTTCGCTGTTCTTCAACGACTCCGACTTCAATGCCTCGACCGCGATCTTCACCCTGCCGCTGGGGGCCCTTGGTCTGACGCCCGATCAGCCGATCGGATTCTTCGTGGAGGCCTACGACAATTATTTCACCGGGTCCCTCAGCGACGTCATCGCTGATCCTTCGACCGGATTCTTCACGTTCACGCCTGCCCATCCGCGATTCCTGGTCACCGACTCGCAGGTGGAAGTTCCCGCCGGCGGCCGCACGACGGTGAATGTCTCCTATGACGCCCTGGGTGAGACAGCCTCGCCCTCGCAGATGGGTCTGCTGGGCATTCATCGGGACTCGGTGGTTGGCGCGGGTTGGGAGACGCTGCCGATCTCAGTGAATCTCCACCGCGACTAGTCATTCCCGGGTCAGGGTGACCCGATCCGGAAGGGCGAGCTCGGGTCGGATGTCGTCGCGCCACCGTTTCCACACGGTGGCGCGAGTGTTTTTGGGGGTGGCGGCGATTCGGGGAGCATTCGCAACATCCAGATCCGACCCTCGCGGCCCGATGTCCGAGGATGGCAGTTGCACTTTGCCTTGGATCGAGAGACAACCGCGGCCCGTTCGACCGAGGAAGTCGGGAAGGCGGACCCGACATCACGCAGATCGCTTCACCATCGCCCCCATTCGTTCCCGTTCCATGAAGTCCAAAGACCTCACTGAATCACAGTTTCTCGCGCTTCTCCAAAAGATCCTTCCGGAGGCGCTGACGGACCCGCGTCTCGTTGAAGCTGTTTTCGAGCGCTTCGCGAAGGAGTTGCGGTTGATGAAATCACTGGAGCGCTTCGAGAAATTCTGTGCGGAGGGTTCACTGCCGGACCTGGAACCGGCGACCGTTGCGAACCTTCAGAACGATCTGGCCGCGACTTTCGGCCAGGAAAACGTGGCGGTTGAACCGACCGAGAGCGGTGATGCGGTCAATGTGGAGATCGCGTTGCCGGACCGCACGGTGAGCAGCCAGTTGAAGATCCGGGACCCGGACGCGCCGGTGGAGGAGGAAGAGGTGAAGTCGCCGTTCGTCCCGTTCCCGGTTTCATTGCCCGAAGATCCCGAGCTGCTGTGGGTGCTGGCGCGGAGGGAGAACCTGCCCCCGGACGGCGCGGCGCGGGTGCTGGCGTCGATCGAGGAGGAATTCTGGGCGAGCAAGAATGGGCAGAAGCTGCTGAAGGATCGTCATGAGCGAACCTTCGCTGAATTCGTGGCCAACGTGCCTGCGGCGATGCTCGCCGACAGCGGATTGAAGCGGCACTACAAGGAGCCTGAAGCGCGTCGGACCCTGCGGCGATTGCCGCCGAAGGAGCAAAGCCTCGAGTGACCGAAGGTGCGCCGGTCCTGCGGTTCAGCGGGCGAGTCTCGGGAGGCTCGCCGCCGCAACCGCCTGGCCGTGCCGTTTCGAGGTCTCGTCGGGCGTATGGAATTCGATGGTGCCGGCGAGATTGGGAAACTCCGTTTCGAGCACCGCACGCGCGCCTTCGAGGATGACGGATCCGCCGTCACCGGTCATGACGCGACCGAGCACGAGGACGTGCCGGCAGTCGTAGAAGCTGGCGAAATGGGCGAGTCCGTAGCCGAGGTAGGTGCCGACGGTGGCATAGATCCGGCGGGCGCGGGGATCGCCCGCGGCCATGAGTTTCTGGACCAGCTTCAGTTTCTCGGGCAGGGGAAGCGCGGGGTCGGCCTCGATGCCGGCTGCGGGCACGAGGCGCGAGAGGCATTGCTGCGAGAAATACTGGGAGCCAACGCCGCGGTCGCGGCTCCATTCGCATTGCGGTCCTTCGTCCCGGTAATCGACGGGAACAAACGCGAGTTCGTTGAGCCAGGAGGTGATGTTTCCCTCGGGAGTGACGTAGCCCGCCGCGGTGCTGGTGCCCATCGCGATGCCGAGGACCGCGTTTTTCCCGAGCGACATCGAACCGGCCAGCGCGGTGATCTCCCCGTCGTTCGCCACTTCGAACGGAATCCCGCCCCATGCGGCCTTCAAGTCGAAGAACAGGTTCTTGATGTGTGACTGGAACAGCTCGGGTGGCACCGCACGATAGAGCGACGCAACCTTGGGTCGATTGTTGACGTAGACCCCGGCGGCGCTGCCGCCGATGGCGTCGACCCGCGGGAGGTGGGCCGCCGCCTTCCTCAACGAATCCATGATCCCGTCGAAGTGGTACGCGGGATCCGCCTGCTTGATGGGATCCCAGACCGTCTCCTCGGTGAACACCGGTTCACCCTCGCGGACGGCTGAGACTTTGCGGTCGCTGCCGCCGAGGTCGAAACCGATTCGGCAACCGTCCCAGTGTCGGCCGAGGCTCTGCGTTGCGGAACGTTCCGGGGGCAGTTCGGAGACGTGCTCGACGGTGAGCGGTTTCTCATAAACACGACCGCCCATCATGTCGGCGTCAAACCGCCCGGCCTCGGCGTCGAGGTAGTGCCGGCGCAGGCCGTCGGCCAGTTCGCTGGGCCCGGTCACGGCTAGCCGCCATCCGCCGCGGGACCAGAGGAGGAATTTCGCCAGGCGTTCGAGGAAGAACCCGTTCGCCTCGGCGAGCGGATGGTCGAGCGGGAGGAATTTCCGATGGAAATGGAACGTCGACCCGTCGGCTTGCTCGATGGCGATGCCGAGTTGCAGCGCTTTGCCTGTGGCCTCGGCGGCGGCCTCGAAATTCCGTACAGCCACCGAGGCAGGCCGAAAGCCGGGGTCCAGATCGGCGACGATCCGGGGCGGGGTGAGGAACGGGGCATGGACATGCATGCGGCGATCCTGCCGGGGTGAGTCATTTCCGTCGAGACGAGCCCGCGTGGTGGAGGGAGGGCAGCGCTCCGTCGCCACCGCGGGAAAGATGCATCGTCAGGGGGGGCACCCTAAGCGGACAGGTCTTTGGTGAGCGCTGCTGAAAACCCTCGATGCCTCGATCCCTGAAATTCGAAGGACGCGTCCTGGCGGGCCCATCCCATGGCTGCTGATTGCTCGCCATCGGGCCATGGGTCGGGATACAACGCAGCCCGTGGCACCCGCTTCCATTGCCGGCCGGAAGGAGATCAGCGCGTGGCGACCGCTGTTTAGCACGGCTGTCGGGAGAGGGCGGAGGGTGGGCGTGACGCACCCGGACGCGGCGCTGAGTGGCGGTCGGAGGAGGATGCCGTTGGCGGAGGTTCCGGTGCTGGGTGGGTTCCTGGTGAAGTTTTTCAATCTCTGCCATGCCTGACGTTCCCGCAAAACTCCAGGCCCGGCTCGAGCGGGTGCGGCTGCTCTTCTGCGACGTGGACGGGATTCTCACCGATGCGTCGATCTACGTCGGCGATGCCGGGGAATATAAGAGGTTCAACGTTCGTGACGGGCTTGGGATTACGATCTGGCGCAGGCAGGGATTCAAGACGGGATGGATCTCGGCCAGGCCTTCGCCCGCCACAAGCATCCGAGCCGCCGAGCTGTCCATCGATTTTCTGATCCAGCAGCGGGGGTCCAAGGTGCAGTCGATCGAGCCGATCCTCGCTCGCGAGAACCTGGGCTGGGAGGAGGTTTGCTACATGGGCGACGACATCGTCGACCTGGGGCCGTTGGATCGCGCGGGTTTTGCGGTCTGTGTTCCGCCTGGGCACCAGGAGGCTCTCAAGCGGGCGCATTACGTGACCGAGCTGGCCGGGGGCCAGGGTGCGGTGCGGGAGGTGATCGAGATGATTCTTCGTGCCCAGAGCCGGTGGGAGGGCATTGTCCGGGAGTACCTCGCGTGAAATCCGCATCCGGTTCTCCTCGTCCCTTCTCCCGCGTCGCCGGGGGCCTTGTCCTGGCCTCGGCGATTGCCCTCGGTCTTGCCGCCTGCAAGCCGGCATCCAAGCCGGCCCCTGAGCCTCCGCCGGCTCCGCCGGTCCGTACCTCCTCACCCGCCTCGGCGAAGGAGGGCAGACCAGCCGCGGCGGTTGAGCTCCCGACCGTGTTGGGCTTCAAGGCACCGATCCACGAGGCAAACCGTCTGGTGGCGATGGTCAGCGGAAAGGAAGCGCGACCATCGCTCCTTGCGGGCCAGGTTCAGGTCACTGAATTCCGTCTCGAGACCTACCGCTACGCCCCGGACCGCCAGACCGAACTCGTCGTGGAGTCACCGCTCGGAACCTTCGGTTCGAGCGGTGCCGATTCGGACCGGGCGATTTCGCTGACGAGTGCAGACGGCCGTTTTTCGATTACAGGTGTAGGCTGGGGATGGAATCGCAACACCGGCGTGCTGGTCATTTCCAACAAGGTCGAGACCAGCCTCCGACGGCCCGGGGCGGCGACGAATCTTCCGCCGGTCGAGGTGCGGTCCCATCGGTTCGAGTACAATCTCAACACCGGTGACGCACGGTTCCTGATCGATTGCGAGGCGATCCAGCCGGGGCAGGCCAGGCTTCGCGCGGGTGCCCTGTCGTCGAGGCTCAATGCACGGACCGACAAGCCGGAGTCGATCACCGCGACGAATGGCGTGACCCTCGAGTTGCTGAGGCCTGACAGACCCGGCGGGGCCGCGGGGAGCGGCGCCGTTTACTCCATGTCAGCCGAGGGCGAGCGCATCGACCTCAGCGGTCCCACGACCTGGAAATTCAACGCCGGCGAAGGCGCGGCGGATCAGCTTGAACTCCTGCCGTCGAAGGACACCTACGCTGCGCGCGGACACGCACGGCTGACGTTGATGTCCCCCGGCGGCACCAACGGCAACTCCGGTTTGCATGCCACCTCGAATTCGACTCCGAATTCCAACGCCGCACCCCTGGAGATCCAGTCGGAGTCCATCGAGGGCAGCCCGAGGGAGATCGTTTTCTCAGGTCCGGTGACGGCGAAGCATGGGGATCGTTTGGAACTCAAGGCGGGCCGCGTGGTGGCGAGTTTTGAAAACAGCCCGGCACCTTCTGGAACTGCGCCGTCGAGGCCGACGCGGGTCGAAGCGACCGGCAATGTGGCGGCGAGACTCCAGTCCGGCGGCAACGCGTTGTATCTCCGGGGCGGGCGCATGGTGTACACGCTGGGCGAGCACGACATGATCGAGGTGCTCGAGAATCCCGCGTGGGAATCCGCCACCCACAGCGGGCACGCAGACCGTTTCGTCCTGCATCCCCAGGTGCCGTCGTTCCAGGCCGTGGACAACGTCGCGGTGATGTGGCGAACCGCTGCGGACCCGCGGTCGACGAATACGCTGCCGGTGGAAGTCGCGGCCCGGTTGCTTCGGGTGGAACCTAGTTTGGCGCGGTTTGAGGGAGGTGTCGAGGCGCGGCGCGGGACCTGGAGGATGAACACCGCGGACCTCGATTTGGGGTTGGCGACGAATTCGGTCCCGAACGGTTTTGCCGCGCGGGGCGGGGTGATCCTGGAGTACGAGGTTCCGCCGCCGGGCGCGGAGCAGGCGGACGGCAAGAGGCGGGTGGAGGGGCTTCGACATTTTGGATCGGTGACGACTGCCGGGGCGCGACGGTGGCGAATCCTGACGGCGGAGGTGACGGGTGTGCTCGGGGCGAAGGATGCGGGGCCGGTAAGTCTGGATGCAACGGGCGGGGTGAAGATCGACAATCTGAACGTCACGGCCTCGGGCGGCCGGCTGAGGTACAGGGAGTCGGATGGGCTCCTGCGACTCACCGAGGACGCGCGGCTGCGGACGGTGTCGGGCCTTGAGATTGTGGGGGAATCGGGGACGTCGCTGGATTTGGATCCCAAGACGGAGCGCTTCAGCGTGGACGGTCGTTGGCGGCGGATGACGTTTCCGTCCGACGCGTTGCGAGGCGGGGCCTCGACGAATCGTGTCGCGCGCCACTGAATGAATGGACGCATGCCGTTGCTTGAGACCCAGGGATTGAGGAAGAGCTACCGTGGCCGCGCGGTCGTGGATGGTGTTTCCATCAACGTCAACGCGGGTGAGGTCGTTGGGCTTCTGGGCCCGAACGGTGCTGGCAAGACCACGAGTTTCAACATGGTGGTCGGGCTGCTCCGGCCGGATGCCGGGGAAGTGCGATTCGATGGGGAGGACGTGACCCCGTTGGCGATGCATCTGCGGGCAAGACGGGGCATGGGCTATCTCACGCAGGAACCGTCGGTGTTCCGCAAACTCACCGTGGAGCAGAACATCCGGGCCATCCTTGAGACTTGCCGTGGAACACGGGCGGAGCGGGCGCTGCGGTTGAAGTACCTGCTCGAGGAACTGGATCTCACGCGGCTTTCGAAAAGTCGGGCCTACCTTCTGAGTGGTGGCGAAAAAAGACGGCTCGAGATCACCCGGGCGCTGGTCACCCATCCGAAGCTGCTGCTCCTCGACGAGCCGTTTGCCGGCATCGATCCCATCGCGGTCTACGAGGTCCAGAAAATCGTGCGGCGCCTCCGCGAACGCGGCCTCGCCATCCTCATCACGGATCACAATGTGCGCGAGACGCTCAAGCTGGTGGACCGGGCGTACATCATCCACCGCGGCCAGGTTCTGGTCGAGGGATCGGCCGAGTTCCTCGTGAACGATCCGAAGGCCCGCGAAACGTACCTCGGGCCCGACTTCAACATGTGACGCAACCGCCTGTCCCGAACGCTCATCACCCATGTCCGCCATCAGCGAGGTCCAGAAACCCCAGGTCACCGTCGAGGAATTCTTCCGTGACCACGGCGACAGTCTTGAGCTGTGTCTGATCTCGGGCGGGAACGGCCTCAAGCGGATCATCCGCGAGCCAACCCTGAACCGGCCCGGACTCGCACTCGCGGGACACACGCGGTTCTTCGCGGTCCACCGCATCCAGGTGCTCGGGAGCATGGAGACTTATTTCCTGAGGGACCAGACGCCGCAGGCGCGGGCGGCTGCGTACAGCGTGCTGTTTACGAACACGGTCCCGGCGGTGGTCGTCGCGCGCGGCCTTCGCCCCGATCGCGAGATGCTCGCCGCGGGAGAGCAAGCGGGCATCCCCGTCTTCCGCACGAAGCATATCACGATGAAGTTCATCAACCGCGCCACCATTGCGCTCGAGGCGATGTCCGCTCCCCGGACCACGCTTCACGGGAGCATGGTCGACATCCAGGGCGTGGGCGTGGTGATCATCGGCGAAAGCGGCATCGGCAAGAGCGAGACGGTCCTGGCCTTGATCGAGCGCGGGTACAGCCTCGTCGCGGACGACGTCGTCAAAGTGCGGGTCCATGACGGCAGCGAGGTGATCGGCACGGCGAAGGCGTTGGCGCAGCACATGATGGAGGTGCGGGGCATCGGGATCATCGACGTCTCGCGGATGTTCGGCGTGGGTGCGGTCCGTGAAAACAAGCGGGTGAACCTCATCGTCACCCTCAAGCACTGGGAGGACGTCAGCGACGTCGATCGGCTCGGCATCGACCTGGAGTATTATCCATTGCTCGGCATCAACATACCGCACGTGGTGATTCCGGTCCGACCCGGGCGGGATCTGGCCCGCCTCATCGAGGTGGCCGCGCTGCAGGCCAAGTTGCGTGAAGCCGGGCACAACGCCGGCGCGGAGCTGAGCCGGAGGGTGCTCCAGAAAATCCGGACCAATAGTCAGGGCGCAACCCGGCCGGGATCCGGGGGGTGAGGTCTGCTTTTGAAGGTGGATCGGATGCCTCTCCGGAGGGAAATACGATGGCGTGGCTTGAGTGTGCGACAGCGTGTTGGGGGACGCGAAAATAGCTGAGTTCATGAATGACCAGAGCTGGAATTTTTTCAGGACGGATGGCGGCGTGGGTTCTTGGGAAGGTTTCCTGGGAAGTCGCGACCTGATTCGTGCGGTCAAGGGCGGCCCGATGGCGGCGTCTGTTTATTTCTCGGAATGCCTCGCGCCAGCGTCCCGGGAGCTGGTGGGGCCACGCTCCGCGATTGAGCACTCGATGGTCATCGGCGCTGATGGGTTGAGGCGGGAGTTGGAGCCTGCGCCGCTGTCGGGCGCGGGGGGTCCCGGATCGCACATTCCGGAGTCGTTCAGCTGGGGATTCAGCGGATTGCTTGCCTCTCTGGGAGGCATGCGGGTCGGCCTGGAGGAATTGCTCAAGACCGCCAAGGAACCCGCGCAGGCGGCGGCGTTTCACCAGTTCGAAACCGCACGGCATTCGTTTCTGCAGGGACTTCATGCGGAATGCCTCGAGGCTCTTGAACCCGTGATTTCAGCGGGGACTCCTACCGGACCGAGCGGCCGGGTGGAGTGGCGTTTGCACTTTCTCAGGGGCCTGGTCCTGATGGGTTCCCATGACTCTCATGGCCAGCGGGTGGTGAATCTCCCCGAGTCGGAACAGTCCTTCCTTCTAGCCGCCCGCCATGCTGGGAAGAGTTTCCAGGAGGATGCCGCCCACGCGATGCTGGCCGCAGGGTGGAGCGCGTTTCTGCAGTCCGATGGCCCGGGCTCACCCAAGCTCCGCGATGCACTGACCTACACGGAGGAGGCTTCCATCCTGAGCCCGCGCTTCGGGGAGGCGTACTTTCAGGAAGCCAAAATCCAGATGGCGCTTGGGTTGACCGCGGAAGCCTTTCGAGCCCTTGGCAAGGCGGGCAAGACAGGGGCCTTTTATGTCGCCAAGGCGGCCGCTGATGGAAATTTCAAGGGACACCCGACAGCCCTGCACACCTTCCTCGCGGAGTTTCGCGACGAGCAGCTCCGACACCTTGGCGAGGCCGTCCATCCCATCGCCGTCAGGGTCCGTTCGCTGCTTCCCGAAAGCAGGGAGCTGTCCGAAAACACGTCGGCAAAGCGGGTGTTGTCCTTCGCGGATGGCTCCGACGGGGCCGGAATCCTGTTGCTGGCGAGATATGCCGAGCTCGGACTGGGTGAGGACCTCGCGTCGCTGCAGTCCATCGCGGTGGTGGTGCGGCGTGCCCCGCCAGCGAATCCGCCCGGGACGCCCGGGGATGTTGATGAACCCGAGGACGCACCCTGCGAGGAGGTCGTCGTCCGGCGTGGGAGTTGGTTTCGGAAGGAGATCCGCGCGCGGGTAACAAAGTCCGGGGCTCCCGCGGTGCTGGGCGGGATGGCCGCTTCGACAGTCGCATCAGGGGGCGGTCTGCGGAATGGGGACACGGAGAGCGTGGATCTTCTGGTCGATGGGTTGGGGGTGGTCGTGGGGCGTCTGTCGAAGGCCGGGGCGATCACAATAGGAAGGGCGGGGCGGGCACCGGTGGGGGTGCGTTGGATTCCCCCGGGCCGGTTCCTCATGGGAAGCCCCGATTCCGAAGTGGGACACCATCGGGTCGAGACACAGCACGAGGTCGTTTTGACGGATGGCTTCCTGTTGGCTGAGACGCCGTGTACGCAGTCCCAGTGGGAAGCGGTGATGGGGGGCAACCCGAGTGAGTTCAGGGGGGATCATCACCCGGTGCATCACGTGACCTGGCAGGAGGCGGTGGAATTCTGCGGGAAGCTGACCGAATTGCATCGGACCGAGGGAGTGCTTCCCGAGGGGCGGCAGTGGTCTTTGCCGACGGAGGCGCAGTGGGAATATGCCTGTCGCGCGGGGACGGTGGGAGCGTATGCGGGGGAAGTGGAAGGGATGGCCTGGTATGGCGACAATTCACGTGGTCAGCCCCACGCGGTGCGAACCAGGTCCGCGAATGCCTGGGGGTTGTACGATATGCACGGGAATGTCTGGGAGTGGTGCGAGGACTGGTTTGGAGGATTTACCGTGGCCTCGGCGACAAACCCGAAGGGTCCGATTTCGGGTGAGGACCGGGTTCAGCGTGGTGGATGTTGGAGTGTCGAGGGGCGGGAGTGTCGGTCTGCCTCGAGAAACTGGAGTGCGCCCGACAGTCGCTATTATGACCTTGGGTTCAGGCCCGCGATGGTTCGGGTTCCGCACGGAAAGAGGGCGCGGTGAGCGGCTTTCGGCCGGGTGCTGGACGCGGAAAAATCATGCGAAAGGCGGGCATCGACCCGGAATCGTCGTTGCGCAGGCTTCACACCGCTGATTGACTGCGCCTGTTGGCAGGGTTGCACGAGGTTGTGTGGACCCAGTTGACAGGTCGTCGGGACGTAGCTCAGCCCGGTAGAGCACTTGGTTTGGGGCCAAGACGTCGCAGGTTCAAATCCTGTCGTCCCGACCATCCATTCCATGACCCGACAGGAACGATTCCTCGCGGCGCTCAGGGTCCAGCAGCCGGACCGGGTTCCTCTCTTCGATTTTCTCTTTCAGCAGCCGATGTACGAGGCGCTGCTTGGCCGGCGTCCGGAACGCTACAATGGCCGCGATGCCGTGGCGTGTGCCTCCGCGTTGAATCATGACGGGGTGTGGCTGCCGTTCGGTGGATTCAGCGGTTATCGTCCACGGTTCCTGAGGGATAACGTCTACCAGGATGAGTGGGGCACCACCTATCAGAAGGAACCCTCCTCCTGGCCCATCGACGCGCCGATCGATTATCCGATCAAGACCCGGGCCGATTTGAGCGGGTACCGGCCGCCGGATCCGACGCTGCCTGGGCGGGACGCGGAGATTGTGGCGGCTCGCGACGCGAATGAGGAACGGGTCGCTCTGCTGGGCGGGGTGCAGGGTCCGCTGACGACTGCGTGGCTGCTCATGGGTTTCGAGAACATCTGCTACGCATTGCATGACGATCCGTCGTTGCTCGCGGATGTGTTCCGCATTTCGAACGAGTTCTTCAAGGAAGCCGCCCTCAGATCTGTCGCGGCCGGCTGTGTTGGAATGTGGGTGAGCGAAGATCTGGGCGATAGCCATCGAGGCTTCTTCAAGCTGGCAGATTACCGGCGTCACGTGCTCCCGCCCTTCGTGGAGTTGGTGGATTTTATCGCGTCCCTGGGCGTGCCGGTCCTTCTCCACTCCTGCGGTTGCATCAACGCGTTCCTGGACGACCTGGCCCAGACGCGAATCAGTTCGATCCATCCGCTTCAACGGACTGCCAAGATGGATCTGCGCTCGGTGAAGGAAAAGTATGGCCGGCGATTTTGTCTGATAGGGAACATCGACTCGACGCGGACCTTGCCGTTTGGGACGCCAGCCCAGGTGGCCGCCGAGGCGCGGGAAGCGATCGACATCGCCGCCCCTGGTGGTGGGTTCATCCTCGCCTCAGACCATTCGTTGCACGATGGCATTCCCGTCGAGAACGTCCGCGAACTCTGCCGGGTGGGAACGGAATACGGCGGCAGCTTCTATTCGCGCTGAACCGTCCTGCGGTGGTCAAGAATGTTGGGGAAGACCCAGCCGAAGCCGGGCCTTCCCCGTCCGGGTCCGTGAGCCCGCCGGTGTGGGGTGCGGCGACGGACCGGGGTAGGATGGCACCTCCTTACCCATCCCAATCCCGGCCCAAACGGGCGTCACGGGGGATCCGGATGCCCTGTAAACGCGGAGTCGAGACACGATCTTACAAGGGGTTCCGAGTTCCGATCCCATGAACCGTGAAGGTAGGGCGGGCAGTCCCTTGCCCGCCGCCCTGTCGGGGCTACGC
>CAIMTB010000253.1 GCA_903844265.1 uncultured Verrucomicrobiota bacterium
ATCTGCTTGCGTTTGAAACTTGCGATGACGATGCCCGCGAAGGTTACCGCGACGGGCATCACAAGGATGTTCATCCACTTGGTCGAGACCTCGAGGGAATCGACGTCATGGCGAAGGTTCTTGCGGAGTCTCTTCAACTCCTTGTTCGTGTCTGCCCGCTTCTGCTGGAACTGCAGGATCTCCTTCTTCTGTTCCTCCGAAAGGATCGCCTGCTGACGCGAATCCTTCTTGGCGTGCTGCAGCTCGTTGATCTTCTGCTGGGCGTCCGACAAATCCTTCTCGAGCTGCTTGATCTTGCTCTCATACTCCAGCTCCGCCTTGGCCTGCATCGCACGAACCCGCGTGAACGAGCGCACCATCGTGGCCCGGCTGCGGATCTGCAGCAGATCGTTGTCGCTGCCCAACTGCTCCACAAGGTTCTGCAGGAAGGTCAGGTTCGCGGCGAAGGGAGACATGATCTTCTGCCCGAAGATCTCCTGGACCCGGGTATAGAACTGCTCGTAGAGAAGGTCCGAGTCGCCCACGAGGACGACCACGCCACCCTCCTTGGACTCCTTCAACGACCCCGTTTCGGCCTTCTTCTCATCCTTCTTGTCGTCGTCCTTGGCCGCGGCTGGCTTGCCGTCCGGGAACGCCGTCTTGAACTTGCCCGTGAGTCGCACACCCAGCTTGTATTCGGTTCCCGACGCCTTGAATTCCTCGGTCGCCCCGAACTGGGCCATCATCTTGTCGGTGAGCTGGGAATCCTTGCTGCTGTGGAACATCACGGTCTGCTTCAAGCCGTCAGCCGGCGTGCCCGTGAACTGCCCCGCAAACGGCATGATCAGGCGCCCGAGCTGGGTGGTCGCCACGTCATTGGTGTCCATGCCCGACGCGGTGAGCGACAGGAACGACGGGTTGGGCTGCGGCCGGCCGGTGCGGGGGTCCTGCAGTTCGGTCAGGAACTGCTTGTCCGACACCACCTTGTTGAGGTCGAACTCCAACCCCCAGGCCTTGAGGAGCTTGTCGAGCGAGGCTCCGCTGCCCGCTGCGGCCTGGAGCGGATTCTGCTGGTTGCCGCGCGAATCCATTGCGCTCAGGGGATCCAGGAAGGCGATGAGCTTGCCACCCCGCAACACAAACTGGTCGATGGCATACTGGGCCGCATCCGAGATCCCCTTCGGATAGGCAACGATGAGCACGTTGATGTCATCGTCGATCTTTTCGGAGGTCATCGGTATCTCGCGAACCGAGAAATCCTGCTTCAACTCACTCACGAAGATCCAAGGCTCCTGGTTCTTGCCGCCCCCGCGCATCATCGCCATCGGGTCCATCTGCCCGAACACCGGCAGGCCGCTCATGATCCCGAGGTTGGGCTTCGTCGGCCGGGCGACCTGGGAAATGGCACGGGTAAGGTCGTACTCGAGCAACCGCTCGCGCTGCGGCGCGATGAAGGGAATGGCGGTCTTGGCGTCGAGACAGCTGATCGCGATCCCGAAATAGATCTTGTCAGCGCCAAGCTGCAAGGCCTGGCCTTCCACGCCATCCAGCGTCGCGGACTCCTCCGCGTCGGAGTCCGGCTTGGGATCGAGTTTCTTGATCTCGATGCGCCCCTTGGAATAGAGACGGTACTCTGAAAGAAGATCCTCGACCCGCTGCGCGTAGGTGCGCAGGCCGACGTCGAGGTCCGCGGCGCCCTGGCTGAAGTAGAAACGCAGCTGGATAGGGGTATCGAGCCTCGAAAGGATCGACTTGGTGCCTTCGGACAGTGTGTACACCCGGTCGGCCGTGAGGTCGATGCGGGTGCTCACGCGCGCGAAGATGAGGTTCAGGGCGATGGCGATCACCGCCAGGATGGCGACGCCCGCCGCCGAGTAGAGAACTGTCTCGAGCTGCTTCTGATTCTTCATGGCTGCTCAGTCTGCTGGTATGAAAGTTGTTTCCGGATCGAGGGTTCCCGGCGTTCAGCCGGCCCGGTGGGTGCGCAGGATCACGCCCGTGGTGAACAGGCAGAAGCCCATGACGGACCCGAAATAAACCAGGCTCCGGAAGGCCACCACGCCCTTCCCGAAACCGTCGAAGTGGGTCATGACACTCAGTGAGGCGGCCAGTTCCTTCAGTCGCGGCATCTCCAGCGAATCCAACAACTGGGTCACCGGCGGCCAACCCGAGAGGATGAGGAACAAACAGATGACCACGGACAGGATGAAGCTGATCACCTGGTTGCGCGTCATCGCCGAAGTCATGCAGGTGATCGCAAGATAGGCACCCGCCATCAGGAAGCTGCCCAGATAACCGCAGATGATCACGCCGTTGTCCGGCGATCCGAGGTAGTTCACCGTGATCCAGACCGGCAGGGTCAGGATCAGGGCCAACCCGAGAAAGAGCCAGCTGGCGAGGAACTTGCCCACAATGGCATGCCACGGCGCGATCGGCATGGTGAAGAGCAGTTCCATCGTGCCCAGTCGGCGTTCCTCCGACCACAGCCGCATTCCGGCGGCGGGGACCAGGAAGAGGTACAGCCACGGGTGCCAGATGAAGAACGAGACCAGCGAAGCCTCGCCCCGCTCGAAAAACCCGCCCGCCATGAACGTGAAGAATCCGTTCATCAACAGGTAGATCACGAGGAAGACGTAGGCGACGGGCGACGAGAAGTACGAGACCAACTCGCGCTTGGCGATGGCCCGGATATTACCGAACGCTTGGTTCATGGTGAATTCTTGGAATGGATAAAGTCATGGGCGCCGGATCGCTCCGCGGACATCGGCCCTCCCGACGCGCGTCGCCAGCAATTGAATCAGTCTAGCGGACCTCGCTCCGCGTATCCGGCAACGTGATGGTGCGGAACACCTCGTCGAGGCGCCCCTCCTCCGCATGCAGATCCTCGACGCGCCAGTGCTCGCGCGTCACCAGATCCGAAACGGCCATGAGCAACTCGCCGTTGTGCCCCTTGTTCCGGGGATAAACGCGAAGCGCCACAGCCGACGCATCCGGCCCGACGACCGCCGCCCGCTTGACTGCCGGAAGGGCCTCAAGCTTGCCGCGGACAACGTCCAGGGCCTGACCCGTGACCCGCAACGAAACCACCCCGGCGCCCTCGGACCGGGCCTTCAACTCGGCCGGGGTCCCGCTTGCGACGATCGACCCGCGGTCGATGATGATCGCCCGGGTACAGACCGCCTCGACTTCCTCGAGGATGTGGGTCGAGAAGATGATCGCCTTGGTCTCACCCATCGTCCGGATCAGGTTCCGGACCTCGTGCTTCTGGTTCGGATCGAGGCCATCGGTCGGCTCGTCCATGATCAGCACGTCGGGATTGTGGATGATCGACTGCGCGAAGCAGAGGCGGTGCCGATAGCCCTTGGACAACGTGTCCACGCTCTGGTGGACCACGCCCCCGAGGAAGCATGTATCAATCACCTTCGCCACCGCGGCTTTGCGGCCAGCCCCCTGGAGCCCCCGAAGTTCCCCGGTGAAATTGAGGAACTGCCACACGGTCATGTCCGTGTATGACGGGGCGTTCTCAGGGAGGTAACCCATGAGACGCTTGGCTTGAATGGGTGCCTCGACGACGTCGTGCCCACCGACTGAAATCCTGCCCGAGGAGGGCGGGAAAAAGCCGGTGATCATCCGCATGGTCGTTGATTTCCCGGCGCCATTGGGCCCAAGGAAACCGAGGATCTCCCCCCGTTCCAGCGAGAATGAGATGTTGTTGACCGCAACCTTCGGCCCGAAGGTGCGAGTCAGGTTTTCAACCTTGATCATGGTCTGTTCCCTGCATTCCGTCCCAAATCCAATGTCCAAAACTCAACACCCTGCCGAGCGGCGCCTATGCTGCCGGGCAGGATGCAAAGCCCGTTCCCAACGGACCAACCGCTGAGACCGGGCCGGGAGGAGTATTGTTCAAAAAAAGATATTTACGCAAGAGGCGCCTGAAATGCCTCACGGCCCGAGCCGGATCACCCCGTAATCCCACAACGGCAACCACACGCCGCTCCTGGAGTCCCCGCCCACCCTCGAAAGCGATCCGCCCAGGCAACCGGGTTCCCTCACGACCGGCAGTCGGGTCAAGGCCTCGACCCCATCCACGGCGAACAGGTCCAAGGCCCCGTTCCCCATGACTCCCACGACGTCCCCGACCTGCGCCATGTCGGTCGGCGCACCGGCCAGTTTGGCCAGGCCCAACCGCTCCCATTTCCCTGAGCCGCCCAGGTGCCAGCGCTCAAGCCGATGCACGGCCCCAGAGGCCCACCCACCCCTCGCCACAAATCCATCCGGTCCGCGGAACGCCACGATCGCGGTCTCGCTCGCCGAATAATCCACGATGGGAATGGCATCCACCCCCTGAACGCTGACGCCATCATAGGCCCCGGCTTCGAGCCACTGGCTCTGGTTGCCCTTGGCATCCGTGCGCACCGAAGTCGAGTAGACCAACGCCCCGTCATGCGACACGGAACATAAGGGACCGCTCACGGGCACCGGCCTCCGGACCAACGGAATCGACGCATCCGACGAATAATCAACCACCTCGAGTTCGTGCCGCACCCACCAGTTGACCATCGGATAGCTGTTGGTCACGTCGCGCCACTCACCCCCTACCGAAAACGTCCCGTTGGTCGTGGTGGAACCATCGGGACCCACCACGACACCCGTCCCGGGCTTGGATCCGTCCGGGAACCAGACCCGCTCCACCACCTGGTTGGTGCCGGTCACCTCGGACTCGTACCGCTGTCGCCCGCTGAACACGAGGAGCCCCGAGGCCACAGCCTCACCCTCTGA
>CAIMTB010000254.1 GCA_903844265.1 uncultured Verrucomicrobiota bacterium
GGACCGAACGTAGGCGACCTGCCGCCCATCCGCACTGAAGTCTGCGTCCCAAACCGTGTCAGCGACGGACCAAAGTAGCGCGCCGCGGCGTGAATCGAGCACGGCCAACCCCGCATCCGTGGCCACCAACAACAGGTCCCCGCCTCGATTGAATCGCAGGGCGTGAACCCGACCGCCGCCCTCCTCGAACAGCGCCAAGCACGCATTCGTGTCAGCACGCTCGCCCTCGCGAAACATACAAAGCCGCGATCCTTCGGTGACAGCCGCCACAACGCGGCCGTCGGGGGCAAATCGCATCTTTTGGATGGATCGCGGGATCCGAGCCGCAGGTGCGGTCGGGTTCCCTGCGACAGGATCCCACACGGCAATCTCGCCGGATTCCGAGCCGGTGCATGCACGACGTCCGTCCGGCGACAGCGCAACGCAAACAATGCGTTCTGCCTGGCGAAGCTCCGGACCGGCGGCTTGCAGCGGGTTGACTCTCCAAAGACGGGCCCGACCGCTGGCGAGAGAGGTGAACACGAGATCGCCCGCGTCGGCAATCTGGTAGGCGAAGGAAGCCTCATGTTCCCCCACCTGCGCAGGCATTGCCCCCCCTGGCCGGAGGTCCAGGAGGCAGGCGACAGGTCCTCCAGTCGCAACAATGGCGAACTTGCCGTCGGGCGAGAGTTCCGCGGAAGCCACCGGATGCGCGTCGTCGAAGGTCCAATTCTCCGAAGCGCGCTTCCTAGACGAGAAATCTTGCAGATAGAGACTGATCTGGTGGTCGCAAACGAGGAGTTGATTCCCTCGGAAAACTCGGGCGGCGACGGATTCGAGGGTTCGGTTTCTTGGGAACTCCCACAGGTGCTGGCCGCTGGTTGCATCGAGGATGCTTCCGGGGCGCGCGCCTCCCGCGTGCAGGACGGCCAGCCGGCTGCGATCTGCGGACCAACTGGCCGCACGTACCCCACCCGGAATCGTCTTCTCCCAGGCCCATTGCCTCGTCTGGATTTCCCACCGGGCGGCGCCGGACTCGCTCAGCACCCACAAAGCCCCGGCGTCCATGCTGAACTGAAGTTCTACTGGATCGCCGATCGGACTGGGCCGCTCGAAGGGCGACTCGCCAAGCCCGCCACTCCAGATTCGGATCAAGGGCCCAGTCGCGGTCGCGAACGACTGACCATCGGGGCTTAGCGCGGCGCGAACTCTTCGGGCAATGGCTGCTGGCTCGCCGATCGGACTCGGGGCACGGGGATAGGCAGCGACCTGCTTGACTGCACCAGCCTCCAGGTCGCGGAGTTCCACCCGGTCCTCACCCACAATCGCAGCGACCGGCGCCGCATCCGCCAGCGCGAAGGTCGCCGGCGGGAAAGGAGCGGTGAATGCTGATAGCTTCCCGTCCGGAACATGCAACGCCTCGAATCGCCCACCGCCGACTCTTCGAAGATACCAGCCAGTGGCTCGTGCGAATGCAAACGCCTCGCCCGGACCGGGAAGTGCCGCTCCGGTGGCCTGGCCACTGACCTCCCAGACTCGGACCGCACCGGCGGAGTCCGTGGTCACGATACGGCGGGCGTCGAACGTCATGGCTGCGAACACGGCGCCTTGCGCATCCGACCCGATGGCCCGCAACGGCAGGGGCCAATTGCGCCAGGTCAGCGCACTCACGAGCCGGGCGGTCGCGACTTGGTCGCTAGTGTAGTGTCGCGTAAACGCCTGGAGTTATTTTCCCTTGTTTTTGCGCATTCGAGGGCGAGTGCAA
>CAIMTB010000255.1 GCA_903844265.1 uncultured Verrucomicrobiota bacterium
CTCGTCCCGCGTGCGGCCCATCGACGCCAACGGCAATCCCACCACGCCGCCGCCTGGCTCGCCGGTGACGCTCGCTGCGGATGGCACCGCGGTTCTGCCGAAGAGCACCATCTACGGGTTCAACGGCACGTTCCCCGGCCCGATGATCTATGGCCGGTACGGCCAGCCCGCGCTGGTGCGCTTCCAGAATTACCTGGCCGACAACCCGCTCAATCTCGACCGCGGCAACTTCGGCGACCCGGAGGCCAAGTTCCTCACCCATCTCCACAACGGCCACACCGCTCCCGAGTCCGACGGCAATCCGAATCACAAGGATGGCGGCTACCATCCGAGCCAGATCGTGGGGCAGTGCGGCGGTTGGTGCGACAACCTGTATCTCAACTACCCCGCCGGCGGCGACGACAACGAGAAGCAGTCGTTCCTGTGGTTCCATGACCACACTCACGGACACACCGGCGCCAACGTGTACAAGGGCATGGTGGGACTGTACCCGATCTACGATCCCAAGCTGGATCCGGGCGACGAACTCGCGACGAAGGGCCTCCATCTGCCGGGTGTTCCGAAGTACATTGGTGGCAAAGCCGCCAACGGCATCGATTACAACCAGCGCATCGAGTACGATATCCCCCTCGCACTCTTTGACTGCCGTATCGATGACGGCGTCACCCAGCACAAGGACGCACACACCGGGGCGGGCGAGACGCATCCGGAGTGGTGGGGGCAGACCTTCTTCAAGCACCTGCCCAACCACGGTTTCGTGGGCGATGTCTTTACCGTCAACGGCACGGCCTACCCGGTGATGACGGTCAAGCGCCGCCGCTACCGGCTCCGCTTCCTCGGCGCCTCCATCGCCCGCCAGTACGAGCTCTCGCTCATGAGTTCGTCCGGCGGACCCCAGCCCGCCATGGCCACGCACGACGTCAACCGAATCCAGCGCGCCGGCGACGCCCTCCAGGGCCAGTGGCAGCTCCCCGACGGCAAGCAGTGCATGATCTGGACCCAGATCGCCAGCGAGGGCGGGCTCCTGCCTTATCCCATCGTCCGCGACAAGTTCGAGATCTGGCCCGCCAAGCGCCGCGAGTTCATCGTCGATTTCTCCAAATACATGGACGGCACCCCGACGACCAAGGGCGATGTCATCTACCTCGTGAACACCGCGAAAATGGTGAACGGGCGCAAGATGAACAACACCGCGCTCACCAAGGACGACGCGGGCAACACCACCCCCGACCTGGCCTTCGACCCGACCTACCAGGTCCCGATGATCAAGATCATCATCGGCGACAACGCACCCGACAACAGCGTCAACCCCCTCGACTACACGAAACTGGTCAACGGCAAGGCCACCCTGAAGACCTCCGGCGGTGTTCCCGCGCTGAAGCTGCGGCCCATCCCGGCCAAACCCAAGAACCTCGCGAATCTGACGGTCCGCACCTTCGAGTTGCAGCGGAGCGGCGTCTATGGCGGGGAAATCGAGTGGCTGATCAACGGTCATGCCTTCGACCGCTCCGATCCCAACGGGATGTTCCCCCAGGCCATCGTCAGCAAGGGCGTGCCCGAGTTGTGGGTGATCCGCAACGGCGGCGGTGGTTGGAGCCATCCCATGCACATGCACATGGAGGAACACCAGGTCCTTTCGCGCAACGGGGTGCCCACGGCCAACGCCGATTCGCGGCACGTGGATGACATCGGCAAGGAGGACGTGGTGAATCTCGACCCGAGTGAGGAGGTCGTCCTCTACCGCAACTTCCGCACCTTCACGGGCCGGTACGTGGCCCACTGCCACAACCTCGCCCACGAGGACCACGCCATGATGTACGGCTGGGAAATCAGGTAGGCCTACTCACGAGACCCGGCGGCCCCATTGCCCAAGACGGACATGAAGAGATCCACTCTCAGTCTCATGACCCTCGCCGTCGGCGCGGCGCTTTTTGTGACCGGCACCCTATACGGTAGTCACAAAGCGCCCGCCGCCGGTGGGCAGGCCGGCAGCCGGGTCCTCTACTACGTCGACCCCATGAACCCGGCGCACACCTCGGATCACCCCGGGCTGGCGCCGTGCGGCATGAAGCTGCAGCCGGTCTATGCCGACGCCGGGACCGGATCCGCGAAGCCGTCCGACTCGACGGCTCCGGGTGCGGTCCGCATCACCCCCGACCAACAGCAACTCATCGGCGTCCGCGTGGGTTCCGTCGGGACGTTCTCGGGAACCCACACCCTCCGCCTCTTTGGCCGCGTGGTCCCCGACGACCGCCGCATTTATCACGTCAACGCCGGGGCCGAGGGCCTCGTGCGCGAGGTCTCCGCCGTGACCGTCGGTTCCGCGGTCAAGAAGGACCAGTGGCTCGCCACGTACGCCGCGCCCGACCTCCGCACCACCATCCAGGGCTTCCTGACCGCCGTCGACGTCGTCGACCGCCAGATGGCAGGTGGCGCGAACACCCCCGCGCAGATCAGCGTGGTCAACGACAACGTCCGGCTCGCCACCGACCGGCTGCAAACCCTTGGCATCTCGGCCCTCCAGATCGAGGAGATCCGAAAAACCCGCGTGGTTCCTCCCAACTTCAGGATCCTGGCTCCCGCGGATGGCATCATCCTCGCCCAGGGCCTGACCCCGAGCCTGAAGTTCGAAAAGGGCATGGAATGTTATCGGGTCGCGGACCTGACGCACGTGTGGGTCTTGACGGATGTCAGCGCCGATGAAGCGGAACATCTCCCGCCCGGCACCGCCGCCGAGGTGTCCATCCCCGGCCAGCACAAGGCGCTTTCCGCCAAGGTCGGCGACTCACTCCCCCAGTTCGACCCTGTCACTCGCACCCTCAAGCTGCGGCTCGAGGTCGACAACCCCGGGATCGCGCTCCGGCCCGAGATGTTCGTGGACGTGGCGCTGCCCGTCCCTCTCCCGTCCACCCTGGCGGTCGCCGCCGACGCCGTCCTCCACTCCGGGCTGAAGGCGACCGTCTTTGTCGAGCAGGCCGAAGGGTTCTTCGCGCCGCGCAACGTGGAGACCGGCCGCCACCTCGGTGACCAGGTCGAGATCCTCGCCGGGCTCGAACCCGGGGAACGAATCGTGACCTCGGGTCACTTTCTCATCGACTCCGAAAGCCGGATGAAGCTTTCCGCCGCGGCCCAGAGGGCGCCCATGTGATTTTCAGACCCTACCTGTTCGAAATGCTTACCAACCGACTAACAACCCAGAAGAAAGCCAACGTTATGATGCAAGACTCACACAGAAACCAAACCTCGCGGTCCGGAGCGGGGCTCCCGCGCGGACCGAAAGTCGCCCGCGGGCTGCTCGGGGCGCTGAGCCCGGAGCGCCTCAAGCACAAGATCCTCTCGCTGCTCCTCGGCGGGCTGGCGCTGGGACTCGCCCACTCGGCGGAGGCCCAGACCTTCACCCAGAGGATCACCTACACCCCGACCGGCACGAGCTTCTATGACACCATCGAGGCCTTCATTGTGGGGGACCCGGCGGATGCGTTTGCCAAGCCGGGGTTCAGCAATTTCGACGACGCCACTCCGTCCAATTGGAGTTCCGGCCGGAGGGATCGCCGTCAAATCATCACGACCGGCATCGCACCCGGCGCCACCACCCCGGCGCCCCTGAGCTTCGACCTCAATTTCGAGGGCGCCATGGCCCCGGTGGTTGTCGATCTCGTGGTCTGGGACGGCGGCTCCAAAAAGGGCACGATCGTGGACGCCTTCCGGCTCAGCCTGGACGGCGCCGGGGCCTATGATTCGGTCCCGATTCCGGAAGCGCGGGTGTCCTGGTGCGGCGTCCCCTCCGTCTTCGTCAAGCGCGGGAACATCATGATTCCGGCCTCGGGCGCGGCGAATTCGTACCCCGTCCAGGTCAGGGTGAAGAACACGCCCACCAAGATCAACAAGATCACCGTCGACATCAAGAGCCTCACTCACACCCGGCCCAGCGACCTGCAGTTCTTGCTCGTCGGACCCACCGGCCTGAAGGCCCTGATCATGGCGGACACCGGCGGCACGCAGCCCTGCAACGGGGTGGCCCTCACCTTCGACGACGCGGCGACCCAGTCGCTGCCCTCGACGGGCCCGCTGGTGAGCGGCACCTACAAGCCGACCCTGGTCGGCCAGCGCAGCAAGCTCCCCTCGCCGGCCCCCGCCGGTCCCTACACGTCGCCCCTCTCCGTCTTCAACGGCACCGTCGCCGACGGCATCTGGTCGCTCTACGTCTTCGACGACCTGGCCGGCAGCAGCGGCAACTTCAAGGGCGGCTGGTCTCTGACGGTTCAATGAGATGAAACCCGAGTCCGTCCACGAAGCGAATCACTCACTCTCTACCGATCCAGTACCATCCCAAGATCACCCGATCACCTTCTACCAACAAACAACCACCCAACCCACGACACCGAAAGCCAAGGATACTATATGATAAGAAAATGGTTCAAACACGCAGCCGCCTTGCTGGCGCTGGTCGCCTCAGTGTGGGCGCCGTCGGCCCAGGCGCAGATCCCACTGCCGGTCAGTTCGCAGTTCGACATCACCGGCTTCCTGCAGGAGGCCACGCTCAACCCTGCCAACGTCAACGTCGCCGGCCTGCTCCGCGGGGGCACGCTCCAGGTGAATGGCAAGACGATCATCGTGCCGGACAACCTCCTGGTCCTCCTCCCGGCCAACCAACTGAGCTGGGCGCAACTCTTCGATCAGGCTCCGGCCCCCTACGGCCCGACGCAGACCGGCATGGCCTTGAACGATTCGCCGGCGCCCCTCGCCAGCTATGAGGTCCATGTGGTCGGGAATCGCGTGGAGAATGGCAACGGGACCGTCGACTACATCGCTGGGCTGATCGATATCTCCCAGCAGGGTCTCAACTCAGGCTCGGGCTACATCAACTTCATCGACTATGCCAACGGCGAAATGCGTGTCGGTGGCATTCTCTTCGACGCCACCACCGGGGCCCGTGTGCGGATCAATGACCCCGTGGGCCGATACGGCCGGATCAATTCGCCGGACCCGCGGTTCACAGTTGACTCGGAGAACCCGACGATCCGCAGCGAGACCGGTTACCCCATGGGCCTGCCGGCTGTGACTGCCGA
>CAIMTB010000256.1 GCA_903844265.1 uncultured Verrucomicrobiota bacterium
CTGCGATACCACTTCAATCTCCCGGCGACCCTGGGCTCCAATACCCTGTTGTCCGTGAGCTTCGACCCGCTGAGCCTGCAGGGTGACGCGGCTGATCCCCGGTACGGCGTGGAGGTCTACTTCAATAACGTGCGGGTACAGGAGCAGCTCATCGTGCGGCCGGATCTGCTGAACAAGACCTACAGCACCCCCGCTTTTTCGCTCGCGAAAGTCAACGCGCAGGTCGGCCCCGGCTTCGACAACATCGTGAGCCTTCGGGGTGTCAACTACAACGCGGATGGAGGCGGCAACTGGATGGGCTTCGACTACGTGCAGCTGAATCCGGTCGTCCCGCCGCCGTTTCCGTGGTCCCTCGGCAAGGATGACAATGGATGGCCGGTGGGAGATGGCGGCGGGGCCAATGCCACCTTCGTCCAGGAAGGCGGGTCAAACGAGCTCCCAGGCAATCCCGCGAGTCCGGAAATCAACCAGCAGGCCGACGACGACTACTATTTCGCGGGCGAATACACCAAGGTCATCGCGAGCAATGGCGCCTACGAGCCTGTCGGCATCGTCCTGGTGAACGAGGAAGCTGCTGAGCGCGCGTTTGCCGGTTCCGACAACAACAAGCGCTATCATTTCAATCTTCCGACCACCCTCAAGCCCACGGACCAGGTGATGGTCACGTTTGACGCGTCCAACCTGGACACCAGCGGCACGGATCCCCAGTACGGCGTTGAAATCTATTTCAATGGCGTGCTGGTCCAGCCCGAGATCCTTATTCGGACGCCGGAGTTGGACGTCGATTACACGACTCCTCCATTCACGCTGGCCAGTGTGAATGCGGAAGTGGGACCCGGTTACGACAACATCCTCACGCTCAAGGGAATCAATCACAGCGCGGATGGCGGCGGCGCATGGATGGGTATCGATTATGTGAATCTTGATCCCATGCCGACCCCGGTGTTCCCCTGGTCTGTCGGGCTCAAGGACAACGCATGGCCGCTCGGCAGTGGCGGCGGGGCGAACACGACCTTCGTCCAGGAGAACGGTGCCGTGAACGATCTCCCCGGCTCGGCGCACAGTCCGAAGGTCGACCAGCGTGCCGACAATGACTATTACTTCGCGGGCTCCTACACCAAGGCCATCCCTGCGAACGGTGATTACGTCCCGCTCGGCATCGTGCCGCGCAACGAGGAGGCCGCTGAACGCGCTTTCGCCGGATCGGATAACATCCTCCGCTACCATTTCAACCTCCCGACCACGCTGAAAGCTGCCGACAAGGTGGCCGTCACGTTCGACGCCCTGAATCTGGATACCAGCGCAGCCAATCCGCACTACGGGGTCGAGGTCTATTTCAACGGGGTCCTCGTGCAGCCCGAGATTGCCATCGGCACAAACCAGCTGGGTGTCGACTTCACAAGCCCCGCTTTCACACTGTCCAGCGTCAACGCCCAACTGGGTCTCGGCGCCGACAACATCGTCAGTCTCAAGGGGGTCAATTACAGCGCCGACGGCGGCGGAAACTGGATGGGCGTCGATTCCATCCGGCTGCATGCCCCCGAGGACGCCGTCGAGCCCCTCAAGTTCCTGTCCTCCACCGTGAAGAGCGGCAAAGTCACCCTGACATGGACCGGAACCGGCAGCCTCGAGTCCGCGCCATCGGTGACCGGAGCCTGGACAGCAGTGACCCCGGCCCCGACATCGCCCTTCGTCGAGGACTTCCAGCCAGCCCAGAAGGCCCGATTCTACCGACTCAAGAGGCCCTAGAGCGGCCGACTCCACACCCTGCCGGCGCTTAACCGGCAGGGATTCTTCGGAGCGCAGGCGTCCTGCCCAATACCCTCAGGATTTGAAACGAAGCCCCGGGAGGGGCTTCGTTTTGCGTACGTATCCGTCGTTTATTCCAGCAAAAG
>CAIMTB010000257.1 GCA_903844265.1 uncultured Verrucomicrobiota bacterium
CACGAACGCTTGCAGGGGTGCAGCCGACCAAGCCGGCTAAAACCCTATCTGTAGGGTTCCCATAGCATATTGGCATGGCCCGCAAACGCTCCACGATGCCCGCAGGCGCGTCGCAATCATTCGCTCGCCTGTCGTCACGCATTGCCTCGGCGATTCGCCCAGCGTCAACCAGGGCGGCGAGTGCGCGGTCGAGGTTGGCGTCGAGGTCCGGCAGTCGGTGACCGTGACCATCAATGCCGCGGCCGGACGTGGCGGCGACGAGGGCGCAGTCGGCCTGCCCGACAAGAGCGGCGAGGTCTTGGAGTGTGTGTGGGTTCATAGTCAGTTCCTCGATGCGTCTGCCTTCCGGCGTTTGGCGTCTTCCGCGATGCGTGCCGCGGTTTCTGCCTCGGTGGATCGGGTGACCCACTCCTTCGGCAGCCGGAACAACACCGTGCCCGCGGCGTTCGTAAGCAAGTCGTGGTTCGGGCCGTCGTCTCTGGGCGGCGGGCCGATGAGGGTGAAGGCTGATCCCTCGGGTGTTTGAATGAGTAGGTGAACGGTTTTCATGTCAGGTGGCGGATGGGGTGGCGGATTCATTCTTCCCCGGGTGGGGTTTGGGGCAGGTGGCGGCGGCGGAATGTATATATACATTTCCGCCACCCCCTCCCTCGTGCCGTATGGCGAGAATGGCGGAAACTGGCGAAAACGTTTCCGCCACTACGATGAGACAGATGTTTCATGCAGCGGTTCTTGGGGGATGTAATAGCTGTCGGAGGTGGCGGATTTGATGACTCCACGCTGATTCACGAGGCGGTCGCGGTAATCGATGAACGTCTTCCGCGGCATTCCGAGGGCGTCCGCGGCGGCCTTCTGCCATTCGAGGGAACTGAGCGGGGTTGCCCTCAGCAGGTCGGCGAGCTTCACCGAGTCGTATTGCTGCCGTCGTCCGGTGTCGGGTTGTTTCAGACGGGTAGGATCAAGGGAACCGTCCACGATGAAGACGGGATGCTTCCACCGCACGACGATGGCGGGGGATGGCGGAAACGTCCGGAGGACAGATTCCAGGGAGAAGCATTCGTCCTGCTCGTGGCGGGTGAGGGTCACCAGCGAGTCGGGGAATCTGGCGAACACCCCGGATCCACTCACCCGGTCCTGTGCATCCTTCCCGCTGGCGTTGCCCTTGGCGAAGTGTGCCGGGAGCAGGACATGGGCGTCGGTGTCCAGGGCGATGCCGGCGATCTTACCGAGCAGGTCGTTGATATCGGCGGCGTGGTTCTCATCCCTGCCGGCGAGAAGTCGATAAACCGGGTCCACGATCACCAGGGCGAGGTTGTCCAACTTCTCCGCGGCGATGCGTTCCCGTAGTTGCTCGGGGCTGGCCATGTGTCCGCGGAGTGTCCAGACGACGATGGCGTCCGGTTCGATCCTGACACCCCGGGCCGATGCGATTTCCCGAATGCGCTTCCGGATCGCCCATTCCGGAAGTTCCAAGTTCACGATCAGGACTCGCCCGGTGACGCACTGGCGGCCCATCCACTCCCGGCCGCAGGCGACGGCGACGGCGAGGTCCAGACCGGCCCAGCTCTTGAATGACTTGGATGCACCGCCAAAGACACCCACCTCACCGCGTCGCAACAACCCGTCCACGACGGAGGGCGGGGTCGGCAGGTCGAGCACGTCCAATTCGCCCCATGTCCTCCACGGTGGGAGCACGAATGCCCCCTCACCGGGGAGCGCAATGTATTCGACGAGGTCAGTTCGCATTTGAGGAGGAGGGGTTGAAGAACCAGACGAGTTGCTTTGCTCCGTTGTCCCGGACGCCACCGGGCATCCGGACGAATTGGCACCGGCACCAGGTGGCGGGGTCGCCACCGAGCCTCACCGCGTGGGTGAAGAATCGGCGGCTGACCTGTTCATCAGCATGGGCCTTGAACCAGGCATGAAGGCTTTTCCCACCGCTATGCACCGCCAGCACGAGCGGAGCGAAATCGCTTAGGTGCGCGATAATCGCGGCCTGTTCGTCCACCGTGCCTTCGTCGCATTCAACGACGAGGTAGCGGCGGGGTCCGGTGTTGTCTAAGCACCGCTGGGATTGCCTCCCATCCTGGGAAAGTCCTGTCATGGCTGACATAGGACTTGGGACGACGAGTTGCAGGTCAGCCAACCGTCCCCGGAATGACTCGCGGGTGTTTGTTACTGCCGCGGTCTTACCGGCACCGCAGCACAGGAGCGGATTGCCAGGGAATAGCGCGTCGATGATTGCCTCGGTCCCCGGTGCCGAGTCATCCATGCGAACCGGCGAGCTTTCCCACAGGTCCGCCAGACTGAATCCGGAGGCGATTACCTTGGCGCGTGCCTCTAAGTCAGGTTCAGGCCACTTAGGCGCACTTACTCGATAGGTCGGAACATGAAACGTTCCCGCCGTGCGATTGATGTCGGCGAATCCTTTACGAATGGCCGCGTCAATCTCGTTGGGAGGAACCTCCCGGCGAGCACCGCGGCATAGATCCGCGATGATCCGCGCACACTCCGCGGGCTGATGATGATGCCGAAGCTTGTTCGTCGCGGTCATTAGCCAACCGTGGATCCCGTGCTCCGGACGGGGTGGACAGGTGAGGGTCACGCGGCACCGTCCTTTCCGCCATCGGTGGATTCATCGCGTGTAATGAATTCGACCGCCTGGATGAATTTCTCCCTGAGGTTGGGACGGTGCTTTTCTGGGCACTTATTCCACCATCGGCGAACCAGATTTCCGACATGATGGGACGCTATGCCTGCCGTCACGTTCTCGAACCAGGGCTCTCGCCGTTTCTTCTTCTCTGAACCGAGTTCCAAGGCCGCCTTCCGTACCTGCTCCTTACTCGGCTTCTCCGGAAGCGACTTTGCCACCTCGATCACCGCAGCGCGTGGCGCGTCGAGCTTGCCGGCCATCACGGCCTGGGTGATTCCCAGCGTGTCGCAGGCTTCTACGAACGCTCCGTCGTTCTTGATCGTGCGCTCGCTGACACCGGTCTTGGCGGCTATCTGGGCGGCGGTCGTTTGTTGAGGGCAACTCTTGCCTTCATCAATCTTCCCAGACTTGCCGCCCAACCCATCCGGATTGCTGACTGCCTTTTTCGCCGCGTTGTAGAGCTTGCCGCGAAGGATGGTGGCGGCTTCGGGAGACAGGTTCCGGCGCCCGAGCTGGTTTAGGATGATCCAGTTGCGGGCCTCGTTGTGGTCCGAGAAGCGCAGCTCGTGGACCCTGAACTCGATCCCGTTGGCCTTGCAGTAGGCGTAGCGGTTGTGCCCATCGAGCAGGATGCCCTTGCCCTTCCAGACGATGAGAGGATCGATGCAACCATCAGCGCAGATGGAGTTTTGAAGTTGGTCGAGCTCCTCGGCCGACAGGGGCGGGATCAGGTTTTGGAACTCAGGTAGGATCGTGATGTCTGCGGCCGTGATGGCGGCCCGCGGCGATGTCGTGGAGAAGGTCATTCCCCACCTCGCACTTCCTCGGAGTAGACACGGCCAGCGAGTTTGATTCCTCGCATGAAGTCCGCGACGCGATCACCTGGGCGCCAACCGCGGGCGATGATGGTTTCGATTTTGCGATGACCGCTCTTCGAGAGCTTCTTCCCGGAGTTTTCCTTGTGGCGGGGCCTCATCGGGAACCCTCCACGTCGCCGTAGCCGATCAG
>CAIMTB010000258.1 GCA_903844265.1 uncultured Verrucomicrobiota bacterium
CCGGTGGCGTCGGCCCCTGCGAGCGGCGGCTCAGACGATCCAAAAGCGCCAGATCGATCCAGCGTCCACTGACTTTGACGGCCCCAATCACAGCCTTCAGCCTGAGGCAGGCGGCGTGCCATGTCTAGTCTGATGATTTTCGGGGAAGGGTGAGCCCTACCGTCAGTCTATGGATGCACCGGGATAGAGGGCGCCGGCGCGTCGACGCCGTCTTTCCCTCGCATCCATTCCGATGCTAGCTTCCGACGTCGCTATGACGTCTCCCACGCGCGCAATGGCGCTGCTGCTGATCGCGCTCGCCACCCTGCCCTGCCAGGCGTCGGTCCGCGAATTCGAGGAGGACGTCGAATTCCACTTCACCGGCACCCAGATCCAGCACTGGCGCACCACGCGTGCCACGCTCCAACGAGCCACCGGCTTTTCCGGATCGAGACTCGCGCTCCGCTCCGCAACCAGCTCCCACCACGCATGGTCCGGCGATCGCGTCGTGATCCAACTCCGCGAATCCATGCCCTGGCCCGCCCAGGACATCGCCTCAGTCGGCCTCCAGGCCGATCGCCAGGTCACCCCCAACACCTGGATCCTCCAGGCCTCCGATGCCTGGGCCGCCGCCCGCGCCGCCCATCAACTCGCAAGCCATCCCGCCATCCTCCACGCCGCCCCCGTCCTCCAACATCCCGTCCGCCTCCACTCCCGCTTCGCGCCACGCCCCTACGATCCCTTCTTCACCCTCCAGTGGCACCTCGAGAACCGCGACGCCGACGGTCATCGCCTCGGCCCCGACATCAACCCGCGCGGCGCCTGGACCTTCACCCGCGGCGCAGGCGTCAACATCGGCATCTGCGACAGCGGCTTCGAAACCGCGCACCCCGACCTCGCCGCCGCCGCGCTCGGCGCCCCCCACTTCGATTTCATCCGTAATCTTCCAGTCGCCAGCATCACCGATCCCCACGGCACCTGCGTCGCCGGCCTCGCCGCCGCCAGAGGCGACAACGGCATCGGCGTCACCGGCGTCGCCCCCGCCGCGACGCTCACCAGCCTCACGGTCTTCGACGAAGGCGGCAACCTCGCCACCGAGGAGCGGACGATGGACATGTACCAGTATCGTCCCGGTGAAATCCAGGTGCTCAACCTCAGCTGGGGCAACGCGGACCCAACCCAACTCGGCGTCAGCACCCTCGAATCCATCGGGATCTCCAACGCCATCACCTCCGGCCGCGGTGGCCGTGGCGTCATCCTCGTCCACGCAGGCGGAAATGGCCGCTACATCAATCCGACGCACGGCACCCTGGACGCCAACGCCAATGACGACGCCACCGGCAACGATCCGCGCTTCATCGACGTCGCCGCGGTTCGCAACGACGGCCGTGCCGCGAGCTATTCCAATCCCGGCGCCTGTCTCCTCGTCGGCGCCCTCAGCGGCGACCAGAACGACCCCATCGCCCGGACCGAAAACCTCGTCACCACGGACCAGGTCGGGACGGCAGGTCTCAACTGGTCGGACCTCGGCACCCTTGCGGACTACGCCCACGGATCCAGCGGCTTCAACGGCACCTCGGCTTCGACCCCGCTGGTCTCGGGGATCGCGGCGCTCATGCTCGCCGCCAATCCCGCCCTCACCTACCGGGACGTCCAGCAGATCTTCGTCCTCGCGTCTCATTACTACGATGCGTCCGATCCCGCGGTGCATGCCAACGGCGCCGGATTCCAGGTCGGCGACAACCAGGGCTACGGCATTCCCAACGCCACCGAGGCCGTCCAACTCGCCCGCACCTGGATCAACCGACCGCCCCTGGTCACCCTCCGTTTCCCGACCAACACCCTGCTCGACATCCCCGACGACGGACTGCGCGTCCTCGCAACCGGCACCAACCTCACGAGCACCAGCCTCCGATGCCTTCCCGCCCGAGGCCCCCATCCCGACGACCCGACGGCCGAGCTGCCGCTTACATTTGTAGGCGTTGCGGCCGCCGAACTCACCCCGGGCCTCCTCCACGGCCGGGCAGCGCTCATCGAGCGTTCAGGCGCGTCCACCCGGGACCAGATCCAGCGTGCCGCCCGCGCCGGGGCCTCGTTCGCCGTGATCTACAACAGCTTTTTACGCAACGAATTCTTCACGCCCGACGGCACCGACTACGTGACGATCCCCGCGGTGGTGATCGGTGAAAGCGACGGCCGCGCGCTTGCCGCACGGTTGCAAGGCGGAGAACAGGTCCGCGCCCAGCTCCCCCTGGACAAGGCCCGGCTGTCGTTCGCCGTCACCAATACCCTGGTATGCGAACACGTCGGGCTCCGCGTCCGCACCGACCATCC
>CAIMTB010000259.1 GCA_903844265.1 uncultured Verrucomicrobiota bacterium
CACGGCGAGATAGTGGTTGGGGTTCATCAGACCCGACGGCGTGACGATCCCGTGGCGGTCGGCGTCGGGGTCGTTTCCGAAGGCCACGTCGAACCCCCCACGCAACCCGATCAGGCTCGCCATCGCAAACGGACTCGAGCAGTCCATGCGGATCTTGCCGTCGTGATCGAGGGTCATGAAGCCGAACTTCGGGTCCACGCCAGGATTCACCACCGTAAGATCCAGACCCCACAGGGATTGCACCGGTTCCCAGTACTTGACCGCGGCGCCACCCAGGGGATCCACGCCGATGCGGACTCCCGCGGCGCGGACGGCGTCGAGGTTGACGACGCTCCCGAGGTCGCGGGCGTAGGGGAGAATGAAGTCGTGGGCGCGGGTGTTGGGAGCCTTGACGGCGTTCTCGTAGGGGATGCGCCGGACGCCGGTGTTGTGGTGGCGCAGGAGTTCGTTGGCGTGGTCCTGGATCCAGCCGGTGGCATCGCTATCGGCAGGGCCGCCGTAGGGCGGGTTGTACTTGAAGCCGCCGTCGCCGGGGGGGTTGTGGGAAGGGGTGATGATGATGCCGTCGGCGAAGCCGGAGGCTCGATCACGGTTGTAGGCCAGGATGGCGTGCGAGACGGCGGGAGTGGGTGTGAAGCCACCGCCTTCCTGCAGGTACACCGGGGTGTTGTTGGCCGCGAGAACCTCGAGGGCGGTACGCTGGGCGGCGGCGGAAAGGGCGTGGGTATCCATGCCCATGAACACCGGTCCGTTGGTGCCCTGGGTACAGCGGTAATCACAGATCGCCTGCGTGATCGCAAGGATGTGGGCTTCCGTGAAGCTGGCGTTGGACGAGGTGCCACGGTGGCCGCTCGTTCCGAAACTGACGGCCTGTGAGAGGTCGGCAGGATCGGGTCGCTGGGAATAGTAATCGCGTTCGAGACGGTCGACATCGAGGAGCGTTTCCGGGGCCGGGCGTTGGCCGGCGAGAGCGTGCGGCATGGCGTCCAGACGATGGCGCACCTGGAGAGATTCTCAAGGATGGAGGGGATCCAATGAAAGACCTGTCCCCTTGTTAAGATTGACGGCAGGGCGCGCCCGTCCTTCGCGGACGCACCCAGGCACGGCGCCCTGGGAGAGGCCGCCGTATCACCGACAACTCGTGGATGGTGCGTCAGACAGGGTTCGGCGGAGTTTCCCTTTGCGCGAGCAGGACCGGTTGCTAGCGTTCGGGCATCCCGAGCGGACACCTGATTTCGAAGTTCATCGAAAGACCTATGAGCACTCCGGCAGCGAACAACTTCCCGAAGCTTCACAACGCGATGTGGCCTGGCCTGGTGGGCAAAGGCAGCCCCGGCGCGGAACCTTGCATCGACCTCGACACGATGCTCGACCTCACCTCCAAGGCGGAGGTCAACGGCATCAAGTTCGACGGCGTGGACTTGTTCCTCTACGACCCGCACGTCTCGATCGACATCTCGGATGACGATCTCAAGCGGCTTGCCGACAAGATTCGTTCCAGGGGTTTCGTGGTGGGCTCGGTGGTGGCGCCGGTGTGGTTCGAGGGATCCGCGATGGGGGACGAGACCAAGCGGGCGAATTGGGTGACCGCGGTGCGGAAGGCCTGCCGCATTGGGCAGAAGCTTCGCGAACTGGGGGTCCGCCCGTATGGCGTCGTGCGCATCGATTCTGCGGCTTCAGTGACGGACTGGGACAAGGATCCGAAGGGGAACACCCTGCTCATCGCGAAGACCTTCCGGGAAGGCGGCAAGGTGGCCAAGGCGCACGGTGAGCGTCTTGCGGCGGAAGGCGAGATCTGCTGGGGCGGCATGCATTCGTGGAAGTACATGCTGGCGACGCTCGAGGAGACGGGGATGCCGAAGGTGGTCGGGTTCCAGGCGGACATGGCCCACACCCTGCTATACCTGCTTGGGTGCAACGCGGAGCAGCACCGGATCGTGCCTGAGAAGTTCCGGTGGGAACCCGAGACGTTCCACAAGGCGATGAAGAAGATGACCAACGCGATGCGCCCGTGGACGATCGACTTCCATGTGGCTCAAAACGACGCCACGGTCCGCGGTTCCGGGGACCACGAGAAGACGGGCAAGCACTGTCCGGTCACCGACCCGAACGGCAAGCTCAACGTGCCGCGCGATGCGGGCTACTGGTTGCGTGACGAGGCGGGCAAGGTCACGAAGAAATTGAAGCACATCTGCTGGGACGGCTGCATGTTCCCGAACGACGTCATGAGGCGGCAGGAGACCTGGAACAACATTCTCGCATCCATGATCCAGGTTCGCGAGAACCACGGTTGGAAGGCCTGAACCGCAGCACGCTCCCACGCCCCGGGGCGTGGGAGC